>WVXP01000018.1:1338-5670 GCA_011773445.1 Pseudomonadota bacterium | reverse complement strand
CAAGGCGAGACACGCCGCACCGCTCTCTACAATCAAGCAATTCAGGCTTCGCGTGGGGATACCGTGGTCTTTACCCATGACGATGCCTATTTTCCGAAGGACTGGCTTGCGCTTTTGACTGCTCCACTTCGAGATCCTTCGACCGGATGCGCAAGTGGTGAGGATCAAGTACCGTTGGACGAACGCCCTTTTTTGATCAGCCTGGATTACGTCTTAAAGAATCCGTTCGCGAGTGGTGGAATGCGCCGGGGTCATGGCATACGTTTTGGTTACTTCACACCCCGCGACTGGAACATGGCATTCCCAAAGCGGGTGCTTCTGGAAGTAGGCCTTTTTGACCCTTCTTTTGATGAATGTGCCGAAGCAGAACTTGTTCTTCGCATCCGAGAAGCGGGATATAAAATAGCATATGTTCCAGAATCGAAGGTCTTTCACACACGCGAGACTTCACTTAGAAAAATCACGCGAACCAATTTTAAGCGGGGCCTTACTCGCAGTCACTTGGCAAGAAAAACGGGGGCCCTAAGCCACTTTCCGCATTTTCTCGGTGCTCTTTTGACAATTACACTACCCATTTTGGGCATGGCAGCTCTATTACACCCGCCTTATCGGTTGTGGCTCCTGGTACCTGTAATGGTTTACGTCGGTGCATTATGTCTCATGGGGCTCCATGCTTTCATGATCTGGCGAAATCCATCTCTGCTTTTTTGGACTCCACTTCTCGTTATGTCACAGCATTTCGGGCACGGCACGGGCTATCTTTCAGGTTTCCTTACAGTGTCCCGAACTCAGAAAAGTAGTCTGGTGTGAAATCATCTTGATGATCAACCGCACTCGCTCACCTCGGGATCAGACCACTGATCCGGTCAAGGCATCGGTTATTATCCCCACCTATAACGCTGCCGAGACGATAGTCGACTGTTTAGAATCCATTTTACCCCAGGCGAGGGAGTGCAATGCCGAGGTGTTAATCATTGATAGCTCCGATGACGGGACCCGGGATGTCATCAAAGAATCATTTCCCGACGTGAGTGTATTAGCATTGCCGAAGAAGACGGCAAGTGCTGTTTCTCGGAACCTCGGTGCGAGGGTTGCCAAAGCCAACGTCCTGGTATTTCTTGATGCCGACTGTATCCCTCGAGATGGATGGCTAAGCAAGATTCTTCAATCAGATTTCGGGGAATTAAAAGCGGTGGGAGGGAGTATTGGCGTATACGATCGGCGCAATCTACTCGGCCTCCAGCTGTATTTCCTGGAGTTCAGCGAGTCATTGCCCCATTCAGAGAGACGCTTTGTGGAACGGCTGCCGAGTTGCAACCTTGCGTGTCAAAAGGAAGCGTTTGAGAGGGTCGGTGGATTCCCTGTCGAGTACGAAGCCAGTCACGATATGGTCTTGACTTGGCGACTCAGCCGATTAGGAAAATTGGTTTTTGAACCTTCCGCTTGTGTGGACCATGTCAACAAGCGCGGCCTGAGGCTTGTCTACAAGTATGCATGTGGATTGGGCTACTGGTCTGGGCGCATGTGGGGCAAGACTTCGTTTCCAAGAGCGCGTTTAGCCAGGAAGCGGTGCTTTCTTCCATTCTTTCCAGCTGTTCGCGCAGCCTTATTGCACCGCCGTCTCTGGCGTTATGATATCGGCCTATGGTGTCTCTGGTTGCTGACGTTGCCACTTTATCTATCTGCAGTGACCGCCTGGACAGTAGGATTTGGAATCGGGATGCGAGAAATAGATCGCTTGTAAGGACACATCCGAGTTATGGGCCTGAAACACCTCTTCCTGTTCTCTCCAAGATTTGAGATTGCGAAGGAAGAACTCTAGATGTCTAAGTCAAATACGTCAATTCGTCGTTCTTGGCTTCATATAATTACGTACGGATTCGGGTTTTTTTCCGTTGCCATCCTATTCATCTTCCTCGAAGATAGCAAAGATAAAGTGGCGCGTCTGCTAGAAGCATCTGCCCTGGTCATTACACTATGCATTCTAGCTCACTGTCTAAGCCTGCTCGTGCAGTCTATGACGCAGGTTTTGATGGCAAGGACCCTTAAGGTCCAGCTCGGCTGGGGAGAAAGTCTATCACTGACAGTAATTGGTCGTTTAGGCAATTTGTTTACACCATTTCGCCTGGGCACCGTATACCGCGCGATCTATATGAAGACAGTTCACCAGATGGTGTTCTCCAAGTTCGTTAGCATCTTTCTGGGGTTTTCCCTCGTCGTATATGGTACGAGCGCTCTCGTGGCTACCGTCTCAGTCGTTGTTGTTTTCGCTTTACACAATCGAATGAATTGGACGATTGTTTTCTCCATTATTGTCGCTCTGGCAATAAGCCTATTCTTCATCTGGTTACCGAGAGATCTTCGATGGAGTGAGGGCAGATGGGTTTCTCGTCTGCGAGTTTTCCTTGAAAGCTGGTACGCCATCCGAAGGTCACGAGCGAGCATTCTGAGTTCAACCATCGGGAGCTTTGCCAGTATCTTGACGTTTGTGATAGCCTACAAACTGGCTTTCTCGGAGATTGGAAATGAGTTAAGCTGGGCTGAATGCGCGATGGTTGCCTCAATCGGAGGCCTCATTAAACTTATCCAGTTGGTCCCCGGGTCTCTCGGAATCTACGAAGGATCGGTTGCTTTTCTGGCCCATACACTCGGGCTCCCCCCTTCAGCCGGGCTCAGTGTGGCAGTACTATTTCGCCTCTGCCAAGTCGCTATTCTCATTGCCTTGATTGGACCCAGTTGGATCTACATGAGAGATCGATTGTATGATGAACCCAACAATCCGATAGCAGATGAAAAACCCGGAGCTTGTGGGAGTTGAGCCTCGTATTTTCAATTCGGCTATGGATTGTGGATGCGCCTGGATGAATTGTTTCTATTATCGGTCACAATTTGGCGGCAGCCGATCCCTATCTGGCTATGAGTTTATTGATGAATCCTTCGCCCTTGGCCATCACATCCGAATGATCTTCAGGTGCTTTCAGGCTGGCGATCAATCGTTGTACATGGTCTTTGAGAAATTCATGAGTTCTGGGGCAACCTCTCGCCTGCCAATCTTCCATGGTCAACTGGGGGAAAATCTCACTTTCGAAGTAGGCCTGGCGAAAACGGCTCAGGGTGAGATCAGAAGCCAGGAAATTCCCCCCCGGCCCTACCTGAGCGATCTCATCCAAGAGGAGATCGGTGTCATCCACTTCAAATCCTCTGGCAAATCGACGGGCCTGTTCAATCACCTCGTTCGCATACACAATGACCTCTAGCGAAAATCCTTTGCCGCCGAACAGATCGCCAACAAAAGCCGCCAATCCCACTCTGCCCAGACAACTGATCAGATGATTGAACCATTGATGACCCGCCGCGATCAGGTCAGCCCCCCATCCCATGCCGCTTCCTGAGGTCCCGATGTGGGGCAGGCCATAAAAAGACATCATTTCCGCACAGGCAAGGTTGATGAGGTAGCTCATCGAGTCGTAGAAGTTCGCTCCTCCACCCCTCATATCCAAAAAAGCGGGCATGCTGCCGAGGATCACTGGAGTTCTCTCCTTGATCAACTGGCTGAGGGTCAGGCCAGCTAGCAACTCTGCGTTCAGGAGTGTGAACGCCCCAGTCGACGTGATNNTCGCCGTAAAGATATTCCAGGAGATCCAATGCACCCGGCAGGGCTTCGTCATCGGAAACGAGAATGATCAAAGGTTTGACAGTATTGGCCGTCATCTCGAGAACCGCGTAGAAGTCCGAAGCCTCCACGGGGACATCCTGAAGTATACCGGGCGTGCTGATAAAGTCGAAGTTTGGCAAAAGGCTCCCAAGGCGAACGGTCACTTCCATATGTTTTCGGCCGAAGGGCGTCAGTTTGTCTGTTTCAGGGTCCTGGTAATAGAGGGCCGTGACGCCGATACCGAAACGGGTATCACCGGGTAGCTGGAAGGAGTTGGCACCTTTTCGATCGTAGATTTCCACTGAAGAAGGCGCTACTTTCAGCGCATTCTCAACCAGTTCGGCTGGTATGCGGACGATGTCGTCGCCCACTGCTTTCGACCCAATAGCCTTGGCAAAGANNCTGAGGGTCAGGCCAGCTAGCAACTCTGCGTTCAGGAGTGTGAACGCCCCAGTCGACGTGATCGGAGTGCTTGCCCCTGCCATGCCATAATTGGAGTAAGCGATTGGCAAACCCCGTTCAATAGCGGCCACCATTTTGTCGACCGTTCCTCGGTTTATCACCAGGGGGGTAATCGGGTTGAGATAGGGGATCACAAACGGTTTCGAAATGAGGTCGCCGTAAAGATATTCCAGGAGATCCAATGCACCCGGCAGGGCTTCGTCATCGGAAACGAG
>WVXP01000018.1:0-1169 GCA_011773445.1 Pseudomonadota bacterium | reverse complement strand
TTCGGCTGGTATGCGGACGATGTCGTCGCCCACTGCTTTCGACCCAATAGCCTTGGCAAAGATCTGCCGACCCTTTTCCGAGTCAACGCGAACCCCGATAGAGGATAGAATCTTTAATGAATCAGCGTGAATCTTTTCTATCTGATCGTCCTTCAGGACGGTGAGGCGGGGTTTGATGAGGTTTTCCTTTTTTTCCATCGCTTCTCCCATCTATCTTTGAAGAGGATATACCAGCGATCCGGTTTCGAATCGATTACCTGATGCTTGACAAGGCCGGGGCTGACAATCGCGTTGCGCTTACATTTAACGCCCGGGTGGCTGATGATGTCAACATTTTTTCTTGAGGAGTTTCCTCAGTTTCGTGGACGTTCATGTCCCTGGGAGATGTTTTCGAAGGAAGGGTGTCAGTATTCCTCGGGCGGTTCTCAGATACCATCGGCACACTCTGGTCGATGTTTTGAAAGACTAATTCGCCAGAAAGTGGGAAGGGAGGCTCTGAACTAAAAGTCGGCGCTCGTGGTCAGTCGTGCGTGGTTCGTCGCATAAAGACTAAGATTTGCGCATCCACGGCTATTCGAGTAACGAGCCCAGGGAATTTGATTTTCAATCGAATGACGTGAATAGGATCGTTACAACTGACCACTGAGAACCGACAACTGACAGCACCCAGAAAAGCTTTCGGAGCAGTAACGAGCGCTCCTTTTCCACTTTCATCAGACAAAGGCTGAATAAAAGAATTTGGGCAACAGCCCTTCACCACCTGTCCCGCCAACGGCGGGAAGGGGGTCAACGTGAGAGCAAGAGAGCGAAGGGATATGAAGGTCCCATCGAGTGGGGGAACGGATTGAAATGTGATCCGAGGAATCGCCACTTTTGAATGGCCATGGAAGAAAACCTCGGGGACCTGGTTTCTCGAGACTCTTTCTTTGGGGAAATCCCGGTGGTAAAATCTTTCGAGGAATTCCTGGCAGAGGATTTGGTCCTTTTCACAACACACAAATAGCGGCCCGAAGGCCTCATAAACACAGGGAATGGGCGACGTCATGAAGGTCGAAAAACTCTCTTTTGCCAAAAACGACATCCTCTTCGGATGGGATGAGACGCCTGGAATCGTGGCGATGGAACTCGAGGAGGACGACAAGATCCGGGTTTTTCGAAAAGAGGGAGAG
>WVXP01000016.1 GCA_011773445.1 Pseudomonadota bacterium | reverse complement strand
ACAGAATGAAGTTCCGACTACTTGCATAGCTACATAGCTGGTTTTTGAGGAAACTCCAGAATAAATGGTAGAGTTTCCTGAGTTTTCAAAGCAAGAAGTTTCTAATCTTCTGATGTTTCACGACGATTTTGAGTCTTTAGGTGGAACCCTCATATCCCTTCACTCCCATGAACTTTTCGAAGGAAATCCTTCGTTTTAGACTCGATGAAAATGCTGAAGACGCACACGTCGTCGTCATGGGGGAAGGAATGATTCACGATGAAATCGAATCATCCCAATTCCTTCCAAAACAAGGTATAATGCATCATCCTAGACATAGAGAAGATTCGTAGAGAAGGGGGAGAATTCCATGCGAATTATCCTGTTGGGAGCGCCAGGAGCTGGAAAAGGCACAATCGCAAAGGCACTGATGGAAGCGGATAGTTCCGTTCAGATTTCTACGGGTGACATACTCCGAAACGCTGTCAAAGCCGGAACCGGACTGGGCAAGGAAGCTCAAGGTTACATGGAGCGAGGAGAACTCGTACCGGACACGCTCATCATGGAGATCATGGAGTCTCGATTCCAGGAGCCTGATTGTCAAAAAGGATTCATTTTGGATGGATTTCCACGAACGATCCCCCAGGCTGAGTCGTTGAAACTACTGCTTGAGAAGCTCAATCTTAAACTGGATCTCGTCGTCAACCTCGACGTTCCAAAAGCGGTCATCCTCGACCGATTGACGACCAGGAGGACCTGTTCCAATCCCGAGTGCCAAGAGATTTACAATATCAGAAGTAAACTCCCCACTGCCGATGGCAAATGCAAGAAATGTGGCTCACCCGTGGTCCAACGCGACGACGAGACGGAAGAGGCCATCACCAAACGTCTCGAGACCTATAATCAGAAGACCGCTCCGCTGATCGACTTCTATCTGAGGGAGGGTCTCCTCAAAACTATCAAATCTACGAGCAGTGAGGAGATCGTTTCCATCATCCGCAGAGAAATCGGATTGAGTGGTTAGCCGTCTGGGACATGCCGTTCGTCGTTCGACGTCTGTAGTTCTCTGCCCAGAAACTTTGCGTTTGCCAGTTCAGGAGGTACCGAGTACCCAGTCAACGCCCTCCGATAAACGGCCTCATGGTGACAGCGTCTCGTTACCACTGACCACGGACAACCGACGACTGACACGACCGCTGACTAACGACCTGCTAGGATATTTCAATGAGCTCAAGGACGCTAGATTTCTTCTTCGAACCGCGTTCGATCGCTGTGATTGGCGCTAGCCCGAACGCGCTCAAGGGTGGAAACGCGCTGATCAAAAACCTCCAACGTGGGTACTCGGGGTCCATCTACCCGGTCAACCCGAAATATGTAGAAATTGAGGGCCTTCCCTGTTTTCCAAAGATCGCCCACATCGGAGCGCCCGTTGACCTGGCCATTGTCTTTGTCTCGGCTCACCTGGTGCCAGAAGCTCTTCGGGACTGCGCCGCCGGTGGTGTGAAAGGCGTGATGATCCAGTCTGGGGGTTTTGCTGAGACGGGGAAAAAAGGGAGAGATCTCCAAGAAACCTGTCGCCAGATAAGCGCGGAGAATGGAATGCGCCTTTGGGGTCCGAACTGCATGGGCCTCGTCGATGGCCGTCGAAATCTCGTCTTTTCCTTTTTGAACCCTGCCATGTGGGAAAAAGGTCTGACGCCCGGAGACGTCTCCTTAATCGTGCAGAGCGGGATGCTTTCGGCAGGGTTTCTCATCGATCTGATGAGTCATGGGACCATGGGAGTGAGCAAGGTCTGTTCCATCGGCAACAAGGTGGATGTGGACGAGTGCGAGTTGCTCGAATACCTCGTCTCAGATATGGACACGGCAGCCGTGGCGCTCTATCTCGAGGGGATTTCGAAAGGCCGGGCTTTCCTCGATGTGGCCCGCCGTTCTACAAGGCCAATTGTGGTGCTTAAGGGCGGCAAAAGCCCTCGGGGTGCTCAGGCAGCAATGAGTCACACGGCAAGCCTCTCGGGAGACGACAGGGTCGTTAGAGGCGCTTTGATTCAGGCAGGCATCGTCGAGGCCAAAGACTTTAAACAGATGATGGACCTTTCTCGCGCCCTCGCTATGGCATCAGAGGGGATGAGGCCTGGAGGTGTTGCCGTTCTCACATTTAGTGGCGGCGCAGGCATCTTGTCAGCTGATTTTCTGACAAACCATGGCATGGACGTTGCCATCCTGTCTGGAGAGACATGCCGCCGACTCGAGGCATTCTTCCCACCCTGGATGCCCGTTGCCAACCCCATCGATCTCTGGCCCGCTGCTGAACTGGTTGGCGGCGCGGAGGCCTATCGTCGTGCCGTGGAGGTGGTGATGGACGACGATAATGTTAATGTCCTTCTTCTCCACGCTTTTGCCGGCGGTTTCCGGCTCGATCTGGGCCTCGAAGCCCTTGCCTCCGTCTCCAAGCATAAAGGCAAACCCATTTTTTTCTGGCTCCTGGGGATGCATGATGAGGCGATGGCATTTCAGAGGCGAGCCCAAAGCCTGGGAATGCCAGTTTACCGGGAACTCTCAAGAGCTGTAGAAGCGCTTCACGCCGTGTGCTGCCACGGAACCCGGGGACCAGAGATGGCCGTGCAAAACCCGCCTGAGCCTGTTCCGGTAGAGATCCGATCGGCTCTCCAAGAGGTGCTTGGAAGCACACCCCCGGTAGACGGTCCTCTGGACGAATTTGAGTCGAAAAAAATCTTGTCGTCAGTCAACATTCCAACAGTGCAGGAGGCAATCGTCGCCGACTCGACCCAGGCCCTCTCGACTGCTCAACGGTTCGGATTTCCCGTCGTTCTTAAAGGGCTTGCTCAAGGAAAAATCCATCGAACAGAGCTTGGCCTCATCAAACTGGATCTATTCAATCGCAAGCAGATTCTCCTCGCCTTCGAAGAGCTGATAGACCGGCTGGAGGGAGCGGGTCGTGTCCTTATTCAAAAACAAATCAAGCCGGATGTAGAACTCATCTGTGGGATGATTCGGGACCGCCAGTTTGGGCCTGCTGTCATGTTCGGTGTGGGTGGGGTCTTTGCAGAGCTTTACGAGGATATCGCGTTTCGCATCGCTCCCCTCAGTAGACGAGACGCCCTCCATATGATGGACAGTATTCGGGCAAAGCCACTGTTAGCCGGATTTCGCGAAAAAATGCCAATTGACCGGGACAAGTTGGCTCAGGTTCTCACGGCCCTCGGATGGATCGGCCTTGAGGCTCCGCGAGTCACTGAAATCGACATCAATCCCGTTGCCGTGGTGAATGGAAAACCCGTTGCCCTCGACGCTACCGTGGTTCTCCGTCAGCCCAATGAATGACAGATTCTCTCGCTCGATCTCCCCGTTTCGCAGGGATCGTGAGAGCTCCTAAGGTTTTCGAAGAGGAATTTCTAACCTTCTGATGGTTCACGACAAGTTTTCATCTCTCGATGGCACCCTCATATCCGGGCGCTCCCCTGCTCTCGCGTTGACCCTTTTCCCGCCGTTGGCGGGTCAGGTGGGGACAGGCTGTTGCCCAAATCCCGTTAGACCGCTTGTGTCGAAGTCATTTCCAGAGTATTTAACCAGAAAGTGGGAAAGGAAGCTCTGAGCGCGAATCAAGATTTTTTCGCTTACAATCCTTAGCGAGGCGTAACGGCCGCAAATCCAACTGTCTGAGCCCGAAGGGCGAGTTTTGGATTTGAAGTGGAGCCGAGCTTTAGAATTGTCGAAAAAAGGTTTTGAGCAGCGAAGAGCGCTCCTTTTCCACTTTCATCAGACAAAAGCCGGGAAAAGGGATTTCGGAACGGCCCGAGGAATACGGACACCCTTCCACCACAATCGTCCCTCAGGGACATGAGCGTCCACCAAACTGAGGAAACTCCTCTCACAATATTCTAACGACACGTCAAAGCGATTTCGGCCAACGGATCTCCAATTCCGATAAAATTCACCAGACCAAACGCTCCAGATCCTCGAGAACCTCCCTGGCAGGAGGGTCGACCTGGTGATCCCTGAGGATTATTTTCAGCTTTTCCTTCACCTTTTGACTCAACTGCGGGGTTTCGTCTTCCATCGATCGATCGAGAAGCTCGGGATACCAGAACTCTCTAAAATGACTGTATGTATGATCGTCCTCGATAAAGCTCCGCTTTTCCAAGCCCACCTTTCGGATGAGGTCAATAGCCAGGGTCTCTTCTGTAACAGCGATGCCCTGAGTCAATGGCTGAACCATGCTAATAATTTCATTTGTAAGGACGATCAACTCTGGAGAGATGATGTTACTGTGATCGATGAAGCCAACATCATGCGCGAGATCTGGGCCGCTGAGACCGGTAAGCAAACAGGACATGACCGCCTCCATCACACTCTGATAGTCGAGATGCTTTGAATCGCTTGTTCCTGCCGTTCCGAAAAAGGGCAAACCATAATGCCGTGCGATCTCTCGAGAGGCAGCGATTGCCAAGTGAAGTTCAGGCGCCCCATAGAGGCCCGTTGTTGTTCTCATATCAATTGGCGCCGGCATTGTCCCATAGATAAAAGGGCTCCCAGGATTGCGAAGCTGTTGAATGACGAGCCCACTTAAAACCTCCGCGTTGCACTGGGCCAAAGCTCCTGCAATCGTTACCGGAGACGTTCCTCCCATCAAGCAGTAGGGCATATAGACCAGGGGGACATGAAAATCAGCACAGAGGAGAACCTTCTCAATTCCCTCTTCGGAATGGAGGAGCGGGGAGATAGGTTCTGAATAGTGGTAAACAAAAGGTTTGGCTCCGAAGCTTTCCTTGCCACCGGAAAACCGCGTACAAAAGTCGATAATAGCACGACAAGAATCTGGGTCGTTGGCAAGAAAACAGATCGGTTTTTTCGTGTTTTTGAAGCACTCGCTAAAGGCAAGGCGCGTTGCCCGTTCGGGTTTTTCTTTTGGAAGAAGACCGGCACTATGGATGAAATGCATGTTTGGAAGGAAATCAATGACCTTAGCTACCGTTTCAACATCTCCTATAAGAAAGGGACGTTTTCCATCGGTCTCGTAATCCAGAATGAAGAAACTGTCGGAAGGGGCTCCATAATAAGTCCCTTTTCCGTCGAGAACCATGGAAAGATTGCCCTCTCTGGTGTATATCTCGATCGAGTTGGGCGCGGTTTTTAGGGCTCCCTCGACCATTTTGGAAGGAATTCGAATAAGCGAATCAGAAGCTCTCTTTGCCCCACCTCCCTCGAGGACTTTGCGCCCCTCTTCATGCATAACCCGAACGCCGATTTCCTCCAGAATGGTAAGTGTTTTCTCGTGAATAAGTTTTATCTCATCCTCACAAAGAATCCTGAAAGCTGTTTTCTGACCCATAGGTCTCATGTTCTATCTCCCATCTCGGTGCTTTTTCAGAGACGCGTTAAGAAAAGCGCTTCAACAATCCCCCTTCGTCCACAGGTTGCTCTCTAGTATGCGGGCCAGAGAGGCGGCGGAACCGTGAGCAATTCATCGGGCCTTGCCCCGACCGTAGCAAACGTTCCAACCTCTTTATACTTCTCATGGTATTGCCTCATTTTGTCCCGATCCAGCTCGACCCCGAGGCCTGGCCCTTCTGGAACACGTAAACACCCGCTTTCGAACTGAAGCTTTCCTCCTCGGATATAGTCGTCATCAAACCAGTCGTACATGCATTGGTTGGCCAGGACGAAATTCGGAGTCGACGCAATAATATGAAGAAATGCCGCTGTCGCCACTCCCAACTCCGCACATGAATGCATGATCACGGGCAGTCCTGCTGCCTCTGCCACAGCAGCCGCTTTTTTGGTGGCCATCATCCCCCACGTCATTCGCGGCTCAACACTGATGATGTCAGCTGCATCCCTTTTGATCACGTTCATAGCCTCATAAAGCGTCCAGGAACTCTCATGGGCAAGGATCCTGGCAGGAACGGAATTCTTCACGTAGGCCATGCCTTCCAGATTCGATGCGAGAACAGGCTGCTCAGCAATATCGATACGAAACCTCTCCATCTCTCGGATGAATTGAACCGCAAATCCGGGTGAAAGCGTTCCGTTGAAATCGACCCAGAGCTTTGGCTCTTCCCCCGTGGTACCTCGAATCGCTTCAATAGCCTTTCTCAAGTGGTCGATGTCGGTGTATTTGCAGTAGATCGCCCCGTAGCCTTGATGAATAGCGTCCTTAGCGTCAGAAGCCATCACTTCAGGCTTATCATGGGGGATAAACTTGAAGCATTCAGAGCGATCCCGGATCAGCCCTCCTAATAGCTTATAAAGCGGCTGACCGCAGGCTTTCCCAATGATGTCCCAAAGGGCCATGTCTATGCCGCCAAGGGCGTAACCCGCAAAATGCCGGCCGAAGACCCACCCACCCAATCCCTCGATTTTTTTCCCGATTCTCTCCGTATTAAAGGGGTCTTCTCCAATGAGAAAAGGCTTCGAACGATCAATAAAGCTCTTGAAAGCCTCGGCTGGATTCTGTTGGCAGACACTCTCGCCGACTCCGGTAATCCCCTGGTCCGTTTCAATCTCAATAACAACGACAGTGATTCCATCCCATCGCCCATAGGGCCAGAAAGTCGATTTCCTAAAGGGAACGGAGAGAATGGTGGTCTTCAGGTCTGTGATTTTCATGGTCGCTCCTCCTGACTGAATACTGTTGTCCGCTCGCTCCCAGGCTCTCGGGGTGACCCGTTCCCTATCTCACGCGGGGATTCCTCACCCTCTCCTCAGTAAATGCCGCTTAAGGACAACGGTCTCATCGAAAAACTTAGAGACGCTACAACGACTCTTTTCGGCCTTCTTATTGGCGAGATGCCTTCTAGGGGGCATACCGAAAAGGATGGCGCGCAGCCTCCTTTTCTTTCATAAGCTCTTGTAGTGTGGGGCGGCCTTCAATCGCTTTCCGAATGGCTCCTCGCATGGCCTTGTAGTTATTGATCCTGACGCGTTGTTGGATGCTCGCTGCCGGGTGAACAAAAACATTAGCGATCATGCAGATCTCATCACAGAGGGTTTCCGGCAACATACCCTCATCGGTGGCATGGGCGATGGCCATATTGATGCCACCTGCCGCTTCCTCGTACACGAGTTGTCGCGCTTTATCCCCTCGAATCGTAACCGTAGGGACCAGCATGGTTTGGGGTCTTTCATTGATGATCACCAATTCGTGGCCCGGCCGTGGCTCACCGACAGCCCTCTTAATCGCCTTTCCGACTGGCCCGTCCCGGCGTCCAAGCAAGAGATCAATGTGGGCAATTTCGGTAAAGGGTGGCCCAGCAAATCCCTCGCCTACGCAGAGGGTGAGATCCTCGATTTTCTCCGGGCTCTCGCCCGTGGCCATCATGTCCACACTGGCACCAGCCACGCGTTTTTTGACCTTGGGGATTTTCCCAAGGTTGCACAGTTGGGTGCGCATATCCTCGTAATCCTCTCTCTCAAACTCACCCCCCTGTATCATGGGAAGCCGGGCATCGCTCATCCTGATCCCTCTCATCCTAAGACCCTCTTTGACCGCTTGCGGTCCTCCTTTGCGAACCACAAGTCTCGTGAGAATCTGGATATCTCTGTGGCGATTTTGGACGAATTTGGCATCTCCTTTTCGAGCTGCCTGATAGATCTCCTGCCATATGTCGGGAATGATGTTGGCACTGGCCAGAATCGCCCCATCTCCACCGGCCAGCATGGCCACCCCAGCGATTTCATCGTGACCACAAAAGATTCCGATCCTTCCTCTGAGCTTCTCCAGTACTGCCATGAAAAAAGGCATGTCACCACTTGAGTCCTTGATTCCGATGACATTGTCAAAGGCAACCCCCATCCCTTCGGCTGTCCACCACCGAAAGTGGGTGCCTGCAGTCTGGGGGATGTTATAAAGCACCAGGGGGAGACCGACTTTGTCAACCGCGCGATAGTGATCGTAGACCTCATTGAAAGTGGGTTTTTGAAAGTAGGGCGCACAGACCAAGGCCCCAGAAGCGCCGGCCTCCTTGGCCCATCGGGTCAGTTCTATTGTCTCAGAAGTGCTCGGACAGCCCGTTCCCGCTAATACAGGAATTCGACCTCCGACCTCGTCGATACAGGTCGCGATAACTTTTTGCTTCTCCTCAAAACTCAGCGAGCTGAACTCACCCGTGGTACCATTGGGAACAACACCATCGACATGGGGAAGCACAAAACGGATCAGGTTGCGAAAGGCCGCTTCGTCGATCGAATCNNCGAGAGCGGGGAAGATCCCCTTGAACCATTCTGTCTTTTTGCTTTTCATCGCGTCACCTCTCAAATGCCTTGCGAACGGCCGAGTCTGTCGCCGCATACGCGTTCTTATGCAGGATTCGCCGGTCCAGCGCCCTGGGGTGTACGGCTGCCTGAACGATTATCATGTGGCTGTACATGGTCGACTCGGGAATGACCCTCTGAGCGAGTCCATCGACAATGGCCTTGGCCACCCCACTCTGGGTGGGCCCGTAGATCATGTTCGCCTGACGGAGGTTTTTCAGTTCATTGGTGGGTAAAATCAAGGTGCT
>WVXP01000240.1:1516-6772 GCA_011773445.1 Pseudomonadota bacterium | reverse complement strand
AAGCGGGTTTTGGTTGGAAGATCTTTGAAGTGACGGGTACCAGGGGAGGGCAAGAGATCGCCTTGGAGCTTCTCTCATTCACTGGCAAGCTGATCGTCATCGGATTCGGGATGGCCAAGAACGAGTATCGCATTTCTCGGCTCATGGCCTTCGATGCGGAGATTATCGGAACATGGGGTTGTCTGCCAGAATACTATCCCATCGTGCTCGACATGGTTCTCTCGAAAAAAATCGACATCGAGCCATTCGTGGAGGTCCGTCCCATGAGCCAGATCCAGTCGGTTTTTGAGGAAGTTCATAAGGCAGGTTCTCCGGCAAAACGGATTGTTCTCCACCCCGATTTTTGATTCCCGAAGGCGAGTCGAGAGTTTTGGGTATGACTGCTCAGAGATAGACACGGACTGCTAGATATCAACGACAAAAAGAAAAAAGGAGGTACTGAAATGGCATTGGATTGGCTGGTGAGGGATAACGAACCGAAAGATCATAACCTATTTGGCGATCAGTTTTTTGGGACAGAACCACCCTGCACGACGTATGAGAAAAAACCAATGGTCGACGCAAAGGGTAATGTCGTGGAGGGTCTCTACACGGCCTGGATTACCCTGAATAATCCGATTCAATTCAACTCGTACACAACGAACATGGTCAAAGGCGTGATTGCCGGATTCCACAGGGCCTCTGTTGACCGATCGGTTGTTGCGGCTATCTTTACTGCTGCTGGAGACAGAGCCTTTTGCACCGGTGGAAATACCAAGGAGTATGCCGAGTATTACACGAAGCGGCCCAAAGAATATGCCGATTATATGGATCTCTTCTCTGGCATGGTCGATGGAATCCTAAAATGTCGCGTTCCGGTGATCTGCCGATGCAATGGGATGAGAATCGCTGGCGGTCAGGAGATTGGACAGGCCTGTGACCTCACGGTCGCTGCCGACACCGCCATCTTTGGTCAGGCCGGTACAAGAGTTGGTTCTACCCCAGACGGGGGATCCACGGACTTCTTACCCTGGAATTTGAGCATGGAACAGGCCATGTACAACTGCGTTTCCAATATTCCTTGGAGCGCCTATAAGATGGAGAGACTCGGATTGATTAGTAAGGCCATCCCCATTAAANNACAACGGCGAGATCGTCTATGGGGAGATGAAGACCGGCGACGAGGCAAAAAAAGCAACCGAATATCTGAAAACCCTCAAGACCGATTGGACCCAGCTGGACGACTATATTAACAAGCTGGTATGGACCTTTGCGAATACCTTTCCCCTTTGCCTCATGAAGTCGATTGAGACAATCCGGATCAAGAAGAAATTCTGGTGGGATAACACGAAGGTTCATGCCATTTACTGGCTGGCCGCTAATATGAATATGGATGCCTGGCTCGGGTTCAACGCATTCAACACCCAGAAGGAGACAGGCACGAGTGTCATCGACCACGTAGAATTCAGGCGGCAGATTGCCGATTGCCACCTCTATGATGAAGAGCTAGCGGAGAAGGTATTGCCAAAGCCGAAGAAATAGCGGTGGTTATCAGGTATCACCCTCTGGTTATCTCATGGAGAAGATACCCTTCAGGCCTGAGGATTTTACCCCGAGGCCGAGGGTATCTTCTTTTTTGATCTTCACGAGTCGCCAAGGTCGGTATTGGAAGGATCGGCAGGGACATCTTTCTGGACCTTGTCGAAAATCCTCATAAGGGGTGAGAAGATGCGGGTCAAGGATAAAAAGGCGATTGTGACCGGAGCAGGGCAGGGGATCGGCCGGAGTATTGCTCTGAAACTGGCCCAAGAAGGGGCCCATGTCGTTGTCGCCGAGAAAAACACGGAAAGCGGTGCGAAGGCGAAAAGGGAAGTTGAGAGCCTGGGCAGGAAGGCCCTTTTTATTGCTGTGGATGTGGCGGATCAAAGCGCAGTTCAAGACATGGTGGGTCAGGTCCTTGAGGCTTGGGGGAGGATCGACATTCTGGTCAACAATGCCGGTTTTGATCGGGGTGCAACGCTTCTGAAGGTGAGGGAAGGGGATTGGGATGCGGTACTCGAGGTGCACCTAAAGGGGACACTGAACTGTATCCAGGCCGTTGTTCCCCAAATGGTCGAAAACCAATATGGCAAGATCGTTAATATTTCCTCCATTTACGGGAAAAGCGGTGGGATCGCGGCTGTCAGTTACAGCGCCGCCAAAGGCGGTATCATCGGCCTCACCAAGAGCGTGGCCCGGGAGCTGGGCCGCCACCAGATCAATGTCAACGTTGTGCTCCCGGGATTGACCTTGACCCCGACGATTGCGAAGATGCCCGACAAGTATCGGAATATGATCATTGAAGACACCCCCTTGGGGCGGATCGGTCAACCCGAGGAGATTGCGAATGTCGTCGTTTTTCTGGCGTCCGATGAGGCGAGCTACATGACAGGGGCCGCCGTCGAAGTTTCAGGTGGGTGGAATATGTAGACAAATCAGCCGGGGCGTGGGTCCTGCGAAAAAGGGAGAAGTGGTTCTGAAGTGGAATGCAGAGGGTTGCTGAGGAAATTCGACGCATGGGGGCAGAAAATTTCGAATGAATGTTTGGATTTGTTCACTATAACGAACGAATCTATAAATTCACAAAAATTTCTCGTTACCTACTTGACAATTTACTGATTTTGTAATAAAATTTTTTACAAGCTTTGTTCAGCTGGATGAACTATGGTTTTCCACTGCACCTACATCCCGGAAGAGATTTTCTACGGTTTCGATTAGAGTCGAAGGTGCAACAACCATGAACAACCTGCGTAAAAAAAACGTTGCGGAAAAGCACTTTTTCATTTGTAGAGAAGTATGATGATTTTCGCATAAAAAGATATGTGAAAATATTAACAAGTTAATCCATTGAGGGGCCAAAAAATGAGGTACGCAGAGACGGGGTTTAATTTAGAAATTGATCTATCCCGAGGAAGCATAGAGAGGGTAGCAACTGACCCAAGAGACACCGAACTTTATCTGGGGGGTCTGGGTACGAACGCCAAGATATTATGGGAAAGAGTCCCCCCTGAAGTTGAACCCTTTTCTCCCGATAATCTACTCATATTCAGCGCCGGTCTTTTATGTGGTACACCTGCGACCGGTTGTAATCGTACCATTGTCTCTACCATCTCCCCTCAGACCTTGCTCATGGCATTTTCAATCATGGGGGGATTTTGGGCCCCGGAATTAAAGTATGCCGGTTATGACAAAGTGATCTTTCGCGGCAAGTCCCCCAGTCTGATCTATTTGTGGATAAAGGATGACAAAGTAGAAATACGTGATGCCTCTCATTTGCAGGGCAAAGGCGCTGTTGAGACTGCAGAGCTTATTCGACAGGAGTTGNNAGCCGGCTCGGGATAGGCGCTGTGATGGGAGACAAAGGGCTAAAGGCGATAGCTGTTCGCGGAACAAAGGACGTCAATATTGCCCGGCCGGATGAGTTTATCGAGCTTTGCAACGAAGTCCTGAGATATATACCAGTCCGGGACAAAAACCCGGTTCCTGGGGTAATGCCCATTTTAGCCGGGCTTGGGTCGCCGAAAGAGATGACAATCCATGACGAGAAGTGGCACACCGAAAATTTCTCCTGGGGAAATGCGCGTCACCGGATCAGAGATTATTGGAACAAAGAAATTGAAAAGAAATGGACGGAGTCCATGGAAAATGTGAGCACGCGGTTGATAAGTTGCTATAACTGTCCGATGAAATGCGGGGCCATAATCTCCGTCCCAGGACTTTCAACCTACATGATGAAATGCTTCTCGAAACTTACATATACAATGGCGGCCTACTCAGACCTGGATTTTGGTTTCAGAATCGCTCAACGTGCTACGGAGTATGGCGTGGACGGATTTTCGACCCCGCAAGTTATGGCCTTCGCCCTTGAGCTTTACGAAGCCGGCATTTTGACGGACCAGGACATGGCAGGAATGCCGTCCGATACCGAGGGGAGGTTTTACTGGTTACTTGACAGAATTGTCCGGCGAGAGGGGATTGGAGATGTTTTGGCCAATGGTACTTATTGGGCGGCCCGACAGATTGGCAAGGGCGCAGAAGCATATGATCATAATACCATCAAGAAACATGAGCAGCTGCCTCTCAAGCTATCAATGCTGAATCCCGTTTATTTCCTTATGTATTGTACCGGCGAGAAGGCTAACATTACCCAAATGTTGAAATGTCCTGTGAAATTGTTGACTGGCAAGAGAAGATGCACTACATCGATGACGCCCTCGGAGTGTGCGCCGGTTTGTCGTCATTTCCTCTAAAGCCTCCCTATCATATCCACAATTACCCGGCTTTTATCTCATCAGCGACCGGGATCGATATGGATGAAGCCGGACTAACGCAAATAACCAAGAGGAACCGAACTCTACTTAGAGCCGTTAATGTGAGAAGGGGCTTGAGGAGAGCTGATGAGAAGCCGCCTGAGGACCATTGGAAGAAAAGATTTCCAGAGCTAGAAGAAGGGCTCTTAGATGCGTATTACAGATTTAAGGGGTGGGATAATCAGGGCATTCCGACGAAAGAGTCTCTGCAGGAATTGGATTTGGATTATGTGATCGAGGACTTTGAAAAGAGAGGGATTATAAAGAATGAGCAAAGTTAAGAAGAAAGTCAAGGTAATCAAGATCGATGTTGATAAATGCAATGGTTGCCGGGCATGTGAGCTCGTCTGCTCCGCCTTTCACGCTGCACCAAAATATAGCAGCAATAATCCGGCGAGGTCTCGTATTCGGGTGATTCATGACCCACTCAAAGACATTTATGTTCCTGTATATGCGGGTGAATATGTTAAAGCGGAATGCAATGGCAGAGGCAAATACGTGATTGACGGAAAGGANNATTGACGGAAAGGAGTACAACGAGTGCGACTTCTGCAGGGCTTCCTGCCCATCCAGGGACGTCTTCAAAGAACCCGATTCCGGTCTCCCTCTCAAATGCGATATGTGTGAAGACGATCCGCCACAAGAAAAGCCCTTGTGTGTTCAGTGGTGCTTAAATGATGCCCTGACTTACGAAGAAAGGGAAGAGGAAGTAGAGGAAGAAGAAGTGAAGCTGGAGGACGTGGAGATAGGATTGGAATCATTGGTCGACAAATATGGATTGGACAAGATAATCGATACCGTTGCCCGGATGGCAAAGAAGGACTAAAGACCCTAACTGAGCGATAAACCCTCAATTAGGCGTTATGGGTGAAGGTTGTTGGAATTCGATGGCAACCTCATTTTATGTTCCTGTAATGGGTGAGATATG
>WVXP01000240.1:897-1506 GCA_011773445.1 Pseudomonadota bacterium | reverse complement strand
CTCTCAATTGGTTTTTAACTCAATTGGGGTAAAACGAAGAGGATTAAGAAAGATAATGGAGACTTTGGCCCTAGCCCCCTTCAAAGTGGTAATCGACGGCATAAAAGAGACTGGTGGAGAAGACTTCAGATTATGCTATCAATGCGGATTATGTGAGACTGTTTGTCCGTGGAATCGGGTAAGAAGTTTTCTTGTTCGCAGCATTATCCATCAGGCACAGCTAGGTGTGGTTGATTTCGAATCGGAAGATTTGTGGCTATGTGCCACCTGCGACGCCTGTGTGGAGCGCTGCCCGCGTGGGGTGGGGATTATTGATGTCATGAGGGCTATGCGCAGGCTGTTGGTGCCAGACGGTGTCGTTCCTGCTAGCATCCCTAACCTTCGAAGTGTAATGACAAGCATTGCCAGTGTAGGTAATCCCTGGGGACAAGAACCAAAGGACCGGGCAAATTGGGCTAAAGACCCCGGGGTAAAGGAGTTCAGCGAGGACACTGAACTACTCTATTTCCCCTGCTGCTATCCCAGCTATGACCCAAGATTAAGAAAGGTAGCTGCTGCCACATCCAATATGCTTAACAGGGCAGGGGTAGATTTTGGGATACTGGGTCC
>WVXP01000240.1:0-816 GCA_011773445.1 Pseudomonadota bacterium | reverse complement strand
TCTTCGCCCCATTGCTACCACACCTTCAAAACCGAATATCCCGAATTCAAGGCCAACTTTGAGGTGGTCCATGTCTCCCAATATTTATTCGAGCTGATCAATGAGGGAAGACTTAAGCTCGCCAGAGAGTATGGAAAGAAAGTCACGTATCATGACCCATGTTACCTGGGTCGACATAATGGCATATATGATGAACCCCGAGAGGTCTTGAGGAAGATACCCGGTTTGGAACTGATTGAGATGACTGATGCGCGGGAAGACAGTCTATGTTGCGGCATGGGGGGAGGCAGGATTTGGATGGAAACTGCAAAGGGTGAAAGATTCTCCGACCTCAGGCTGGAACAAGCTATGGGGGTTGGGGCTGAGGTGCTGGTGACTTCCTGCCCGTATTGCATCACCCAATTTGAGGATAGCAGGTTAACTTTGAATGTCACGGAAAACATAGAGGTGAAAGACGTCACAGAAATTATCGGAGAAGTGATTTAGGGAACGAAGAAAACCTGTTATGCATTTGTCGTATGAAAAGATAGTACATTGGGGGGGTTAGAATTATGAAGATAAATCCGGATTTGATTTCTCCTTGTGGTCTTTATTGCGGAGTCTGCGCCATTTATATCGCACACCGTGATAATAATCAGAAATTCAAGGAGCGGTTAGTGAATCTTTACAAGGGAGAAGTTCCCGGCAAAGGCATTCTTCCTCATAGTGAAAACCTCTCGATAGAAGATATGAAATGCCGTGGCTGCTTATCTGATGAACAGTTTATGCATTGCGGACAGTGTGAGATCAGGGCCTGCACAAGAGAGAAAGGTTACA
>WVXP01000094.1:14347-17008 GCA_011773445.1 Pseudomonadota bacterium | reverse complement strand
GCCGTAATGGCGATAGTCATTGGGAGTCCGATCCAGAAGGGAAGGCCGAGACGGGTAGAGAGGAGAGCAGAACAGTAAGCCCCCATTCCCCAGAAAGCGGCATGTCCCAATGAAATTTGACCGGCGTAACCCGTGATTATATTGAGACTCATGGCTAGGATGATGTATATCCCAATGGTGACTGCCACCGTGATAATGTATCCGCCGAACACCTTGCCTTTCACTCCTTTCCAAGAAGTCCGTAAGGCCGAAACATGAGAATAATGATCATGATGATAAAGGCGAGAGCGTCTCGCGGAAAAGGGATATTGATGAGACCCAGCAGCAAAGTCTCTCCTAAGCCGATCAGGAGTCCACCAAGCACGGTTCCAGGGATTGAGCCTAGGCCTCCCAGAACAATGATCGCCAAAGCTTTATATGCAGGGATAGACCCCATGGTGGGGTACACGGAATTGAAATAGACGCCGACGAGTACGCCAGCAGCGCCGGCCAGGGCAGATCCAATCAGGAAGTTTGTGGCAATAATCCTCTCTGTATTGATCCCCATGACCGATGCAATCTCCAAATCCTGGGACGTCGCTTTCATAGCTAGGCCGAGCTTGGTTCTGCTCATGACAAACCAGAGGATCGTTAAGAGGCTAAAGGTGACCAGAAAGACGAGGAACTGGTTATTGGTGATCCTGACGATCCCCCATTCGATGCTTCCAAGCCCAGGATCCGCGGGGAACGCTATGATATAGGGGCCAGCGATTAGACGGAAGATCTCTTCCAAGGCGATAAACAGACCGATACTGGCAATAAGTGGAACAATGCGGGGCAGTGCTAGGAGTGGGGCGTAGAGATAACGTTGAAGGATGACCCCAGCGAACGAAGATGCCACCATTGTGATTGCTAAGGCGAGCCAGAAGTTGGGTATAAAACGAAACACGAACAGTCCCACATAAGCCCCCAGGGCATAGACTCCCGCGTGGGCAATGTGTAAGATACGCAGGACCCCATAGACCATGGTCAAGCCAAGGGCGATGAGGGCGTAGACGCTCCCGATGGCCAGCCCGTTAGCGAATTGCTGCCAGATCACCTATTTGTCCTCGGTTTGGGCTTAACCCCCTCTGTTTGTCGAAAACTATCCGTGGGGAGAGAAAAGGGTGTCCCTCCCCTGGTCGTTAGACCAGAGAGAACTCGCCTCTCATTCCTGGGATTGAAGTTACGCTGACGCAGAGCTGAGGGGCCAGAGGTAATCCCTGGCCCCTCTGTGACAGGCATCACTCCTCAGGCGGCGTGATGATCGCTGGATCATCAACGACGCCGTAGTATCGGAACTTCCCTTCCCGGACGATCTGAACCTGGACGGGTTTGGTGACCTCACCAATGCGATTGAACCGGCTGATCTTACCGGTGATAGCATCGTAATCCCTTAAATCGGCGAGAGCCTTGCGGATGGCATTGGGGTTCTCCCCTGCCTTCCGAATCGCGTGGGCGACAATCATAAAGGCATCGTAGCTGGATGCCCCAACCATGTCTGCATCGAGGTTATACCGTTCCTTATAGGTCTGGAGAAATTCTTGCACATGAGGTCTCTTGTCATCACGATTCAGATTGGTGACGATGATTACGCCCTCAGCTGACTCCCCCGCGATCTCAACGAATTTAGGTGAGTCGAAGCCCTCTTCCCCGAGGATCTGAGCTTTGAGGCCCAGGTCCTTAGATTGACGACAGATGAGCCCCGCCTGCTTGTAATAGCCCGAAGTGAAGACCACTTCCGGGTCCACTTCCTTAACCTTGGTCAGGAAGGGGGTGTAGTCTTCCTCCTTGAGCGAATAAACCTGATGCGAGACTATTTCGGCCCCTAATTGCTTGGCTCGCTCGACGAACCCTGCTGAGAGGGCTCGGCCGAAATCGTTATCCATGGTCAGCACGGCGATTTTCTTCGCTCCGATGTTTTTGACCGCCACTTCGGCCGCCGCGGCCCCTTCTACCTCTCCAAGGAAGCCGTTTCTGAAGATAAAATCCCCGGCCCGGGTGATATCCTTATGGACCGCATAACCGGCCACCATAGGGATACCTGCCTCCTGAAGAATGGGTGCCGTCACCCGAGTTGGGCCACTGTAGGAACCGCTCACAACAGCTACGACCCGATCCTTTTCGATGAGTTTTCGGGCTATGGCCACCGCCTCTTTTGAATCAACCCGGTCATCATAGACGACGAGTTCCACTTTCTTCCCATCGATCCCACCGGCATCGTTGATCTGCTTCACTCCAATCTCAACTGCGTGTTTGGCACTTGCCCCGTCCGCAGCAGCAAACCCAGTCAGCGGAGCGAAAAACCCGACCTTGATCACCTCTGCCCCATGGGTAGGTTGAATGAATGCCCCCAGAGAGAGGATGACTAGAGTGACAAGTGAGAGTCTGAGATACTTCTTACCGTTCATAACGGTCCACCTCCTTATGGTATGGTTTGTTCGCCTTTCCTTGGATCACCCCCCTTTTTTAAGATTCTCATTCCTGCGCTTAAACTCTCACGGTCCTTGGATCCCTAAATGTTTATTGTTGACCTGTTCCCCTGTATATACTATTAATTTTTTCTGTCAAGCATTAATTGTCCTGGAGTTTCCTGACTTTTCTGATCTATTCGAGAGGCAAGTGGTCCAGACCCCTTTGAGC
>WVXP01000094.1:3356-14320 GCA_011773445.1 Pseudomonadota bacterium | reverse complement strand
CTGGAGCGAGCCTTAGATTTATCAAAAAACCTTTGGGAACCAGCGAAAAGGGAGTCGGGCACTTGCGTAATTCGAAAACAGAATGAAGTTCCGACTACTTGCATAGCTACATACCTGGTTTTTGAGGAAACTCCAGTCAATTGTCTGGGGTTTCCTCAGGTTTGTGGACGCTCATGCCGCTGAGGGACGTTTACGGAAGCGTTTATGCCAATAAGCTCTGGCGTTCTTCAGGCTCTCTTTGTGGCTCATGAGCGCACCAACGTTTCGAACACAAGGTTAAAGGCGAAAGGTTAAAGGATCGTCGATTTGGACTTCTTGGTCTTCTTTCCTTTGTCCTTTGACCTTTATCCTTCTTTTGATTAACCTGTGAGCCCTGCGAGGGTCAGCGCGGAACCAAGGGAGCGAAGGGATATGAGGGTTCCACTTAACGATTCACAATTCTCGAGAAACATCAGAAGGTTACAAACTTCTTGCTTTGAAAACTCAGGAAACTCCAGTTAATTGCGACACCACCCGAAGTGAATTTCAGGAGAGAGAAGGGCCGTGCTCCCTCAAATCCGGCCCCTCCTGAAAAAGGAGAATACCCGATGACACGACCCATGTATTACGAGGAAAGACCGCCCTTGCCGATTGTGGCCCCCACGGGGAAAGAACGCCGATGTCACACCTGGGACGCCGAGGGGGCACTGAGGATGCTGATGAACAATTTGGACCCCAAAGTGGCCGTTCAACCGGAAGAGCTCATCGTTTACGGGGGTGCAGGGAGGGCAGCCAGGAATTGGCGGGAATACAACCGAATCGTGAAAGCCCTCGTGGACCTGAAGGAAGATGAGACCCTGTGCGTTCAATCTGGAAAACCGGTTTACATCGCCCGGACTCACGCCCAGGCCCCTCGAGTGATCCTAGCCAATTCCAACGTCGTTCCGGCCTGGGCGACTCAGGAGAACTTCGATCTCTACGATGAGCTGGGTCTCACAATGTACGGACAAATGACCGCTGGAAGCTGGATTTACATCGGCACCCAGGGCATCCTTCAAGGAACCTATGAGACCCTCGCTGCTCTGACTCAAAAGGAGTTCAATGCCACTTCCCTTCGTGGCAAGTTGGTTCTCACTGCCGGGATGGGAGGTATGAGTGGAGCCCAGCCTATGGCTGTCACAATGAACGAAGGGGTCCTTTTGGACGTCGAGGTGAGACCCGAGAGAATCCAACGGAAGGTGGATGAAGGCTACTGCGATCGCATGACCGATGATTTGGATCAAGCACTGAAGTGGGTCATGGAGGCCAAGACGAAAGGAAACCCGCTGTCAGTGGGGTTGGTGGGGAATGCCGCCTTCATCTACCCCGAACTTGTCCGTCGAGGGACAACGCCGGATGTGGTCACGGACCAGACCCCAGCCCATGATCTCTCCGCCTACGTTCCCCTGGGAGACCTAGAGGAGCTTGATGAACTGAGGGAAAAGGACCGGGATGAATATTGGAGGAGGTCCTTGGAATCGATTGGGAAACACGTCGAAGCGATCTTAGACATGCAGAAAAAGGGGGCCATTTGCTTCGATTACGGCAACAATTTAAGGGCCCAGGCCGAAAAGGCTGGCGTAAAGGTGCGAGATGAGGCAGGGGACTTTCGGTATCCAGGGTTCATCTCGGCATTTATCCGGCCGCTCTTCTGTCAGGGTCGGGGACCCTTTCGGTGGGCTGCTCTCTCTGGTGATCCTCAGGATATTCAAAGGACAGATCGTTTGGTCCTTGACCTTTTTCCTGATGATGAGCCCCTTCGTCGATGGATTCGTCTGGCCGCAGAGAAGATCCCTTTTCTCGGGCTGCCCACGAGGATCTGTTGGTTGGGATATGGCGAGAGATCGAGGTTCGGTCTGGAAGTAAACGACCTGATAGCCCGAGGCGAAATCAAAGCACCTGTTGTATTTGGTCGGGATCACCTGGACTGTGGCTCCGTGGCTTCTCCGCATCGGGAGACCGAGGGGATGAAAGACAGAAGCGACGCCATTGGTGACTGGCCACTCCTGAATTTTGCACTCAACGCCGTAAGCGGAGCCAGTTGGGTGAGCTTTCACCACGGAGGCGGGGTAGGCATTGGCAACTCACTCCATGCGGGGATGGTAATCGTGGCCGACGGAACGCCGGAGCGGGCCGAGCGACTCGGAAGAGTCTTGACCGTGGATCCGGGGATCGGTATCGCCCGCCACGTAGACGCAGGCTATACGGAAGCCTTGGAGACGGCACAGAGAAAAGGGGTTAAGATACCCGGATGAGGCACTGTTGAGGACCGAGGACTATGGAGAAGATCGATCTTATCGTCTATCACTGTGGGGAATTAGTCACCGCGGCCAATCCTTCGGGACGACCCAAAGTCAAGAATGAGATGGATGAGCTGGATATCATCGAGGACGGGGCGCTAGCTGTTTCAGGGGATCGCTTGGTCTTTGTTGGTGAAACGTCCGACCTAGCAAAGAAGACCAGATTGGATGATTCCACAACTAAAACCATTGATGCCACTAACCGTGTGGTCATGCCGGGTTTCGTCGATCCTCATACCCATGCCGTTTTCGGGGGCAGTCGGGTCAACGAATTCGTTCAGAAACTCAGAGGGGCTAGCTACATGGAGATTCTTGAAAAGGGGGGTGGGATTCTCAAAACAGTCAGGGAGACGAGGAGACTTTCGCCAGAAGAGTTGGCCTCTGTTTCAATCGGTTACTTAGACAACATGTTGCTCCATGGAACCACAACTGCAGAGGTCAAAACCGGTTACGGATTGGACCGGGAAAGCGAGCTGAAGATGCTGAAAGCAATTCGCCTGTTGCAACAACGTCATCCTCTGGAGATCGTCCCGACCTTCCTAGGAGCCCACGCAGTCCCCCCTGAACATAAGGACACGCCTGACGACTATGTCAGTACAATGCTGCAGATGCTGCCCGAGGCGAGAGAATATGCAGAGTTTTGCGATGTTTTTTGCGAACGGGGCGCCTTCTCCTCCGATCAGGCCCGAAGGATCCTAAACGCGGCCAGGGAGCACGGCTTAAGGCTAAAAATCCATGCCGGACAGTTTAACGACCTAGGGGGAGCAGAGCTGGCCGCTGATTTGGGCGGCACCACGGCAGACCACCTTGAACATATCTCACAATCTGCCATGGATAAGTTGGCCGCGAAAGGGGTGATTGGTGTGCTCCTCCCAGGTGTCAATTTTTTCCTACGAGAAGACTGTTATGCCCCTGCTGTGGAGATGCTGAAGAGAGGGATGCCCTTGGCCCTGGCCACCGATTTCAATCCGGGTTCTTGTCCCACCGAGAATATGCAGATCATCATCGCATTGGCATGCAATCAGATGAGGTTGACGCCAGAACAGGCGCTCAATGCGGCGACCATTAATGCCGCTCATGCCTTAGACCGGGGTTCGGAGGTAGGAAGCCTGGAAGTGGGAAAGAAGGCAGATTTCGTGGTGCTTCAGGTTCCAAACTATCAATACCTCCCCTATCGATTTGGCATCAATCATGTGGACATGGTGGTAAAAGGGGGAGAGATTGTCGTCGATGGAAGGAGGATTGTCTGCCCTTAGCGGGGAAATTACATTTCAAGCTTGGCCACGCCTGCCTGGATCCTCGCTTCAGTAACCATGGGACGGGTCCGAGAACGGGCTGGAACCCTCATTCTGTGAAGGGAAAGAGCGCTCTTCAGCGGGCCCCGACGCGTATTTCACAGAAGATGCTGGAGCCATCGACCTCGGTTATTTCGGGGTCGATGTCAAAACCTGAAGTCAACGCTTCAAAGCCATCGGGACCAACAGTCGTTGCCTCGAACCCGTCCTTGCAGACGATGATCCCATCCCCTGTTGTTTCATAGTCGATCTCTCCGATGAGCCCATGATCGGCTTGGATCTGGAACCATTCGAGCCGATTCTCCCAAAAACTCTTGGAATAGCTCGAAAAGAGGACCCTCCCCCCCGGTTTGGTCACACGTATGGCCTCTCCGATCAGGGTTCTCTGATCCACCTTAAAGGCCGAAATTCCGTTTTGAATACAGGCCACGATATCGAACTGTTGGTGATGAAATCCGAGCTCAACCGCGTTCATACCAAGAAGATAGTAGAAAGGCCTAACCCTCATCCTCTCCTGGGCCAGTCTAAGGCTCTCATGGGACGTATCGATACCGATGACGGTTCTTGCCCTTTCAACAAACCTTTCGAGAACTCTCCCATATCCGCACCCAAGCTCTAGAACAAGATCGGATGGTTTTATTCTCTCAAGAACGAACTCGATTTCGGCTTTCAGATGGCGCTTGACTCGTGGAGGGGCTAGCTCATAGACTCGTAGAAGCCTTTCGGCGGACAGTCCTTGGGAATAGTAGCCATGCATCGGATGGGGGACGTCCCTTCCTGATTTACATATGGCATGATACAGGGGAAAACATCAAAGCTCCAGGATCTCCGTCTTCTCAGGGGTTGGGACCCCATGGACTCCCCACAGCCGTCCAATCCATTCCCCTTTCCTGCCGCCATCTCGTGGATTGGCGTCTTTCCCTGGTAGCCCGCTCCTGTTGCGCGAGATCCAGGTAGCGATGATAGGCCCCCTCTGTCCCCACGTACAGACACTTGCAATAAGTCACATCCGCATACACATAGTTGATACCACCATTCTGCACCTTGGGAATGATCCTTCTTTGCGTCATCGTCTCCAGCTGCCTGAGTTCCTCGGGATTACCTGGGTGCTGCTCTTGAAAACCTGCCCGCCTGAGCAACTGCCCGGTCTCATATGGACTGCGAGCTTCGAGCGCTTCATCGTACGGGACCGTCGCACACCCGGCCAGGGCAAAGGCGAATGTGATTGCAAACGTTAGGATTATCTTTTGTCGTTTCCTTACACCCAGCATGACCTGCTCCCTTCGGTCCTTTACCCTCTTTGGAAGCTGAATCTCAGATTCGGTGATCCTGACACCCTAATCGTAATCCATTTCGGAGTGGGGAAGCAATAGCGGCGGGAAGCAATCCGTATGGGGCGAGTGAAGAGATTAGCTACATTTAGATATTGAGAGCCCTAATGTGTTTCAATGACTTCATTACTGTTGATCTCCTTGAGATGACAATTGTTTTTCTATGTGAATCACCAGCTGTTTTGGGCCCGATGCATCCGGCACGAGGTCCTCGAGCTCTCGAGCGAACCGCAGCGCCTGATCCCACTGACCCTCTTGCATGTAAAACAGCGTCAGAGTGTGTAAGATCCCGGGGTCCCACGGGTCACTCTGATAGGCCTTCAACATTTCTTTTTCAGCATCTCTGTTCTTTCCAACGTGCCGGAGTGCCAGCGCGTAGTTGTAACGCACACGCGCACGATCAGGAATCAGCTGAACCGCTTTAGCTAGAGAACCGACTGCATCATCAAGTCGATTCATCTCGGCTAATAGCAATCCCAGTGAATAATATGCCTCTCCATCGCCAGGGTCCAGGTTGATGATCTCACGGAATTGCTCTTCAGCGTCCTTGTTTCGTCCCATCGAATTGTAGAGATTTGCGAGATTAAAACGGGCAGGCGCAAAATCATAGACCAATCTTATGGCGGTTCGATATGAGTCTTCAGCCATATCATTCTGCCCGAGGTTCTGATAGATCAACCCTAAATTAAGGTGTGCCTCAGGGCGGTCGGCGATGGATTGCTGGCGCTCTTTATATTCATCAAGGGCTCGTTCAAAATCCTTTCGATGCAATTGATCAAAGAGCTCTGCTGGCACTTCGGCCAGCCCACGTGCAGCCTCTGTTCGCACCGCACGTATTGGATCTTTTAGAAGAGGCACGAGGTGTGAATACTTTTTCTGTTGATCCTCGTTCCCCAGCCTTTTCGGGATTAATGCTGAAACTCCCCTCGCTGCCTCATATCGTACCAACGGATCATTATCCTCAAGTGCCGATGCCGTCACCTTGAGCGCTTCCAGGCTTCTGTATGTAGACAGTATATTCAGTGCTGTTGCCCGGATAATGGCAGGCCGAGAACGATCAAGAACCACCTTTACTAACAAGGATTCGGCTTCAGGCTTTCCCGCTTGTCCAGCTGCAAAGATTTCGGCAAAATGGGTATCTTTCTCCCGTTTATCCCTTGATAATGGATACCATTCGTTTACCTTATCTGCAGCCCATTGAGGCGATTTGTCCTTGTGACATCTGTTACAGGCATTGGGTATATCGAGCTTCACTGATAGATCGGGTCGGGGTATTTGAAAGCTATGGTCACGGCGGGGATCAACGATCATGTACTTTGTTTCCGGCATATGGCATTCGACGCACTCGCCGGCAGGTGAATTTTGCTCATGAAAATGATGTTCAGGTGTGTCATAGTTCTTACGGGTAAGCATCTCAAACTGCCGTGACGGTGAGGAAGCATGACAGCGGTTGCACAGTTCATTGCCGCCCGTGTGAAGTCTTGCAGTATGCGGGTTATGGCAGTCAGTACAGCGGACTCCCTTATGATATTTCTTTGACTGAATGAAAGATCCATACACGTAGACCTCGTCCAGGATTTGGCCATCGGCATAATAGTAAGGGTCTATCAATATCTGGGGCACATAATCATCCATAAAGGCTTTGCCGTACCGGTAATTCCTGCGTAGCCCATTTCGACGGGAATGGCAACGCGCACATGCCTCAACCTGCACACGGGAATCTTCGGCCCTGAGATTCACCTCGAGGCCCAAATTGCTGTACCTGTCAGTTTGGGGATCTTTCCTTCCATTATCACGCGACCACTCAACATGGTTGGAGCCGGGTCCGTGGCATGCCTCGCAACCGACATCGATCTCAGACCAGGCTGTCTTAAAGGTATTTGTCTCCAGATCAAAGTTTTTTTGCAGGTTGGTTGAATGGCACTCAGCGCACATATAATTCCAGTTGAGGAACCGCCTGGTCCAGTGAAAAATGTGCCTGGAGGTGATCTTCTCATCCGGGTGAAGGTGAAACCAGCGCTGACCCCCGTCTCCCCTCGGATGGGTGTCCCACCCGATGTCCAGCACCTGGATTCGTCCGTCAGGAAACGCGATCATATATTGCTGAAGCGGGTCAAAACCAAAAACATAACTGATCTCATAGTTGTTGAGCTTGCCGTCAGGTCCGTCCGTGCGGACGAGAAATCTTCCGTTGCTCTTGTAAAACGTTGTGGTGAGGCCATAATTAGTGAACGTCGTATTATTGAAATTACCGAGAACGGTTTCCTCGGTTGCAACATCCATCGAGCGATCATGATGAGAACCGATCCATTCTTTGTATTGCTCCTCGTGGCATTCAATGCAGGTTTGCCGACCAACGAATTGGGCTTTTTCCAGCCGACCGGCCTGAGGTAGATTCTGTTTTTCACGCTGACTGTCACATCCGGCTTGATACACCGTCAACAAAACCGCTCCGAGAAGCACGGTATACAGCCGAACGCAGGAAGCCCGATTCCTCGAATTTTTTCCCACCGCCCAATGGATCACTTTACGTGACATGTAGGTTGTCCGCTCCATTTTCTACCGCCGCGTCCGCTTAAATCAAATACTTTAACCCAACGACCCTCCTCATCATAAACCCCAACGATCACCCGGGTCGGCGGTGGGCTCGGCACACTTTGCCAATAACTCATCCTCCGCGTCTCCCACGTAGACAGCGTAGGTTCTGCACAAGCGCACGCCTCGACCTAGACGCATGAATCAGCAAAGTTGGGCTGGATCTCCAAGCCCTTTGATTGTCAGTGCCCTGCGTGCTACCACGAGGTTTTTTGGTTCTTGAGAAAACTGGTCGACCGTGGCGTTGAGCAAACCGAATCAGCAAAAGGTTCTAGGCGGGCGGCAAGCATTGTCGGGCCATAAGAACAAGACCTGACCCCCGCATGACAGGCACACCGTTTGTTCGGACTGAGTCACAATGGGCGGGAGTAGCTGCCGTCAGCCAGCTTAACCCGGTTAACGGGTGATAATGGCCCATGACCACCCAGAACGCGAACGACCTCTTCTGACGCACGGAGCCGTGCTTCATGGATTGATTCTTCGGAATAGTACGCCGAATGCGGTGTAATAATCATGTTATCCAATCCGAATAACGGATTAACCGGCTTCCAGTCTTTTTTCTTGGCCGGCTCTTCAATGGTATCGTCAATACCGGCTGCGCTGATCCATCCTTCCTTTAATGCTCTGTAGAGCGCTTCATTATCCACCAGGGGACCGCGGCTTGTGTTGATGAGGACAGATATCGGTTTCATCTTTTTCAATTCCGCCTCACCAATCATTCCTCGGGTCTCGGAGGTCAAGGGTACCTGGATCATCAAATAATCTAATTGTTCGATCAGTTCGTCAAAGGATACGGGTGTCACGCCGTAGAGGACGAAGTCTTCCTTAGCAACGTAAGGATCGTACGCGATCAGTCGCACGCCAAAAGGCTTCGCCCTTTCTGCGATTGCCCGTGCGATCTTGCCGAATGCCAAAAGACCCATTGTCCTTCCCCGCATTCGGTGAATCGGTTGTCCGGCTTGCCAGCGCCAGATGCCAGAATGAGTGGCTCTATCGTACGTCTTCAATTTACGAATGCAGGCTAGCAACATGGCCATGGCGTGATCCGCGACTTCATCTACACAGTAGTCCGGAATATTGGTCACCAGAATATTGCGGCGCGTCGCAGCCTCCACATCGACAATATCAACGCCAGTGCCGTAACGGGCGATCAAACGGCAGTTGGTAAAGGCATTGATGGTTTTTTCTCCCACACGTGCATATTGACAAATCACGGCATCTGCATCATGGGCCACTTCGATCAAATCTTCTTCGCTCTTACACTGGGCACCCACTAACTCGAATCCTGCGCCTTCAATGACCGACCGCTCGACATCTACGTCACCATAATCATAGTCCGTTATGACCACTTTCAGTTTGTGACTCATCGGAAAACCTTCCTCATATAATACCTATGATGCGACAATCCCCAAACTGCCATTTCGCGGTTGAATAAGAACGTTTATCCTTAACTGACTTGATTCGAGCTCACGATATAGCGAACGAGCGTCGATTCAACCCCGTATTAAGGCAGCAACATCCGACTCCTAGATCAACTTCTAGATCTAAAAGAAATCCGATAGCATTTCGATATTGTTTTTGCAAGATTTAATTATGAAAGTTTCCTCAGTTTTGTGGATCCTCACGTCCCTGAGGCACGTTTGCGGAAGCGTTGGGACACCCATCGAGGGCGAGCGGGCCTCGACGTGAGCTCAGCCGAACGTAAGGGGAAAACCCCCTTCGGTCTGGGCTCAGGGTCGAAGAGCGGCTTCAGAGTCCCGCCGATGGCGAGAAGAGGTTCAACCCAAGAGCAAGGGAGCGAAGGGATATGGAGGTTCCGTATCAAAGATTCAAAATTGTCTCAAAAAATCAGAAGGGTAAAAATCCCTTACCTTCAAAACTCAGGAAACTCCAGTTGACTATACGTAAGCCCCAGGAGAATAAGTCAACTCATAGCTGTGGCTGTAAATCTCAATGATATTGCCAAAAGGGTCTTCGCAATAGACCATTCGATAGGGTTTATCATCCGGGTAGTAATAGCGAACCGGCATGCGTTGTTTTCCACCATGTTCGACAATTCTTTGGGTCAATCCCTCTAGATCGGGATCTTGAACGCAAACATGGAAAATACTGGTTTTCCAGTATTCGAACTGCTTTTCAGGTGCCTGAGCATCCTTGAACTCGAAAAGCTCCACGCCAACCCGATCACCCGTAGACAAATGGGCAATCTTGAATTTTTCCCAGCCTTCACCAAATACATCGTCGCACATAACGCCGATGGCGCTGTCATCCGACACGACTTCTGTCGGCGGCATAATCACATACCAGCCAAATACTTCAGTATAGAATTTCACCGCCTTTTCGAGATCAGTAACGGAGATTCCTATGTGGGAAAGGGTCCTTGGATAGGCCATAGCTCCACCTCCTCTATATTTGTTGGGTTAGCATCTATTTTTCTATCCTCGCAAAATGCCCGAATCGTCTATGGATTACGCGACGGTATCAGCCGTTGAAAAATCACACCAATTTCCTCGCGCCACATATCGATCCCCACTGCGAGAAGGATAATCAAACCGACAATGATGTTCTGTAGTGAGGTAGGCACCGCATTGAGATTCAAACCATTTTGGACGATCACAATCGTAAGCGCTCCAAATAGCGTGGAGAGGATATTACCCCTGCCGCCAGCCAAACTTGCGCCGCCGATAACCGCAGCGGCGATGGCTTGCAGTTCCATGCCTACCCCATAATTGGGCGAACCGGAATTGAGCCGGGCGGCCATCAGAATTGACGCTACGGCAGCCATGAAGCCGGCGATGGCAAAGGATAACAGCTGAGTTCGTTTAACATTGATTCCGGAAAGTTGGGCCGCCGCAGCATTACCGCCTACAGCGTAAATGTGTCGCCCAATCCTAGTATAGCGCATGACGAAGCTAGCAAGGGCAAAGAAAAAGACAACGTAGAAAAAAGGCATGGGAATGCCAAAAAACTTTCCGTAAAAAAGCGGGTCCAAGGAATCTGATACAGAAAAGACCGGTGAGCCTTTGTTGAACATAAAAGCCATACCCCGAAACGCACTCAAGCCTGCTAGCGTTGTGATAAAGGAAGGAATCCGGATATAAGCAGTCAGAAATCCGTTGATACTGCCCAAGAAGGAACCGAATAGCAATATTAACATGATCGCAATGGGCAGAGGAATACCCCCAAACTTTACAGATATGGCAAAAACCATGGTCATCAGCGCAACCATTGAACCCGGGCTGAGGTCGATGCCCTGCGCGAAAATTACGACTGTGGATCCAATCGCCATCAGGGAAACGATGCTGACTTGCAAGGCAAGATTGCGGAGATTGTTCACCTCCAAAAATCGCTCAGTCGTCACGGCCACGAGAAACGCGACCAGAATCGTCGCCGCCAGTGGCCCGATGACTTGAGATCTAAGATTT
>WVXP01000094.1:2940-3314 GCA_011773445.1 Pseudomonadota bacterium | reverse complement strand
AATTATTTCCGCCCTTGAACCGCTTCGCTCTCCGGTAATACACGGGCGTTTGAATCCTCCAATAAAGGTGCCTCGACGGAGCTTTGCACGAGATCTTCATGACGCAGTTCTCTAGCCTCAGCAGTTTTTACGATCGAACCATTCCGCACAATGCCGATGCGGTCGCTCATGGCCAGCAACTCGTCATGGTCAGAGCTGATAAAAATGACCCCCTTGCCTTGAGCGGTTATCTCGTTGATCAAATGAAATAGTGCAACCTTGGCTCCGATGTCAATTCCCTGGGTCGGCTCATCGAGAATGAAAAGGTCTGCCTGGGCAAACAGCCATCGGGAAAGGATGACTTTCTGCTGATTCCCGCCTGACAACAGGCCGAC
>WVXP01000094.1:0-2934 GCA_011773445.1 Pseudomonadota bacterium | reverse complement strand
CCTCTTTGCATAACCGCCAGCAAGTTGGCAATGCTGATGTTGGGTGGACCCGCGAAATTGAAGAAAAGGCCGTCAATCTTGCGGCTTTCGGTAAGGAAGGCAACCCCTGCCTGGATAGCATCCTGTGGCGAGCGAAAAGACACTTGATGGGTGTCTAAATGAATCGAGCCGGTTGTTAACGGATCGAGCCCGAAAATCGCCCGGGCAATCTCCGTCCGTCCAGATCCTAACACACCACCCAATCCGAACACCTCTCCCCGGTGAACCGAAAAGCTCACGTTATTCACCTTGTTTTCGGTGCAAATGTCTCGTACCTCCAGAATAGGACTGTCCGTTTTGTTAACCACCTTAGGGTAGTAATCCTTGACTTCTTCGCCAACCATTTTCTTGACGATATAGCCGAGGTCGACTTCGGATTCTTCCGCAGTACTGACCACCTGGCCATCCTTTAATATGGTAACGGAATTGACCAGATCAACGACTTCGTCAAGCCGATGAGAGACATACAGCATTGATTTCCCCTGTTGTGCCATGCGGCGTAGAAGCCGATGCAAATTGGCAATCTCGTCGATACCCAGGGCGGTAGTAGGTTCATCCAGAATAATCATCGATGCGTCGGCTGCAAAAGCCTTGGCAATCTCCACCAGCTGCTGCCCGGAAACCGATAAATTACCCACCTCCTCGTCGGCATCAATTTCGATTTCCAGGCTGCCGAGAATTCGAACAGCTTCATCCCGCATGGTGTCCCAGCAAACGACCCGACTCTTGCCTCTGGTGGGGAGACGGCCAAGGAAGATATTTTCCTTGACCGTCAAGCTTGGCACCAGGGAGAACTCCTGAAACACCGTGGCAATGCCATGAGAACGGGCAACGGTAGGCGTGTCCATTTTGACCGGTTTACCTTTCAAAAGGATACTACCGGCGTCCGGCTGGTACACTCCGGAAAAGATTTTGATGAGGGTCGTTTTCCCGCAGCCGTTGGCACCTAACAGGGCGTGTATCTCACCTGGATATAGGGAAAGCGATACATTATCATTCGCCTTCACACCGGGGAAGGACTTGGTGATGCCGACTAATTCCCAAACCGGCTGGCCACTGCGATGCATGGGTGTTTCCTTACTTTACCCAGGGATTAGTATTTCTTAGAAGGTTTCGGATAAAGTTTTTCCGGCTGTTGCAATGCCTGAATTACATTGTCTTTGTGGACAATGGTAGTCGGAGTTTCCACAAATCCTCCGTTGAAGGATTCATTGAAAATATCCAGCACCACCTGCAGGGCAACCTGGCCCATGACGAACGGAGTCGTATCAACGGTAGCGGTTACTCTGCCCTCATAGATGGCTTCCAGGCCGGCGGTGTCTCCGTCATTACCAAGCAGAATCAGATTGTCTCTGCCAAGGGCTTTGGCAGCCATCGCGGCACCCATGATCATATAGTCATTGGCAGCGAAGATGAGTTCGATTTCGGGATGAGCTTGAAGGGCGTCCATACCGGCTGCATTACCACCTTCAACATTCCATTTGCCGTCCAGACTGGTTACCACCTTGAAATTAGAGCCTTTGATGGCGTCCAAGAAACCGCCACACCGCTCGGTTGAGTGATATCCGGGCTGCCCCTCGATAACGCCTACATTCAAAGGTTTACCCTTGGCCAGTTCTAACGCGTATTGCCCGATTTTATAAGTCCCTTTGCGCTGAGAATAGCCAACCACAGCATGCACCGGGGTTGGGAAATTGGGGATGTCTGAATTCACGATGGTAACGACGATGCCTTGATTGACTGCCCTTTTCAGCAGGGGAGCTGCAGCGTTTTCGTCATGGGTGGATATAATGATGGCATCGACCTTCTGGCTAATCACGTCCTGCAGCATGCCCATCTGGCCNNATAGCGATGTAATAGTTGAATTCTGTGGCGGGAGGCATGTAGGCGACGCGAAGTGTTTTAGGGTCTTTTTGTTTGACCTTATCAAAACTGGCTTGCGCCCCTTGATCGAGTGCGACGGGCTTGGCATAATCAACCGCAAAAGCAGGAATGTTCGTGATAAACACTAAACTGATGATTACAAAGACAAATAGACTTAATCTTTGGTTGGTTCTCATCTTACTCTCCTCCTTTTACTCGGTGTTTCTGTGATTGGATGAAAAATACTTATCGATTCGCTTGTCTTTGCATCGATCACCTCCTTTTTCTTACAATTTTGTATTGAGTTGGGTTAGCTCAGCCGCGAAATTTTGGTTCATTGAGCCCTCTGACATCAACCCGAACCGCAAACAATCCACCGGACAGAGGTTCAGCCTCGATTTGCTCAGGCGTCATGAGATAACGGGCTGTCGTAATATAGAGCACATCAAGATCCTTCCCGCCAAAGGCAACACAGGTCGGATTCATAACGGGCATCTCTAATACCCGGTCAACGGTTCCATCCGGACGATACCGAATCACCCGGTAACCATTCCATTGGGCATTCCACAAAAACCCCTCCGCATCAACAATCGAGCCGTCCGGTGTGCCAGGCTGATCGGAAAAGTCGGTAAATACCCTTTTGTTCGCGATGGCCCCGGTACTGATATCGTAATCATAAGCCCAAATCTCACCGGTTGGCGTGTCGGCAAAGTACATCACCCGGCCGTCAGGACTGAAACAGGTGCTGTTTGCACAGGCTACCCCGGAGATGATTTTGTGAACACTGAGATCCCTGTCTACTCGGTAGACATTTGAAATCGCCTCACTCTTTTCAGATTCGTCCATGCCCCCAACGATGAATCGGCCTTGACGATCACATCGTCCATCATTCATGCGTGTCGTGGCTAATTCGGGCTCTATGTCCTGAATTTTCTCGGTGTCGCCAGTTTCTGGATCGTAGAGGGCCAAACCGGATTCAAAGGCAACCAAAAGCCCGCCTTGGTCTCGAAAAGCGAAAGATCCGACACGCTC
>WVXP01000253.1:18318-21186 GCA_011773445.1 Pseudomonadota bacterium | reverse complement strand
AGCCCTAAAGCCCCTCTTCTCGTAAGCCTGGGCTACCTGCGGAGCATCATCGGTCCCAGCCTGATGAACGATCTTCAGATCGGGTTTGAGATCGGTAAGGAACTCGAGGGCATCCATCATAGCCATGTTGATGCGGTGAGCTCCCCTACTTCCGCCGAATACCAAGAGGCCGAATTTCTCTTTTCCTCCGATCTCACGGAGCTGGAGAAACTCCTTTCGAATCGGATTCCCCGTCACAACGACCTTTTCCGGCGCGAAGTAAGACCGGGTCTCTTCGAAAGAGACAAACACCCTGTTGGCCATGTGTGCAGCGATGCGGTTCGCAGTCCCAGGTATTACATTCTGCTCTTGAATGACTCTTCGAACGCCTGCGAGAAATGCCGCCACGAGCATTGGCCCCGAAACATACCCGCCAAGGCCGATGACAAGGTCTGGATTATAGTCTCTAACGATGGCGAAGGCCTCGAAAACCGCTCGGGGCATCCCCGTGAGTGCTCTGAGCCTGTAGATGAGTGATTTCCCCTTGATTCCTCTGACCGTGATCGTTCTCAGGGGTATATTCATTCTCGGAAGAACCCTTGCCTCCAAACCCGCGACTGTTCCGACAAAAAGAACCCTATTGGTTTTTTCTCTCATGGTCAGTTCTTCAGCAATCGCGATTCCCGGAAACAGATGGCCACCGGTTCCACCACCTGCGATAATGACTCTCATTCCCGTTCCCATGCCTGCCAGTCAATCCGCGATAGCTCAACTCCTCCCTGGGCCGGAAAAACCCACATTCCTGTCCACGGCACCACGCAAAGCATGGGAGGAGATGTTCAGGAGTATTCCGACCGAAACGAAACTCACCACCAGGGATGTTCCCCCGTAGCTGATAAAGGGAAGGGTCAGCCCCTTGGTAGGAAGCAGCCCTAGGACAACCGCCATGTTGATAATCGCCTGGAGGGAAATCAGGGAGGTTATTCCCAGTCCGAGATAGGTGCCGAACTCGTCAGGAGCATCTAGGGACACCCGAATTCCCCTGATGCAGAGAACCAGAAAGAGTCCTAGGACAATGAGGGCGCCAATCAAACCGATCTCCTCCCCAATGACAGAAAAAATGAAGTCCGTGTGAGGGGCTGGGAGAAAGAAGAGTTTCTGTTTACCCTGTCCCAAACCCGATCCGAAGATGCCTCCGCCCCCGAAGGCGACAAGGGACTGAACGAGTTGGAAGCTGGTGCCCTGCGGATCATTCCAGGGGTTTAGATAGCTCATGATTCGATGAAGTCGATAAGGCACTTTCACGATTAGATAATAGACGACCGGAGCGGCGATGAGAGCCATAGACAGAATGTAGGAAAGCCTCGTGCCTGCAGCGAAGAGCATGAGCATCACGATGATTCCCAAGAAGAGAGCTGCCCCGAAATCTGGCTGATGAATAACAAGAAGAATCATCGCTCCCGGAATGAGGATCGCCGGGAGAAAACCGAACTGAAAGGTCCGAATTTTCGCGCCTTTTTTCGTCAGGAAATAAGAGAGAAAAACCACTAAAGCGAGCTTAGAGAGTTCGGACGGCTGAAAAGAGAGGGGTCCAACGTAAAGCCATCGGGTCGCCCCCGAAGCCTCTGTTCCGGAAACCAGGACCAGCGTCAGGAGCAGTAAACTGACTGCCAGGATGGGATAGGCCAGTTTTTGCCACAGGTGATAGTTGATCCTCATTGCCAGAGCCATTAGAAAGACGCCCCCTGTAGCGAAAAGAGCCTGCTTTTTAAGGAAGTAGAAACTATCCTTAAGTTCGTCTGCGGCGAGTATTGCACTGGTGCTGTAAACCATGACAATCCCGAATCCAGCAAGGATCAGTGTGATGAGAAGGATCGAAAAATCAAAGCGAAATCGATCTGTCATAGGAAAGAACCTCTGTCTTCGTGGATCACTTGGCGCCGTTGCACCCAGACTGTAAACTACGAGCGTTCGCCGATCAGTCCTATAGCTCCCTCACCAGGGCACGGAAGGTGTCGCCCCGTTCGACATAGTCTCGAAACATATCAAAGCTCGAGCATGCGGGAGATAGAAGCACCGTGTCTCGGGTTGCCGCCAGATCATAGGCCCTTTTGACGGCCCCGTTTAAGGAATCGGCGAGACTAATTGGGGCTGCACCCTTCAATTGGCGAACCATCCTCTCTCGAGCCTCTCCGATGAGAATGAGATGTTTCACTCTCTCTCGGATCGGTTTTGTTAAGGGACTGAAGTCTCCGCCTTTATCCTTTCCGCCGGCGATCAGAATGACGGGTCCTGTAAATGTCTCGAGCGACTTCACGACGGCCCCGACATTGGTACCCTTGGAGTCATTGAAAAACCGGATACCCTTGACCTCCCTGACAAACTCAAGACGGTGTGGCAGTCCATCAAACGTCTCTAGGCTCTGCTGAACCAGGTCACTGGGACATTCGCATAGCTTGGCCGTCACAATGGCGGCCATCATGTTCTCGATATTGTGGGCACCCATGAGGCGGCTCTTCCTCAGATCATAGATCTCTTCCCCCTCCTTCATCCTCAGGAGGATGTGGTGGCCTTCAAGAAGGGCCCCTTCCATCCCCTTATGGGTGACGTTGAAATAGATCTTGCGCGCCAAACAAGAGGAGGCAGCGCGTTCCACAGTTGGGTCTGCCGCATTGAGGACTGAAACATCGGAGATCTTTTGATTCATGAAGAGTCTTGATTTTGCCTCGATGTACTCTCCAAAGGTGGCGTATCGGTCGAGGTGATCCTCTGTGATATTGAGAAGTATGGCGATAGCTGGTCTGAATCTCTCGATTCGCTCCAGTTGGAAACTGCTAAGCTCCACAATAGCCGTATCCGTTATCTCGTCATCGGCAACGAGATTGATCA
>WVXP01000253.1:17145-18311 GCA_011773445.1 Pseudomonadota bacterium | reverse complement strand
GCGTGGTTGTTGTCTTGCCATTCGTTCCTGTAACGGCGATGATCGGGGTTGTCACAAACCATGATGCCAGTTCGATTTCGCTGATAATGGGAATCCTTCGCTCCTCTGCCCGGCGCAGTGGTTCGATAAAGGGCGGAACACCTGGGCTGAGAATGATCAAATCCGAGCGAAGAAAAACATTCCCGTCAGAGCCTCCCAGGTGGAGTTCAATGTCAAGATCCTTTAGGTCGGGAAACTCGCGCTCGAGCTCCCTCCTTGCCCGGATATCCGTACCCACAACGCGGACCCCCCGATTCGAAAGGAATCGAGCCGCTGCCAACCCGGTCTTGGCCAAGCCAACAACCAGCACCTGCATACCGCTCAAATCTGGGATTTCTTCTGGTGGCTTCGTCGATTCTGGAGAAGTGATCATCAGACTTACTTCCCCATTACCAAGAGTTTGGCTGTCGGGGGTCAGCTTTCAGTCATTTTGGTTCACCGAACCTTTAGCTGACCCCTGGNNAGTTCAAAATGGTGGTGAATTGGAGCCATATTGAAAACACGCTTTCTTCTCAATTTGAAGGAGACAACCTGAACGATGACGGAGATTGCCTCTAAAACGAAGATTCCTCCTACAATAACCAGCAGGAGTTCCTGTTTTGCGACGATAGCGACGATTCCCAGGGCAGCGCCGAGGGCCAGAGATCCAATGTCGCCCATGAACACCTGTGCCGGGTAAGTGTTGAACCACAAAAAGCCGAGGCCTGCTCCCACCATGGCGCCACAAAATACGGTGAGCTCACCGCTTCCCTTCACATAGGCGACCTGAAGGTACTCAGCAAACCTGGAATGTCCTGCGAGATAGCAAAAGAGCATGAATGTCCCACCCGAGGTCAGGGCAGGACCGATGGCGAGGCCATCCAGTCCATCAGTCAGATTCACGGAATTGGATGTTCCCAAGATAACCAACATGACGAAGGGGATGTAGAGCCACCCGAGATCGGGTGTAAATCCCTTAAAAAAAGGAAAAAATATTCGCGTATCAAATTCGAGAAATCCCACAAGAATGCCACCCACGGCCAAGGCCACCAGCGCCTGAAGCATGATTTTGTAACGGGCCTTCAGGCCTTTGCCACTTCCCCGTCTCAGCTTCAGAATGTCGTCAACAAATCCGATGAGACCGAAAA
>WVXP01000253.1:16704-17117 GCA_011773445.1 Pseudomonadota bacterium | reverse complement strand
AGGGCCATGAGGATCAAGATTCCTCCCATTGTTGGTGTGCCCTCTTTGGTCAAGTGAGTCGTGGGGACGTACTCCCGTACAGTATGGATGGCCCCTGCTGCGCTCAATTTCTTGATAATCCATGGCCCCAGAATAAAGCTGATCAGGAGAGCAGTGATGGCAGCGTAAATCGTCCTGAAGGTGATATAGCGGAACACATTCAGGACCGAGAAGATTGTATGAAGTGGATATAGGAGATGGTACAGCATTATGCCCCTTCTCGAAAAAGATCGATGACGTTTTCCATCCGCATCCTTCTGGATCCCTTCACGAGAATCCAGTCCCCCGGTCGAACCACGTCATTGAGAAGACTTACGATCTCGCGGTGGTTCTTCGCAATCCGGACGATGTTGGGGTCTGTCTTCGCCTCGATC
>WVXP01000253.1:0-16580 GCA_011773445.1 Pseudomonadota bacterium | reverse complement strand
CTCCATTCTCATGGGCGGAGCCTTGAACTGTTCTAACCTCCTCTTCATGTCACCCACTTTCAGCCCAAAGAGCGAAGCCACTGCAGTTGCTGCGGCAACGTTGTTGACAAATTGAAGTCCCATGAGGGGGAAATTGACCCAAGCGGTTCCCTCTCCGATCCTGAGCCTGAATCGAACCCCTTTGGCACGGCGCCATTGAATCTGGTCGACCACGACATCGGCTTCTGTATTGATCCCAAAAAGGGTCTTTTTTGCTCGACATTCCCTGGCGAGGCGCAACACGTGAGGGTCGTTCTGGTTGATCACAACCGTGCCTTTTTTTCCGATTGCCCGAAACAACTCCCCTTTTTCTTTGACCAGGATTTCGAGAGATCCCATTCCCTCCAGGTGAGCCACGCCGATGTTGGTAATGAGCCCCACAGTTGGCCGAGCGATCTCGGCAAGCCTTTTGATTTCTCCTGGCATGTTCGTTCCCATCTCGAGGACCACAATGTCATGGGAGGGTCCAAGATTTAAGAGGGATAGGGGAAGTCCTACCAAGTTGTTGAGAGTTCCGAGACTCCTGAGAACCCGATACCGTTCTTCCAAAAGAAAGGCGATCATCTCCTTGGTACTTGTCTTTCCATTTGTTCCGGTAATTCCGATAACGGGCACAGAGAACTTATCTCTCCAAAACCTGGCAATGTCTCCCAAAGCCCGTAGGGTTTCGGGAACGGCGATCATGGGCTGGGACGCGGATGTGCCGACGGAACCCCCGTCAAGATATCCGTTCTGTCCAATCACACCAGCAGCGCCCCTGGCCAAGGCATCTCCCACAAAGGCATGACCATCGAATTGTTCACCCCTAAGGGTGAGGAAGATTTGGCCTGCTTTGATCGTCCTCGAGTCTGTGGAAAGACCCAAAAATGAGGCCTCTCGATCCCCTTGGAGCAAATGACCTCCTGTGGCTTTGAGAATCTCCGAACAGGTGAATTGAAATACCCGGTTCATATTCCTGTTAATGTTTTGCGAATCTTTTCTGGAGAGCCCTTCTCACCTCTGTTCGGTCGTCGAAGGGAATTCTCCGGTCTCCCAGAATTTGGTAATCTTCGTGTCCTTTTCCCGCGACGAGAATGATGTCGCCAGGGCGTGCTGTCCTTATCGCGAGTCTGATTGCTTCTCTTCGGTTTTCGATCTTGATATAACCCTTTGTTTCAGCCCCTCCTTCTAGGTCCTCCCGCTCAAGGGAGCGACTCTCGTGAGATGTGAAACCCAACTCGATTTCCTGAATGATCTTCCCGGGAGGCTCACTCCGTGGATTGTCGGAGGTGATGATGGAGAGATCACTCAACCGAGCGACGACGCCACCCATCAATGGGCGTTTCGTCCGGTCCCGGTCGCCCCCACATCCAAGGACCGTGATGAGTCGACCCTTCGTGCGGAGTGGTCTCAGGACCATGAGCGCCCTTTCCAGAGCATCTGGGGTATGGGCGTAGTCCACAAAAATCTGCAATTTCTGATCGTTTTCGATCCGCTCCATCCTCCCCGGTACGCTGGACAGGGTTTGAATCCCATCCTGGATCGAGGCTTCTGATAGACCGAGAGCCATCGCCGTTCCCATGGCGGCCATAATGTTATAGATGTTGAAGTCACCGACAAGGGGAGAGTGGATTCTCAGGGTCCCTTCGGAGGTGTGGACGGTTGCCTCGACACCTTCGGCCGAATTTGTTACCTCCTGTGCCCAAATCGAGGCTCGTCTGTGTATCCCATAGCCGGTCTTAGCGTAGCTTAGCCTGTGCCAGAGATTCTCTCCGGTCGGGTCGTCGAGGTTGATCACCGCCATTCGGTTCGGCTTGTCGCCACCCGGAATGATCGTGGTGAAGAGATGTTCTTTGCACTGGCGGTACTGGTCGAGGTCAGTGTGATAGTCGAGATGATCCTGGGTGAAGTTGGTGAAAACCCCGACATCGAAATGACAGCTATCGACCCGCTTGAGATCGACACCATGGGATGAAACTTCGATGACAACGTCAGTGATCCCAGAATCCAGCATTTCTCGGAGGATTCTCTGAATGTCATAGGATTCTGGTGTCGTCATCGGAGCTGGCATGACGCAACCGCAGAACCGATAGTTGATGGTACCGATAACCCCGCAGGCCAAGGATCCGTTTTTGAAAATCGACTCGATCAGGTAGGATGTCGTGGTTTTTCCATTCGTTCCGGTCACACCGATTAATCGCATTCCTCGGGAAGGATGGCCGAAAAAGGTAGCTGAAAGTTGGGCGAGAGCAGCACGGCCGTCGGGCACAATGACGAGAGGAACGCTCTTGTCTATTCCCTGGTGTCGGGTCACCACCAACGCAGCTGCTCCCCTGTCAAGGGCTTCCTCCGTGAAGTTATGACCGTCGACATTCATTCCGTATAGTGCCACGAATAAGGTCCCTCGGTTCACCTTAGCTGAATGGTAGGCAATACCTTGAATCTCGACATCCGGATTTCCAATGACCTTCTTCTGAGGCATATCAGCGATCAGATCTTTCAATCGCATTTGATGGAACCTGTGAACTAACCAATTTTATAATCAACAAACTTGAATAACTATAGTAGCTTAATCACTTTCATTTAAAGTATATTATTACGATTTCCCTTCACCGTTAGGATGGTGGTCTCAATCTCAAATAACAGACCGTTCCCTCTTTCAAGCGGCTGCCAGGGGGCGGTTTCTGCTTCACGACGAGTCCCCGACCGCTCATTTGGACTTCGACATTCGATTTCCCAAGCCGCCCCAGCGCGTTCCTCATGCTAAGACCCAAGAGGTTTGGCATGACCCCATCTGGCTGGACTGCAATATCTGGCGGGAAGGACTCCCGTCTCTTGGTTCTCGGATAGTAATTTGGGCTTCTCTCTACTCGAGGAGAGGCAGTTACTTCGGTAGGCGGAACGTTCAGGTATTGGAGACTCCTCTCGGCAATCGTCTTGAACACGGGTGCCGCAATCACCCCTCCGTAGGGTGTCTTCTCGGGTTCGTCAAGGATGACGAGAATGACGAGCCTCGGATCGTCAGCCGGCACAAAACCCATGAAGGATCCGATGTAGTTCTCATTTGAGTATTTCTTCAGTAACGGATCGATCTTCTGGGCAGTCCCTGTTTTCCCGGCCACAAGATATCCTGGCACAGCGGCCTCCGTCCCGGTTCCACCTGGCTCCACCACCGCCTTCATGATCCTTGTCACCTCTTGGCTCGTCTCTAAAGAGATACACCTTCTTCTGGGTTCTGGAGTGAATGATTTCACCACGTTTCCGCTTTGGTCAATGATTCGATCGACCACGTAGGGGCGCATCAAGTTCCCCCCATTCGCAATCGCTGACAGCGCGGTGATGAGCTGAATCGCTGTGACTGAGATACCTTGGCCAAAAGCGGTATTCGCAACGCCGACCTCGGATAGGCTTTTGGGGTTCCGAACGATCCCCTTGGCCTCACCCGGGAGGTTGATGCCAGTGCGAGCACCAAACCCGAAGTCCCTGATGTGCCGATCAAGCTTTTCCGCACCGAGTCGAAGTCCGATCTGGCTTGCCCCAATGTTGCTTGAAAACTTGATGATTTTCTCTAGGGTGAGCCAGCCGAATCTCTTGTGGTCATGGATGATCTCTTTACCGATCTGATACCTTCCGTTGTGACCGTAGAAGATTTCATTTTTCTGGGTCACTTTTTCCTCGAGGGCGATGGCGAGGAGGAAGACCTTGAAGATCGATCCCGGCTCGAACGCGTCGGTAATGACCCGGTTCCGGATCACGTCGCCATTGTAGTTTCTGACCATGTTGGGGTTGAAAGTGGGTCGGATTGCCATTGCCAGAATCCTACCGGTCTGAGGCTCCATCACCAACGCCATGGCAGATCTCGCCCGGGTTTTTTTGACTGCTTCCGTGAGGGCTTTTTCAACAATATATTGGATATTCAGATCAACCGTGAGGACGACGCTGTAACTGGGAAGGTCGGTCGGTACAACAAGAAGTTCAGTGATGATTTCTCGACCTTTAGCGTCCAATCCGAGAAGAACCCTGTGCGGATGTCCATTGAGGTAACGGTCGTGCTGGAATTCCAGACCCTCAAGCCCCTCGGGATCGATCCCGACAAATCCCAGAAGATTGGCCGCTAGCCAGCCATTCGGGTAGTATCGCTGGCTCTCCTTCAGGAAGTTGATGCCTTCGATTTCGAGTTCCCTGATCTTTTCAGCCTTAGCTGGAAGAATTTTTCGCTGAAGCCATTCAAAGGGCCTTTGGGATCTGAGCTTTCTTTCGATCGTCCGTGGATTCATCCCCAAGATGTCAGCAATCTTCCTGGACGCCTGGCGGACATTTTTTACTTGGCGTGGATGAGTGTAGAGGGACTCGATCTCGGTGCTTTCGGCCATTACACTCAAATTTCGATCAAAAATGGTCCCGCGGTTGGGCACGAGTTCGATGATCCTCTGATGTTGTCTCGCCGCCAGTTCCTGGAGATTTTCTCTCTCCACAATCTGGAGTTGCAAAGCCCTCAGAAGAATCAGAACAAAACAGATGAAAAACAGGAAGAATATGAGAAAGATACGAAATTTCAGCCAGTTGATCTGCTTTTTCCTCATGGTATATACCGAATCTGATGCCCTTGGGGTGCTCTCATCCCCAGCCTCTTTTCGGCATCCGAACGGATCCGTTCTGGAGATATCAGGGTTGCTCGTTCAATTCTGAGTTCCCCATTCATCTTGATGAGGTCGCTCTGCTCCTTCAGAGCTTTGGAGACCCTATAGCCGAGATCGATGACCCGTAGTCTCGACCAGACGAAAAAAAGATAGAAAAAGACCAGCATGATGATCACAAGAAAGGTAAAGGCCACGGGTCTAAGGCTCTTTCTGACGGATTGGTCTCGTCGGCGTTCCCGCCCCCAGGACTGTGTTTCCACTAGAAAGCCAGAAACGGCTTTACCCATGGCCAACCTCTTGACCGGCCCACAATGACAAATCGTCTCAGATTCTTTCGGCGACCCTCAACTTGGCGCTTCTCGCTCGCGGATTCTCCTCGATTTCCTTTTGGGATGGTCTTATTGGTTTTGGCTCTACAACCTTCAGGGTCTTTTCCCCATGACACACACACTGAGGAAGATGAGGAGGACAGGTGCAACCCTTCTCTGCCATCCGGAAAAATTCCTTGACAAGGCGATCCTCCAGTGAGTGGAAAGAGATGACACAGATTCTTCCTCCTCTGCCCAGCACCGAAAGCGCCTCCTCCAAAACGGTTTTGAGATTGTCAAGCTCCTCGTTGACCGCGATGCGAAGAGCCATAAACGTCTTGGTCGCTGGATCAATTCGCCTTGGATGGAGCGGGGCAGGAATAGCGGAATGAACAATACTTCTCAGTTCCGTAGTGGTGCTGATGAAGCCTTTTTTTCGACGTCCCTCAATGAGCCGGGTGACCCTTTTGGCCCATCGGGTTTCACCATAAGCCTTCAGGAGTCTTTCCAGTTCTCTCACTGGGAGCCTGTTGATCAGATCTGCAGCCATTTCCCTGCGGTTGGGGTCCATCCTCATATCGAGGGGGGCCTCACCTCTAAAGCTGAAGCCCCTTTTCCCATGCTCGAGCTGAAAAGAAGACACTCCCAAATCGAGCAGAATCCCGTCCACAGATTGAAAACCCCGGTCCTTGACAATCCTGGTGAGGTTAGAAAAGTTGTCACGGACGAGAAAAACTCGCCCTCCGTATTCCTTTAGGCGATCCCTGCTGATACGAATCGCCTCGGGATCCCAATCTATTCCCAGAAGCCTTCCAGTGGGAGAGCTCTTTTCCAAAATGTGAGCGGCATGACCGCCACCACCCAGCGTACAGTCAACATAGGTTTTTCCATCCTCGCACCTCAGATAGGTAATGACTTCTTCCAACAAAACTGGGTGGTGCTCAACCATGGACGCCCCAACCTATTGAGTGATTCTTCTCACCCCCTCCTTCCATCCCATGCTGACATAACTGATGAGTTAGAACACGAGATCACCAAGAGGTTCAACAATCTCTTCGAATTTCTTGTGAACCACCTCCATTTGGGGATCCAATCTCTCTCTTGCCCAGATCTCGAATCGATTGATGACACCCACCAGTGCGATGTCCCTCTTGAGCTTAGCATACCCTCTAAGAGCCTGTGGAATGAGGACCCGCCGTTGTTTGTCTACCCAACAGTCAACAGCGCCGCCAAGAAAGAATCTCTTGAAATACCGGACCTCCCGTTTCATTGCTGGCAAAGCGAGGATCCTTTTTTCCAAGAGATCCCATTCTTTGAGTGGAAATGCGCATAGACATCCATCGAAATTTGTGATAATCAGATTTTGATCGTACTTATTCTGGAGGACCTCCCAGTATCGGGACGGGAGTTTGATCCTTCCTTTCGCATCGATAATATGTTCGTATCTACCGCGAAACATCTCTGCCAAATGCCCCGGTGCTAGAGGTTAATGAGCCACTTCAATCCACTTTGGACCACCATTGATTAATATTCGGTTTTCTTCCATTTGTCAAGGGCTTTTCCCATATTTTTGTGAAACTTCTTGAACTTTTTACACCCCATGCCAGATGATATTACATTTAGTTTACCATTTGAGTTGCTTAAGCTATTATTATGAACATAATTTATAGTTAATTCTATCTAAGTAATTAAAACCATAAAGTTTATATAGAATTGCCTTCGATGATTCCGGCCTTCGGTCTCCCTCCCTTCGCTTCCGTGCTCTCGCCTTGACCCTCGTTGGGCTCGCAGATTTTGCTTCCCCAGGACGAAGGAAAAAGGCAGAAGGTTCAAGGAGAACCACTCCCAACAAACCCTTGGCCTTTATCCTTTAACCTATCTGGGTCCCCCAACGCTTCCACAAACGTCCCTGAGGAACATGAGCGTCCCCAAAACTGATGAAAAGCCTCTGGACGCTTTGATTGACAAAGGGTTTGTTGCTTTTTAAAATATTGTGGTTCAATGGAAAAAGGTGGGTAGCAGTGGCTGAGGAATCCATCCGAAAACAATTGGAAGCCCTTCGGAAAAAGATCGAATACCACAACTACTGTTATTACGTTCTGGATGCTCCAGATATCTCCGACGCCGAGTATGACCAGCTAATGCGGGAGTTGGAGGATCTTGAAAAAGAACACCCTGAGCTTTATGATCCAAATTCCCCCACCCAGCGAGTCGGAGCTCCGCCGCTCGATGTCTTTGAAACGGTGACGCATACGATTCCGATGTTGAGTCTTGCCAACGCAATGGATGAGACTGAGGCTCGGGAGTTCGACCAACGGGTGAAACGATTCCTGGGAACTCACGAGGAGATCGAATACGTGGTCGAACCTAAAATGGACGGCTTGGCTGTTGAACTGTTGTACGACGAGGGTAAGTTCGCAGTCGGTTCCACGCGAGGCGATGGTTTTACCGGAGAGAATATTACGCAAAACCTCAGAACAGTGAAAACCATTCCGCTCATTCTCCAAGAAGGGGAGATGCCGGTTCCAGAGCTGATCGAAATCCGGGGTGAAGTCTACATGGAGATTGAGGATTTCGAGGTGTTGAATCGGAGGCGTGAGGCGTTGGGAGAGCCGGTTTTTGCCAACCCTCGCAATGCTGCGGCCGGATCTCTGCGCCAGTTGGATTCTAAGGTAACCGCTTCGAGACCGCTCAAAATATTCTGTTACGCCATGGGAACGGCGAGGGGAGTGACTTTCGAGACCCACTGGGAATTTCTCCAGACCCTACCGAAGTGGGGTGTGAGGGTTAACCCTGTGGTCAGAAGCTGTGCAGGTATCGAAGAGGCGATCGCTTACTATGACGAAATGACCGAGAAAAGGGAAACCCTGCCCTATGAAATCGATGGAGTGGTAATCAAGGTCAACCGGCTTGACCTCCAGGCCACACTCGGACAGGTTTCCAGAAGTCCACGCTGGGCGTTGGCTTACAAATTTCCGGCTCATCAGGCTATTACCAGAGTCGTCAACATTATTGCTTCAGTCGGGAGAACCGGTGTGGTTACGCCCGTTGCTGAACTCGAACCGGTCTGGGTCGGAGGCGCCCGTATCAGCCATGCGACGCTCCACAACCAAGACGAAGTCGTTCGGAAGGATGTCCGTATTGGAGACACGGTTGTTGTGCAACGGGCGGGTGACGTGATCCCAGAAGTCGTTAAGGTGCTGAAAGAAAGGCGGACCGAGGAGGCCGGCCCTTATCGAATTCCCGAAAAATGTCCTGTTTGCGGTGGGGATGTGGTCCGCCTCCCCGGCGAAGCGGCACATCGTTGCATCAGCCTTTCATGCCCGGCCCAACTGAAGGGTAGCATCCGGCACTTTGCCTCAAAACGGGCAATGGACATTGATGGGCTAGGCACAAAACTGGTGGACCAGCTGGTTGATCAAGGTTTGGTGACTGACATTGCCGACCTATACAACCTCGAGCGTGAATCCCTCGCATCGCTGGAGCGAATGGCCGACAAATCGGCACAAAATATTTGCGATGCTCTAAATAAGAGTAAGAAAAAACCCCTGGCTAGATTCCTCTATGGTCTCGGTATCCGCCATGTCGGAGAACATCTCTCAGAACTATTGGCCCACGAGTTCGGATCCTTGGAACGGCTCTCCAAAAGCAATGAAGAGGAGCTCATGGCGATCGACGAAGTTGGCCCAGAAGTGGCTCAGAGTGTGGCCAGGTTCTTTCAGGATCCGAAGAACATGGAGATTCTGAAGAGGCTGAAAAAGGCAGGACTCATGATTGACGAGCCGTCTGTGGCTCGTCTGGAAAAGCTCGAGGGAAAGACCTTTGTGTTTACTGGAACCCTTGAGTCCCTGCGACGGGATGAGGCTCGAGATCTCGTTGAATCTTTGGGTGGCAGGACTGCCTCAAGTGTGAGCAAGAGGGTCGATTACCTGGTAGTCGGGGTCGATCCCGGGTCGAAGGTCGACCGGGCTCGGGAATTTGGGGTTCAGATTGTCACAGAGGAAGAATTCAAAAAAATGATCGGCTAATGTGGAATAGCCCTAATAAGGGAATAGCGGGGCCCGATGAATCAATCGATAGGAAGTAAAAATTATACATGACAAATGACAAAGCTCAAATAAGATAAGATGCCAAATGCCCAATGAAAAACCTGTAATGGATGCCTAGGCGGGAATGGATTTGTCGATGGGGCTGAATGCCTGATCGTCGAGAGAACCTAGGAGTTTTGGGGTTGGGATATTGATGCTTCATTTGGCATTTGGATTTTGACATTTGAAATTGACGATCCACAATACCCAGGCAGGCTGAAGTTTGGTCTATTCAAGTATTCGGAGATCCATCCCCTCTCGTTGACAACCCGGTCGAAGGGATTTCTATCGAGTCAACAACTCGCTGAGTGTTGAAACGGATAGATTCTCCATGGAATCAACCACAAGGGCAGCGCCGTCGAAGCGATAGTGGCGGGTCCAAGACGTGGGGACAGCAACGACCCTTATTCCGGCATTAATGGCGGCACGGACACCCTTTGGTGCGTCCTCCAGTACCACGGTTCGGTGAGGTTGGGCAGAGAGCCGTTTCAAGGCGAGGAGAAACACCTCGGGATGGGGTTTAACCCGGGTCACATCCTCGAGGGCCAGACACACCGCAAAGAACTGTCCCAACCCAAAGAGATCGAGAATAAACTTCGCATTTTTCCCGCGCGCACTTGTGGCCAGTGCACATGCGACGCCCGCTTCCCGAAGGTCTGCCAGAAGGGTTCGCAAACCGGGCCTGGGAACCCCCTGTCTTTTCAAGAGGGGAAAGTAGATGCGGTCCTTCTGTCTGTAGAGGTCTTCGATCTTTTCAGGATTGCCACCGAGGTCGACAAACCACTCGGCGATCGTCCTTCCTTCCTCCGTGATGGCTTTTCGGTACTGGCTCTCGGTAATGTGAATGCCGAATGTTTTGAGGACTTCGGTGTAAGCGTGGGCGTGTAATGGCTCTGTGTCGGCGATCACGCCGTCCATGTCAAATATGACAGCCTGGAGGGGGGAAGCACCCTGACCACTGTCTCCTTCACGCCTCAATGCGATTTTCTCCGATGGCCTTGTTGTTCGTGGTACTGCCTCGCCTGATGCATGAAGGCCTCGATCCGAGTCAGGGTGTTTGTCTGCTCTTGCCCATCATAGGCCATGTTGAGAACGGGAAGATTGTTGTTCTCCTCGCGATATCGCTTGAGGAGCGCGCTGACAATCGTTCCCGGCATGCATGTAAATGGCATCACGTTGATGACCCCGCTGGCCCCCTGCTTACAGAAGTCAACGGTTTTCCCGATACTGAGTATCGCCTCTCCCTCGAACGAATCGTGCACATAGGGGCTGGCTTTATGGAGAACCTCTCGGGTCGAGGGCTCATGACCATGGCGCAGGTGATGGCGGAAAATCTTTTCGAGTCTATGCTCATCCTTTTTCTGGTAATACTCAGTCAGGGCGATCCTCAGAAGGTTGGAAAAGTGCTTTCTTTTGAGCGTGCGTCTCCGTCCCATGGCGTTGACATAGTGGATCCATTCGGTAATCGGTGCCAACCATGCCTCTCCACCAAAGTGTTCCACCTTGGCGATGACGCTTTCATTGGCAAAAGGATTAGATCGGACATAGATTTCTCCGACGATACCGATCAACGGCTTGTGACCATTTCCCGTGGTCTCAATCGCCTCGAATCGATTCCGGCATTCGATCACCGCCTTCTCCAGATCGCCTTCAGCTTCGATCGTTTTGCAGATCAGGGAGAGGCATTCCTGGTAGACCCGATTCGTTCCCCCTGGAGTTTTTTCGTAAGGGCGTGTTTCGAGAAGTTTTTTGGTCAAGAGATCAACGGCAACGATTGCCTGCCAACCGAGCCGCAAGAACTTGCCCCCAATAATACCGAAATCCGAATAGAGAGACTCGTCCTGATCCGGCGAATAGATGGGGACATCCTCGAATCCGAGCTCATCGAGGACGAGGCGATGGAAACGATGGTATTGGCCAAATCGGCAGGGGCCGTTTCCTGATGGCATAAAGAAGGCGGCCCGGTTACGATCGAATTCATCCCTTTTCACGATTTTGACCATATCACCCGTTGTCAGGATACAGGGGTAACACTCCTTCCCGGTCGTGAACTTACGTCCCCACGCCAGGGTTTCCTCGTCCTGTTCAGGAAAGACATCGGAATCCACTCCGCAGGCTCGAAAAGCTGCCGCCGTGGCGTAGGCATGATCGCACATGTAGGGAATGTATATTTTCCGGGTTCTATCGGTCGCCACCCTTCTCCGGCTTTTCTCGATCGCTTCGGCAGTTAACTTTACGTTCTTGAGGCTATCCAAAAAAGCTTCGCATCGTGTGATGGCCCCGGCATCAGCAGAATGTTCGTCGATCTCCAATTGGAGATAGGGCTTGCCTTTCATCAAATCCCTGAAGAAATGGGCGATAAAGGAGTCGGCGCCGCAACCAAAATTGGTGATATAAACCCCATGGAGGTGAGGGGTCTCTTTGGCCAGATACCCCGCGCAGAGAATCCGTTGGCCGTAGCGCCAGTACATCTCCCTGATTCCATCGCGATGAGCCATCTCATCCAAGGGGAGAAAATCCATAGGAATGGCCAGTTCCCCTAATTCCCTGAGCTTTCTCGGAAGATCGAGATTGACACCCGAATCGCAAGTGTTATAAGGGCGGCCAATGATGGCCATCAGTTTCTGGCCTGGACTCAGTGTGGCGAGAATCTCCCGACCCCTTTGCAGGATAGTCTCCCTGAATCGGGTCTGATGCTCCTCTGCCCTGACATAAGCCCGTCTTACACGGGATGCGCTCCGGCCAAGAACCCCTCCAAATCGAATAAGCTCTTTTTCCAGGTCCTTACGTTCCCACCCAAAGTGGACAACCGGATGAAGGATTTCCGCACCATAAACTTCGAAGTTGATCGAAGATTTGACCGTGTAAGGGAAACTCTGGACGTAGGGGCATACGGTGCTCACCGGAATGTCCGGTCGCGGGCTTTTGAGACTCACCACACTCGGGAGGAAGATTGTTTTGATCCCCTTTTCTAGGAGGTCAAGGACATGACCGTGGGAGACTTTGATTGGAAAACAGGTCTCTGCGACCACCGTTTCTACACCCTTCCGAATGAGCTCCCTGTTACTCGGCTCACTCAGAACCACACGATAACCCAGCTCGGTGAAAAAGGCTTTCCAGAATGGAAGGAAATCAAGGAAGTTGAGAATTCTCGGAATACCGATAATAGGAGCATCCGGAGGAAGATCTTCTTCTCCTGGATAGGGAGCATACAACAGTTCCTCTCTTTCCGCAAAGAGATCTGGAAGATTGCTACCCTTGCTCCGCTTGACAACATCGTATTTCTCGCAGCGACTACCGTAAAAGAGGGGTTTTTCTCCCTCAACACTGACCTTTCGAATCAGACAGAGATTCTCGCATCCCTTACATTCGAAGGTTCTAATCTCATATTCCCTCTGGCTCAAATCGAAGCCCTTGAACTGACTGTTCTCCCAGGTCCTCTCCTTCATGGCTAGAAAAGCGGCACCAATGGCGCCGGTTACATCGTGGTGGGCGGGCACAGTAACCGGTTTTTCAAGAACCTGCTCAAAGGCCGCCACCACGCCCTGGTTAAAAGCGGTGCCGCCCTGAAAGAAGATTCGGTTTCCGACCCGTCGATCTCCGACAACTCGGTTGAGGTAGTTTTCCACGATGGAATAGCTGAGACCGGCCACGAGATCGACCGTTGAGGCACCACGTTGTTGGTGATGGACAAGGTCGGACTCGATGAAGACTGTGCACCGCTCTCCCATGCGAACGGGTTCTTTTGATGACAAAGCGAGTTGGCCAAATTCGTTTTTGATCGAGATGCCTAGCTTCTCAGCCTGTTCCTCGAGAAAACTGCCCGTGCCAGCCGCACAGACTTTGTTCATCTCGAAGTCGACGACAACCCCATCGTTGAGGCTGATGTATTTCGAATCCTGACCCCCAATCTCGAAGATGGTATCGACCTCAGGATCAATGAATGCGGCGGCCGTCGCCTGGGCTGTGATTTCGTTCCTCACGATGTCGGCTCCAACGAAATCAGCTGTCAGATATCGGCCGGAACCGGTCGTCGCAACCCCTTGGATATCCACTCGGCTCCCGATTTCCTCGTCGATTTCATTCAACCCTCGTCGGACCGCCTCGATAGGGCGACCGGCTGTCATCAGATACCTCTTTGCCAGGACATTCCCTGCTTTATCGATGACGACAAGGTTCGTACTGATCGATCCGACATCGAGCCCTAAATAGGCTTCGATGTGTTCTGATTTGGGCAAGTCTGTTCGTATCGGATAGGCGCGATTGGCATGGCGGCTTGAGAGGGTAAGGGGTTTATGAAATTTTCGTTCCTCCTGGTAGTGGGCCAGATGCGCTTCAAGTTGTTCGAGACCTTTAAAAGGCCTTTCGATCCCGTTGTCGCGTCCAGCCCAGATGGCACCGAGAGCCCCCATGAAGGGAAAGTATTCCGGAATGATCAGATCCCTCTCTTCGAGTTCCAGGATATCCAGAAACGCCCGGCGCATGCCTGCGTTGGCGGCCACACCTCCCTGAAAACTGATGGGTTTAATGAAAGCCCTCCCTTTGCCGATGTTGCTCTTAAAATTCCTGGCCAGGGCATAGCAGAGTCCCGCGACGATGTCGTAGTCGGGCGTGGCGATCTGTTGGAGATGAATCATGTCAGACTTGGCAAAGACGCTGCAACGTCCAGCAATTCGGGGGGGATTCTCTGACTGCAAGCTCAGCTTGCCAAACTCCTCGATAGTCAATCCCAATCGACTCGCTTGCTGGTCCAGAAATGAACCCGTCCCCGCCGCACAGAGCGTGTTCATCGCAAAATCGCTGATCTTCCATCGATCTTCCTCGACCTCGATCAGAATCATCTTGGAGTCTTCTCCGCCAATGTCGATAATCGTCCTCACGTCGGGATGAAAATGCTCAACGCTCCGCGCTTGGGCGATGATCTCGTTGACGAATTCGCCTTCCAGAAGCTCGGACAGAAGCTTTCCTCCAACGCCGGTAAAATAGGTGCCCGCGATCTGTTCCCGGGAAATGTGACCCAAAAGGTCCTTCAAGACCCTCAGGACGGTTCTCAGAGGTTGCCCTTTTGTTCGGGTATAGTGTTTTTCGAGGACGCGCTTCTCCTCGTCAACAACAACCGTGTCCGCGCTGATTGAGCCGACATCGATCCCCACAAAGAGCCTGTTCATCTTTTTTCTCCTGAGAATCCTGGTTGTTCTGATTCGAGAAAGATAATTCTCTATGAAGCCGTAAAGGGGTGTGTTTATCTGTCGAGAAATTCGGCGATGATTATATAAGATCTTCCTTTTCCTTTTCAAGAGGGGTGCATGGGAAGTTCCTCGGTTTCAATGATGAATGACTTCGCTGTTCATTGACTCCTGTCCGTCTTAGTTTTTCGGAGGAGAACACCGTTGTCCCTTCGCTCCCTTGCTTACGCGTTGACCCCTTTTGGAGTTCGCAGGCGGGGAACACCTGCCCCTTCCCCGCTCTGAAGGCGAATCTTTCCCCTCCCTGTTCATCTCCAATGGGTGCCCCACCGCTCCCGCAAACGTCGCTCACGAACAATGAAGTTCACCACAGGCAAGGGCGCTCGGCAAATCACATCCGTGATGAGTCTGGCCGCGGGTCAACTATGGGAAACCGCTCCGAAAAGCGCCAAGGTTGATTTCAAGGTGCCTGTATGCTAATTTCAGGATTGTTTCGTCGGCGGAGTTTCAATGGCTAGCGTGAGAAAACGGCTTATCGTGGAGGGATACGTTCAGGGAGTTTTTTTTCGAGCTACGACGCAAGAAGTAGCCCGTGAACTTCAGGTTTCGGGATGGGTGCGAAACCGTTGGGACGGCTCGGTGGAGGTCTTGGTTGAAGGAGAGGAGAATCGCGTGGATGAGCTCGTAAAGTGGTGCCATAAAGGGCCACCCGGTGCGAGTGTCACCCGTGTCCAGGTGGAGGAAGAACCTTGCACCGGGGAGTTCGAGGGCTTTAGCGTTCGGTATGGCTGATTGCTGCGACTTGAAAAATTCAGTTCTTTCGAGGTAACGGATAAGTTACCATCCTTGAATCAGGCAGCGGACCCGAGTTGCCAGAGCGTGTCCGAGGCCTGCCCAAGGGGCCCCATCGCCCGCTATGATCAAGAGAATCCAGATTCGAGGACCATTGCGGCGCCATGAACCTTATCTTTTACTACTTAGCGGCTTTTGTTTACGCGTTTGGAGCTGTCAGTCATCTGATCTATGTTGTCTCTCTTAGAGACCTTTTCTCCAAAATCGGTGTGGGCTTTCTCTCCGTTGGTTTTATCCTGCACACAACCGCCTTGATCTTTCGGTACTACGAAGCGGGATACCTACCCATTACGAATCTCTATGAATCTTTTTCATTCTTCTCTTGGGCCATTCTGCTGGTCTACCTGGTGGTTCATTACAAATACCAAATCAGAGTACTCGGGGCCTTTGTGGCACCTGTTGCATTGATCCTGGTTGTTGTCGGCCTCGCCCTTCCCAAGGAGATTTTTCCGCTTCACCCGGCTCTGAAAAGTTTTTGGCTTCCATTCCACGCAATACTTGCATTTCTGGGTAATGCCGTTTTCGCCCTCGCCTTTTGTACGGGAATTATGTATCTCATTCAGGAGCACCAGATAAAGTCCAAAAAAACGGGTGTTTTTCTTCGGAGACTTCCCTCTCTGAAAATTTTGGACGAACTGAACTACCGGTCGCTCACATTCGGTTTTCCTCTTTTGACGGTCGGAATTATTACCGGTTCTGTTTGGGCCAGCTATGCGTGGGGGTCTTACTGGAGCTGGGATCCGAAGGAGACATGGTCCCTGATTACCTGGTTTCTCTACGCGGCTCTGTTACACCAGAGGTTGGCTATCGGGTGGCGAGGGAAAAAGGCTGCCATGATGGCAATCGTCGGCTTTCTGGCCGTTCTGTTTACCTTTCTCGGAGTGAATCTCGTACTCAGCGGACTTCATTCATACGCCAAGTGGAGATAAAACCTTTTCGAGCCATACTGGCCTCGGATCGACCCCTTTCTACAGGAAGAGTGACGAACGATTGAAATGGATATCATTGTCGTCGGACTCAATCACAAGACCGCGCCCATCGAGATTCGGGAGAAGGTCTCCTTTGAGGAAGACAAGCTTGGAGAGCCCCTGAAAAAGATCCTTTCCCTGGCGTCGATCAAAGAGGATATGATCCTCTCGACTTGTAACCGTGTGGAGGTCTATGCGACGGCGAGCGATGTTGGTGAGGGGATTCATGTCCTCAAGGAATTCCTTTCTGATTTCCACGGAGTTCCGAGAAAGGATTTGGAGAAATTCCTCTACGTCCATCAGGGTAAGGAGGCTGTCCGTCACGTCTTTCGCGTTGCTTCCAGTTTGGATTCCATGGTGGTGGGCGAACCGCAGATTCTCGGACAGGTCAAAAGCGCCTTTAGCGAAGCGTCCCACCACCAGGCCGCAGGTGCGATCCTCAATCGGTTACTCCACAGGGCCTTCTACGTTGCCAAACGGATTCGCACTGAGACGACCATTGGTAGCAGGGCCGTCTCCG
>WVXP01000197.1:21164-22100 GCA_011773445.1 Pseudomonadota bacterium | reverse complement strand
CCTCATTAATAGGGAAAAAACAGAGGAAAGTCAATATACGTTGAGCTGGAGTTTCCTCAGTTCTGTGGACGCTCATGTCCCTGAGGTACATTTGCGGAAGCGTTGGGGTACCCACCGAGGGCGAGCAGGCTTCGACGTGAGCCTGCGACGAGCTCAGCCGAGCGCTCATCCGAACGTAAGGGGAAAACCCCACCTTCAAAGCGGGAAAGGGACAAAAATTGCCCACCTGTCCCGCCAAAGGCGGGCAGGGGGTCAGTGCGAGAGCAAGGGAGCGAAGGGATATGAGGGCCTCATCCAGAGATTCAAAATTGCCGTTAAACATCAGAAGGTCAAAAATCCCTTGGTTTGAAAACTTAGGAAACTTCTCACGTTGAGCGGGAATTTGGTGGTTTTGTGTGGGACCTCTCACAGAAGAAAGCTCGCTTTTCCATGCAAAGCATCCCCCAAGCATGGTAAGTTGATAAAAGAGGCGAAAAATAACGGTAAGGAGCGTTTGCTTCAAAAGACGCGTTGCTTTTTTTCGATTTTCCAAATGAATAGAGCTCATATAAGCTACTATATCAAATTTAAGTTGGTATTTCGGATTTTTTTCCTAATATTATCAGGAAAATTGGCTAAATTGGAGAACTTAGTGAGGGGTCATCCCCGCAACGTGATCACTGTTTGACATCGAAATGTTGCACCCGGAGGCTTACCATGATCCTGACCCAAAAAAACTTCAAGATTTTTCTCGTCATAGGCATACTTTTCGCTCTCTCGGTTTATGCGCTAGCGAAACAAAAAGAGATCATCCTGAAATTTGCCACCTTGGCTCCAGAGGGCACCAGCTGGATGAAAGCTCTGAACGAGGCAAACCGTGAATTGGTATCGCGGACAGGAGGAATGGTCAAAGTGAAAGCTTATCCCGGTGGTGTGATGGGCGACGATCGAACGGTG
>WVXP01000197.1:18297-21143 GCA_011773445.1 Pseudomonadota bacterium | reverse complement strand
GGTTTGGCCGACATTGACCATGAGCTTCAGGTACTCGGCATCCCCTTCTTATTTAGCAACTATGACGAGGTGGACCATGTTCTGGCCAAAATCAATGACCACTTCGAAACTGTTTTGGAAGAGAGAGGTTATGTTCTGCTCGGCTGGTCTGAAATCGGCTTTGTATACATGATGTCCAACAAGCCGATGTCGAGTGTTGAAGCCGTCCGTGGAGCAAAGGTGTGGATGCCCGAGGGCGACCCGTTGAGTCAGGCAGTTTTCGAGAAGGCGGGTGTGTCGCCTGTCCCGTTGGCAATCTCGGACGTTATGCTGGCGCTCCAGACGGGTCTCGTGGACGTGATCTACAGCACGCCCTTCGGAGCCATCGCGCTTCAGTGGTTCACCAAGGTGAAGTATATCACGGAAGTCCCGTTGAGTTATTCCCTGGGAGCAGTGGTCATGACTCAGAAGTCCTTTGTGGACCTCCCCGAGGACCACCAAAAGACCCTGAAAAGGATTTTCCGCAAAAAGCTCGCCAAGCTTAATACAGAAGCGAGAAAAGAGAACGAAGAGGCTCTTGAGGTAATGGCCCGGGAAGGCGTTCAGCACGTGGAGCTGCCCCCCCAGGAACTGGCCCGCTTTCAGGCGGTCGCTCGTGACGCTACAGAAGATATCACTGGCAAAGTCTTTTCGAAAGGGGCCCTTGAAACCGTGAGAGAACGACTGGCTCAGTTTAGGGAACGAAAACCGTTGCCACCGCCCCGAAGTATAGAAAAGTCACCAGACCTCCCTTGAGGTTTTTGGGTAATGATCACCTCGGTCAATGCACATTTGACATCCAAAGGTTGGCCAATAGACCCTGCCCCTTGATTTCCATCCAATCCGTATGATTTTGTTTATATGAAGAGAGCCGATTCTCAGGCTAGCAACTCGAAAAAGGTCGATTTTCATGGGGTATCCGATCTCAAACACTCTCGTTGACAGTGAGAGCCTGCGCCGTGCGATTCGAAGGGAATATGCCGATGTGGCCGGCAATCCCGGGAAGGGCTTCCATTTTCATACCGGGCGGCCTTTGGCGAAAATACTGGGGTATCTAGATACCTGGGTTGACGCACTGCCTGTGGGCGCTGTCGACTCCTTTGCGGGTACGGGCAACCCCTTCAGTTTGGGGGAAATCACGACGGGCGAGCATGTCATCGATATTGGCTCTGGCTCTGGATTCGACAGCCTGATTGCAGCACGTCTCGTGGGTCCGACGGGCCACGTGGTCGGCGTGGACATGACCCCGGAGATGTTAACAAAAGCGCGTGATGCTGCTCGTGAAGCCGGATTGAGTCAGATCGAGTTCCGACCAGGCTATGCCGAGTCTCTGCCCGTTTCAGATGGCTGGGCAGATGTCGTCATCTCTAACGGTGTGGTGAATCTCTGCCCTGACAAGTCAGTTGTGTTTCGAGAGATGTACCGAGTGCTCAAGCCCAGAGGTCGAATACAGATCGCCGATATTCTGGTCCAAAAGCCCGTCCCAGAGTCGGCGAAAATGGAGATAGAATTGTGGACCGGTTGAATCGCCGGTGCTCTGCTGGAAGCAGAGCTTAGGGTAGCGGTGATCGGGGCCGGCTTTCGGCATTTTGAGATCACCTGGCGTGATGATGTATTTGCGGGTGCACCTCAGCAATCGAGAGCGGCCGCCTTCGGTACTGTGGGTATCAACTTCCGCGCACGGAAACCGTGGGAACCCGGGAAACCGTGAATTCTCGCTTTTTCCTCCACGGGGGAAACCTCGTTGACACCCCAATCCTCATGCCTTAGAATGGGTTCCACAGTCTTTCCTTCTCCTTTCAACCCGCTATAGAAAACATAGTGCGAGTTTCTTCAGTTTTGTGGACGCTCATGTCCTTGAGGGACGTTTACGGAAGCGTCGGGGGACCCATCGACGGGGAGTAGGAGTTTGGAACCGTTCAGACATTAAAAGCTTGAGGGGAAAAAAATGAAACTAACGAGTTCTGCATTTGAGCACGAGGGCAAGATACCCTCAGACTACACGTGTGACGGAGAGAATCGAAACCCACCACTGACCATCTCCGAGGTCCCTCCTGGGACACAGAGTCTCGTCCTGATCATGGATGACCCCGATGTTCCCAAACACCTCAGAGAAGACGGGATGTGGGACCACTGGGTGGTTTTCAACATGCCGCCAGATTTAAGGGAGATCAAGGAGGGAGAAGAGCCAAGAGGGACCCATGGCATCGGAACTGGGGGAAATACGGAATACTTCGGTCCCTGTCCGCCCGACAGAGAACATCGCTATTTTTTCAAACTCTATGCCCTGGATACGAAATTGGATCTGGAGCAAAAGGCCACAAAGCTGCAGGTCGAGCGGGCCATGGAAGAACACATACTAGATAAATCAGAGCTCATGGGAAGATATGAAAGAAAGTAACGATCCCAAGAGTACTTGACCGCGCGCCAGGCCATAGAAGTGAGGCTACTTGTCTATTGCCAGGTCTGATTCCAGTTTCTCTATCTCTTCGATGATGAACCGCCTTTCCTTGTCAGACAGGTTTTTTTGGGCAAGTCGCCTCTTGAGGCTGAGCAGTATCATCTCTTCCCGGTAATCCCTGCAGGTATATTTGGATCGATTTTTCACGGGGTTCGACCACCTAAGAACAGGTCATGGTTTTAAAATACCACATCGAGCCGCAAGGCCGAAGCACGGCTAATCCCTCTTACGTCAGTCCTTCGGAATACACGGGCACGTCGAGAGGCTCACTCGGCCCCCGACTTACCTTTCGGTTAGACCACCATAAATAACACCACTGGGCGCTCACAGAAGCGGTCAATGCCACGGCTGCGCTTATCGTGCCAGG
>WVXP01000197.1:16599-18284 GCA_011773445.1 Pseudomonadota bacterium | reverse complement strand
GTGCGGGTCTGTCTGTAATGGATCAGCAGTCCATGTCCCCAGGAGATCAGCGTGTCCAATCCTGGCACCGCAGAGAGAATCAGGGTCGGCACGATCGCCAGAGAGACGAGTTCGGGCGAGAGACCCGCTATGCCCTCGTACAGGATGCGAGCTGCCGGGGTCAGCGAAATGACAACGAAGCTTCCAGCGAGTGACAGGGCCAGGCCGGCATTGAAGCGGCGTAACTTCTCGAAGCTCGACCGATCATCGATCAATGCAACCACGACCTCCTGATAGGCCAACGCGACAGATCTTCCGAGGAAAAGAGCCCCCGTAATGACTGGCCAGACAGCAAGTGATGCGAGTGGCTGAGCTGCCCGGGCTAGCCCCATGACCAGCAACGGTCGCCCCACCAAATTGATCATCGGCGTGAGGGCTAAAGGGACATAGAATTCGAGCAAGCTCCGCCATGTCAAATACCCATCACCCGGAGTGGGTTTAGAAAGATGATCACGGACTGTAGAACGGGCGAAACAATACGCTGTGACCGCGCCAGCGGTAATTCCGATGGTAATCGCTATCGCGCCGAGATCAGCGCCTGGGAGCCGGCGTGTCAAAAGCCCCACCGCGAGAATGAGAGCGATGGTCAGGAGCCGAGCCATAATCGCCAGCGGGACAACCCAGGTCCGGCGGTAGCGGATCAATACACCTTGCCAGAGCCGCCTGTAGGCAACTCCGGCGTGCCACGGCGCCATCAGCAGAAACGTCAAGCGACTTGCTTCAACGATGTTCGGTGGCACCCCCATTGCCTCTCCGACGATGAGGTAAAAAAGGGGTGTCAGGCCAATGATGAGATGCAAAACAGTCAAAATAGCGGCCAGGATGTGGGTGAAAGATAGAAGCCGCTCATACGACTGCTTATCCCGGGCCAGGGCAGTCCCTGCCGTGAGCAGCATAATCACCGGACTTTCGATAATGATTGAGAGCGAAAAGGTAACCCCAAAAATGGCAAGGTTCGGTTCGGGTTTCGCGAGACGCGCGATAACGGCCGCCAATATCGGATGTTCGACTGCCATGAGCAGCCACATGGCGGCCAGGGGTACCCAGAACCAGAAGATTCGTACCGGCGTCAAGGTTGCCTTTTCATTCACGCCTTAGAATCTACTCCATAGCCGTCTGCAAATCCAGTGGCGGAATCCTGCTCACCCGTTGCAGGCTAGACGGGCTCGAGACACTGCTCCGCAGGATATACGGACCATTCGATTCACGCGGCCGACTCCCGTTTCGGGATTCTATCATGGAAGAGGATCGTGCAGTCCCGGCTCTCGGGCCCCTCTTCGGCCTTAAGATGATCCTCACAATGGGGAGGGCGATACCTGTACAGAGTCAGAAGATCGGAAGTGGATGGAAGGGGCAAGCTTCTCAAATATCCATNNNTTCTCGTGGGTGTGCTTTTCGGGTCCCCCGGAAACGTTCCCTCTACGATCTCGGTGATGTTGCTGAAACCATCGCCATCTGAGTCCTTCTCTTCGATAAGATTAAAGGACCGACCTGCTTTTTTGAAGTCCTTGCCGTAGGGGTTTCTTCTGCCTTTGCTCGATCCGGCAACATGGCAAACGTGACAGCTGTCCAATGCCGTTCCAGAGGTTTTGTATTGATAGTTAAACATCGCCTTGTAAGAGCTCATGGCATAGGTTTGGATGAAG
>WVXP01000197.1:15577-16539 GCA_011773445.1 Pseudomonadota bacterium | reverse complement strand
ACGATTCTCCACGTGGCCTCCAGGCTAGAAGTTCCCTTCTCTTCCCGAAATCCTCTCCTTCTGAGGATCGACTGGTTCGGTTCATGATTGCCTGAAACCATATTAGCCCAACCCCTGCAACATCTCAAGGGTCAAACCCTTGACGCTTGCCACGGAAATCCACCCCAGTTTGGTCGAGTTTTCACTCATCCCTCGTGGCCTCATATTTGCTTCCGTTAGGCAAATGACGCGACATTCATTTGAATGCACGAGGACGGGGGACATGGAAAAGGGTTTGACAATCAACCACACAGCTGCAACGGATTCCTGGAGAATGTTTCATATCATGGCAGAATTCGTGGAGGGATTTGATGCACTGTCAGGAATCGGACCGGCTGTCTCTATTTTCGGGTCTTCACGGGTCGGGCCGGACAGCCCGATCTATGCAAAAGCCGAAGAGATCGCTCGCCTTTTGGTCCGAAACGGATTTGCCGTGATCACCGGCGGCGGACCGGGAGTCATGGAAGCCGCCAACAAGGGAGCTGCTGAGGAAGGAGGAAGATCGATTGGTCTCAGAATCGAGCTTTCCAGAAACGAGGTCCACAATGTTTACTCCAACTTGACCCTCAGCTTCAGATATTTTTTCGTGCGGAAATTCATGTTCATCAAATATGCCATGGCGTATGTCATCCTTCCGGGCGGCTATGGCACCATGGACGAGTGCTTTGAAGCGCTCAACCTGATCGTCACCCAGAAAAGCCGAACCTTTCCGATGATTTTTGTGGGCAGGGATTACTGGGAGGGGTTGATCAACTGGATCAAGAGGGTCCCATTTCGGACCGGCACGTTGGGCCCCTCAGATACGGAGGTGTTCAAGATTATTGACGAGCCTCAACAGGTCGTGAACACCATCAAAAAGGTGGTCAACGAATAAGGACACCGACTCATTTAGCCGTAACGCCGTCGCACTGTCTGATAAATGA
>WVXP01000197.1:12113-15506 GCA_011773445.1 Pseudomonadota bacterium | reverse complement strand
CCTCGGTAATCGTAGGCGGTCTTGCCAACGTCCTCGCAATATTCGATATCAGGATCTGGACATACATCTGTCCAAAATTCAGTCTCTGCCCCCCATACGACTGCAGCAATCAGGGCTAGAGCTAAAAGAACCAGGACAATCTTTTTCACTTCTTTTCTCCTCAAAAGAACCTAACCGCCACGAATCATATCCCTCTTGCTCCCGCCCTTTCAATAGCCCATTCTCAGTGACCTGATTAAATGGACTCACCCTTCAAAACCCTTGCACTGCGACAGATTACCCTCGGCTGGCAAAGGGGCTGCCTGGAATAAGAAACCTCCAATCGAGATCCTTCGCCTTGGAGATTCCGATCCGTCGGGCCCTTTGAACTCGCGAGGGTTCGAAAGCATCAAATACCTTCANNGTCTTTCTCCTCTCTTCCATGATCTCGATTCCTTTAACGGGTTCAACAGCCCGAATCAGAACTGCGCCCACACCCTCCCGCTCTGTCGTGAAATTCAAACAGAAATGCATGCCATAGATGAAATAGACGTAAATCCGACCGTAGGTCTCTGTCAAGAGCCTTGCCTTTTCGGATTTGCGGACACCGTGAGAGGCTGGATCATCCCGGTAGGCCTCTGTTTCGACGATAATCCCTTCGCAGCCCCTGTAGGATATCTTCTTTCCGAGCAGGTCCTGAGCCACTTCCAGGGTATTTCGTGCAAAGAAATCGATCCCGACTTCCAATTCTTCTTTTTCCCGGATATCTTCCCGTTTTACCCAATCCATCGGGTCAATCACCGTGAAGCGCGTTTTCTTGTTTAGCCTGGATGTTATGACCTTATCAAATCCTCGCAGGTTTTTGAAATACAGGGGGGAGAAGACTGAAGCGTGGGAAAGGAAATCTCTTGGAACTCACCAAACAATCTTTTCGAAGGGATGCCGTTTTGCAGCACAAAAAACCGAATGATGACACATGAACGCACGCAAATGCCCTCATCTGGCAGCTGATCAAAATATTGGCGAGATGATTGATCCCGCCAGCTCACCCAACGCAACTACCTGTTGACATTCGGAAGGCGGATCTCCCTGATTTCAGGAAATGAAGCGAGGTTATCAGGAGCTCAGCGAAGGCCTAAGCTATCAGCCCAGGCCGACCCCTAGATTTTTGGTGCCTTCCTTACTTTGGTGGCCTGTTCGAAAGCATGGGCTATGCCCAGCAATTTTTGCTCCTCCCAGGGCCGAGCCACGATTTGTAATCCAATGGGGAGCCCTCCTTTGCTATAACCAGCTGGAACCGTAATGGCCGGATACCCAACAACGCTCACCGGATCACAGTTCCTGATAAAGGTCAGGAAAGTATTGACCATTTTCCCTTCGAGCTCCGTCTCAGCGTCTTCTCCGATCTTGGCTGCTGGGAGGGGTGTCGTCGGAAGAAGCAGAGCATCCAGGCCAGACATGGCCTCTTCGAAACCGGCAATCATCTTGTTTCGGTCTTCACGTACCGATTTGGCATAAACGTAACCAGCCACTGGCTTCGACTCCGGCGTTCCTCTCTGGCCACCCAATACCCCCTTCACATCAGGACCTAGCTGGTCCAGATACTTTTCAACAGAGGCTTCCGGATCGAAGGTTTTGAGATAGTCCTCCATGAGGTAGATGACCTCAGCCAGGACAATGTTAAAGCCGGTTGGGGTGGCCAAATCCATATGCTTCACCTCGACTTCTTGAACGGCTCCACCCATTTTCTGAATCTCTCCAATTGCCTCGTCCATTACCCTCTGGGTGTCTGGATGAATGACCTCAAAAAAGTACTTTTTCGGGACACCAAACCTCTTGCCTTTCATATCGTCTTTCAAAAGGTCAGCATACCGAGGCACTGAATCTGAGGAGCTTTCCGGATCTCTGGAATCGATTCCTGATATGGCCTCCAGCATGATCGCCGCATCGGCTACAGTCCGGGTAATCGGGCCGATCACATCGCGGGTGAAGGATAGGTACATCAATCCTCCCCTTCCGACTCTGCCCAGAGTCGGTTTGAGCCCCACCACGCCACAAAGAGCCGCCGGAATTCTTACTGAACCGCCTGTATCGGTACCGATCGCACCGGCGCACAAGGCTGCAGCGGTCGCCGCGCCAGATCCTCCACTGGATCCTCCGGGAATACGCGATAAATCGTAGGGATTCCGAGTTGGGCCGTAGTGGGGATTGTTCGTGGTGATGCCAAAAGCGAATTCATGCATATTTGTTTTCCCCAGAATAATGGCTCCCCCTTCTTTCAATTTCCTGACGACCTTTGCATCTTCCGGGGGTTCCCATTCAGAGAGAACCTTTGAGCCTCCCGTTGTCCGAATGTCCTTGGTATCGAGGTTGTCTTTGACTGCGATCGGTAGACCATGCAACGGGCCTTTGAATTGCTTCTGTTTGGCAAGTCGATCGAATTCCTCAGCCTGCTTGAGGGCTGCGTCCCCGGCCACGGTGATATATGAATTAATTCCCTCTGGCCCGTCGAATTTCCGGATTCGTTCCAGGTACACCTCGACAATCTGTTTCGAACTGGCCTCCCCGCCTCGAATCATTTTGGATAACTGGTGCAGGGATAAGTCGGCCAAATCCTCATCCGTAGAAGATTTCCCCCAGGCCGAATTTTCCACCGAAGTGGTAAAAGCCAGCCCACCGGCCACTGCCAAACTTGAATGTATAAACTCTCTCCGGTTCATTCCCTTCCCATCGTCTTTCATGGCTTTTCCTCCTTTCTCACACGAAATTCTGTTTCCCGTTTCCCTACCGATAAGGACCTGTTGGGAGTCGGAACGGGGGGACGTGTCCAGCGAAGTAACCACATTGTGGCAGCGATGTCAAACAAATTCTAGATTTTTTTATCCAGGCATGCCGAATCACATGTTCATACCCCGAGAAACGTCCCTCAGGGACATGAGCGCCCAAAAACTGAGGAAGCTCCACTTAATTTCTCTTTGACAAAAAAGAGAGGGTAGATTATAAAACCTGAACATCTCTCTCTCCTGGCGGACAAAACCGGCAAGAACAAGTGGCTTCCCATGTTCCGGAAAGAGATTCGTGACCTGATTTGGGTCTATTTTTTCGTATCCCTCGGCGGCCTGATGCTCCATGTCCGCATCCATCCCCCTCAGGACTCCATGTTCAATTGGATCGCAACCGGAATTGCAGCAGTGAACGCCTTTCTTTTGCCCTTTTTGTTCAACAGCCCCAGGACCGTGGCCTGGGCCTATCTTTTCACCTGGGCGACCGTGGTCACAGGTACCGTGTTAATGGCCTACTTCTCCCTGATCAGTTGGGATCCCTCAAAACTTTCCATAACGCCTAGAACCGTAATTCTGAACTCTACCCTTCCAGACATCGTCATCCTCATGGCCAAACTCCCACTCGCCCATA
>WVXP01000197.1:9453-11926 GCA_011773445.1 Pseudomonadota bacterium | reverse complement strand
ACTCTGAGCGCCAAGCTCAGGTCTCTCGACAGGGTTTTTTCCACGCACCGGCTTCTCTCTGCCCACAGGGTTTTGGGCCTTTCCGCAGTGGTGTTGGCTTCACTTCACCCTTTGCTCGTATTTGCTCCAAAAGCAAGAGAGATCGCCGCCTTTCGACTCGAAATCTGGCCGGCCCTTCTGGGCACGGTTCTTCTGATCGGTTTATGGTCGGGTGTTTGTACTGGCCTCTGGCGAGGATTTCTGAATCTTCCCTACCAGATTTGGTATCGGTTCCATCGTTTGGGCATGTTCTCTTTGGTTGTCCTCTACGCCCTCCACGTCATGAACGTGACCGACGACCTGAAGAGGGGCTGGCCTCTATATGCTCTTCTAACCGCCCTCGCTCTCTACGTGGCCCTCTTTATCTGGGTGAAAGGTATCAAACCCAGGCGTCTCAAAAGCCGAGGATATACGGTCGCAAAAGTGACAGGCGTCGGAAAAGACACCCATGCGGTGGAACTGTCGCCCAGAGACGGCAGTGTCTTCCGCTATGCGCCAGGCCAATTCGCCTTTGTGACCTTCCAATCGAAAGCACTGCCTCGCGAACGACATCCGTGGACCATCGCCTCAACCCCGACGAAGCCAGATAGCCTCATCTTTACGATCAAGTCCAGTGGCGATTTTACTGCCCTCATCGGGGAGCTTGAGCCGGGCGACACCGCCACTATCGACGGACCCTACGGACTCTTCAGTTATCTCGCACATGTTCCGAACTCAACAAGGGAGCTCATCATGATTGCCGGTGGGGTCGGGATCACCCCCATGCTCAGCATGCTCCGCTATATGAGTGACAGAGGCGACACACGAAAAGTGACCCTCGTCTGGAGTAACAAGACAGAAGCCGACATTTTGCACCGCGACGAGCTCGAATCCATCGAGGGCAAACTCGAGGGCCTCACGGTGCACCATGTTCTCACCCGTCAAAAGGACTACACAGGCCCATCTGGTCGCCTCGATAAAAACATGCTGTCGGATCTTCTCTCGGCATGCAGCCAGGAGGCATGTGTCTTTGTTTGCGGCCCCCCACCCATGATGGATACCGTGTGCAAGGCCCTTAAGCAAATTGGTTTCAGCTCCCGCCGTATTCACACCGAGCGGTTTTCCATCTGACCCCAACCGCTTAAGCAATCCATGCCTCTGCGAATATCCAGATGCTCCTCCTGGACGAAGCGGTTTTGATAAATGTGGTACAATAATCGGATCAGTCTTCGCTGAAAATATCCTCGAGCGAACAGATAGAGACTTAAATGATTGAATCTTACGACTTTGGTAACATGCGCGTATTTGGAGAAACCCACCACGATGACCTCAAGATCATTGAAAACAAGGTCATCGGGAACTGGTGGCGCCGGCAAGGGCACATCCTCCACACCGAGGATATCGCAGACATCCTCGAAGCGCCGGTGGAGATTCTCGTTGTTGGCACCGGAGAGTACGGCAACGTGAAAGTGCCCTCCGAGGTGGCCGAGGCCGTCTCACAAAGAGGAATCGAATTCATCGCCACTCCGACCAGAGAGGCTGTTTCCACCTTCAACAACCTCCGCGCCCAGGGAAAGCGCGTGGCTGGCGCTTTTCATCTCACCTGCTGAGCGAAAAAACAGCCACCTGGATGAAATCATTGCCTTTTCCAACCACGATGTGGTATCTTTCCCCCTTGACAAGAAATAAGATTCCTGCATAATGGAGCGATCATCCGTACCGTGCCTGGCCAGAAAAGCTGATTGCCGGTATTCGTGTTTTGCGCGTTAACCAGGCAAGATTTTTTTGAGGCCTGGCTTTTTCGTATTTGGTCCTAGATAACGTATGTGTCGAGAGGGTTAACGGAGAAAAGGAGACCGAGAGTGGAACACCTGATGAATTTACCTGTCGAGATCGTTCATGACTTGGACCGGATTGACGAGTTTCGGACAGAGGCGGAACGCCATCTGGGATACGAGTCGCGCTATGTGTGGGATGTCAACATCAATGGCATCAAGATTCAGCTTCGGACAAACAATCTTGAGCTTCTCGACATTTGGAGAGACAACTGGCATCCCGCCATGATGGGAGAGACAGCTCTTCAAGCCCATGGCATTATCTACGCCGTCACCGATTTGAAGCACACAGAGCCCCACTGCGTCTACCATCCAGAGTCAAAGACGGCCTTTGCCATCAACATCGATTTCTACGGAAAGATCCGTTCTCTCGCTTTGGGAATACTCATGGACATTGTGGAGCCGAGAGAGGAAACCCATTTCATTCGCGGTGCTCTGGTCGACGTGGGCGGAGAGGGGATTGCCTTCCTCTCAAGCACGGGTGCCGGCCGAACAACCCACAGCTTTATGCTCCTTCAGATGGAAAGAGCCCGCATTCACTCCCATGAGTGGATCTTTGCCGAACATCTCGGCGGGGAAAAAGGCCGCATTTCCACCCACGCCTCGGAGAGGTCCTTTTT
>WVXP01000197.1:0-9409 GCA_011773445.1 Pseudomonadota bacterium | reverse complement strand
CGAATCAAGGTCGCCTTTGTACTCGTTCCCCAGGACGGGGCAAAAGAGGCGGTCGTGCGCATGGGAGCCGAGGAGGCCCTGGAACTGATGCAATCTCACCCAGAGCCTTTCTTCAACCCCCACATGATCCTCCGAACTCCCGAGCGGATCGCTGTTGAAGCCGAGTTTATGAAGGAGCTTCTGGACTTCGTTGCAGTCTACAAAGTCAATTCATCCCTGCCCATTCTCGACGTGCAAGGTCGCATTCGGGAGGTCATCACAAGAGGAGAGTATGTCCAGAAGCCCGTGAGGGTTGAGACGCCCCGAAAAATAAACGCTCTAGAAGTCATGCCCAAGCTGGATTATTCAACAGTGGAAAAGACCGTTGAGGCCATGCGAGAATTGCCCAATGTCCAACATCTTCCTCCCCATCTTGTCCGCCGGATCGCTGAGCCATTCGGGTCACGCACGAGGTTCGGGAATTACAACTTTGTTTCCACCGTCAAAAACCGAAGTGCGGGCCTCACAATCGTGGCCGGACCGGAAAAAGTGACGCAGTCCGCAATTACGCCGCGCCAGGCAGAGCTCATCAAGAATCTACCCAAGACCTTCCGGACCCTCAAGAGTTATGTGCAGCGGGCACCGTTTCTGTGTGTTGATCGGAAAATGGGTCAGAACGACGAATTCTCGCCGCGCTGCACTTTGTACCAGTCGGTCCACAGGGAGGAGATGGTTCGCCTCGCCCATATGGTGAGTCAGACCCTCTTTCCGTTTGATGGGACCAATAACGCGCCGCACTTCCAACTCGTCTACATTCCCGAATGGCAGGAGAAGGACCGCCAGATCGTTGTTCTTCCACATAAAGGGATTACCTTTGTCCTTGGAACCGACTACTACGGAGAGGCGAAAAAAGGTTTTCTGCGCATGGCCATGTGGGAGGCCAAACAGCGAGGTATGTTGGGTCTTCACGCAGGCGCGAAGATCATCCGTGTCCGCGGAGAAAACGGCAGGCTGAAAACACTGGGCATGCTCCTTTTCGGCTTGACGGCCACGGGAAAGACTACGCACACCTGCCATAATCATGGGCTAATCGGCGATCGACAGGGAATTAGCATCCTCCAGGACGATGTGGTCTTTATGAAGAAAGACGGGGCCATTCTCGGCACAGAGAAGGGCTTTTACATCAAAACAGATAGCCTCGATCCCGAACAACAGCCCATTCTTTACCACGCTGCCACGAGACCGGATGCTATTTTCGAGAACGTGTTGGTCGACTACCTCGGTGATGTCGACTTCGATGATGAGGTCCTAACCGGAAACGGCCGCTGCATCATCCAGCGGGCCGATCTGGGTGAACACCTGGCCGAGTCTGTGAACTTGCCCCCCCTGGGTGAGTTGGACGGCCTGATCCTCGCTTTCATCACCCGGAGAAATACAATCGTTCCTCTGGTTTCCAAACTCACCCCAATTCAGGCAGCAGCGGCTTTCATGCTTGGGGAGAGTATTGAAAGTTCGGGAAGTGACCCACGCCGGGCCGGCGAGTCGGTCAGGGAGGTGGGAACCAATCCTTTCATCGTTGGAGATCCGGCACAGGAGGGGAACATCTTTTTTGAAATTGTTCAGGGGTTGGCTGAGACGTTTCCTGACAAGATTCATTGCTACCTTCTCAATACGGGAGGCGTCGGTGAAATCAGAGAGGAAGAACCAGACGGAACCAAAATATTGCGCCGTAAGGTGAAGCGGGTAGAGATACCCGAAATGGCAACGATCATCCGCGGAATTGCGACTGACACGATCGAGTGGGAAGAAGATCCCTGGTTCAATACCTCCATCCCGAAAAAGGTCCCGGGTATGGACATCAAGAAGTACGACCGAACCAAATTCTACGAGAAACCCGAAATCGAAAGGTTGGTTGCTGAGCTGCGCGCCGAGCGAAGAGAGCATCTGGAAAAGTTTCCGGCTCTCGATCCCTCAATCAAAGGCGTGGTGTAAGATAACCCCCGATCCATAAGGAGCCGTGCGGTGAAAGCGGCAGAGAAACACCGACTCGACGAGCTGCTTGAGGTCGCCCTTGAGGCTGGAGCGACGGCGGCAAAAGTCATTCCGTCTCAAATGGTTGTCCTCGATGAGAGAGTCCGACTCAAATGTGAGGTGCCGAGATGCTCAGGATACGGCCAGTATCTCACCTGCCCGCCCCATATCATGAGCGTTGACGACTTCTCAAGGGTCTTATCACGTTACGATTGGTGCCTGATGGTTCAGGTGGAGGCAGAGAATATCGACTCGGCTGATAAAGGTAGGGGTCGGATTGATCCCGACATCCTAAAAGACAACACGAAATCGCACCAACCCTATAAGCGCAGGCTTCACGAGGTTGTCGAGACCGTGGAGGCAGAGGCATTCAAGAAAGGGATGCGCTTCGCGACGGGGCTTGTGGGTGGGAGTTGTACCCTGTGTGACCAGTGTGTTGAGGATCGGTATTCCGATCCTTGCAGACATCCTTTTCGTGCGAGGCCTGCCATGGAGGGAGTCGGAATCGACGTTTTCAAGACGGCCGAAAACGCGGGTCTCCCCATCCATCTGTCGTCTTCAGAGAACGTCCTCTGGACAGGGCTCGTGCTTCTGGATTGAGAATACCCCCCTCCCCTTCACGAACTACCGAAACAGGTCCTTGATCTCTTCAATATTTTTGGGAACGTCCCTGACAATCAGCGTGTTCGTCCGCGCATCCACACTGACGCTTCCCCGATCACTCAGAAAGTTCTTCACGATCGAAGCCATTTGGCGAGCGTCGGCATAATTGAGGCGGATCATCTCGGTTTCGAGATCCTCGAGCTTCTCCGTAGTCCTTTTTGAAGCCAGTCGGGCTTTTTCCTCTTTTCTCAGCCGTTCACGCGAGGCGATCCAGAGCACGTTCCCCATCCTCCTCATACCCAACGAATGCGATTGAAGAATCACATGGAGGGCCTGGTCCCAGGGGACCTCCAAGAGCCGGATCGTCACCCTGCCCTTCACCTCATCTCCCAAAACGACGTTGAGCTCAGCCACGTCAGCGATGAGCCTGAGGACGCTTCGGACCTCCGCGTCCCGAAAGTCCAGGGAAATCTTCCGACCGGTATATTCCTTGGGCGGTTGAGCGAGGGAGCTTGGGCTCGAAGACAAAATGACGATAACAACCAAAAAGCGAATCCAGATACTGACAAACCTCATTCCTACCCTCATGGGCGCCGTCCCTTAACCTGCTTAGGGCCAGAATGCTGCATCAAAGCAAGCCAATTCTTCGGTGAATCTAAGGATACCAGAATATGTGAAGTAAGCCTCGGTATTTTTGAATTCTTCATATTTCCAACAACTTCTGTATCGGCATTTTCTATTGTTTCAGTGAATCCGATGGTATAATTTAACGGTCTATTGCCCAAACCCTTTGCGAACAATCTGGTGTGCGCGACAGCCTGTCACCACCTGAATGCAATTTTTCGCCGCGTCGGCAACAGACGGAAAAGCCGACGACACTCCCATGCACGCACAATCTGACATAAAGGTTGGATGCTGCGGCTTTATCGTCTCCCAGAAGCAGTACTTCCAGCTCTTCAAGTTGATCGAAATTCAAACCACCTTCTACCAGATCCCCCAGCTAAAGACTGCCGAAAAATGGCGGGAGTCAGCACCTGAGGGCTTTGAATTCACCATGAAGGCCTGGCAGCTCATCACCCACGAGCCGACGAGTCCAACCTACCGCCGCTTGAGAGAGAAGATTGATCCCGCGAATTTTGGTCTTTACGGACGTTTCCGGGTTACAGCAGAGGTTCTCGAGGCCTGGGATCGAACGGCGCTATTCGCCGAGACCCTGGGGGCCACATGGGTGGTCTTTCAATGTCCAGCTCGCTTCAGGCCGACCGACGAAAACATCGCCCATATGCGGGAGTTCTTCGGCCGGATCGATCGAAAGGGATTTCGATTTGCCTGGGAGCCTCGAGGACCTTGGCCAGAGACCCTGATCCGGGACCTCTGCAAAGGGCTCGATTTAACCCACTGCGTCGATCCTTTCAAGAATAGGCCGGTGTTTGGCGACTCCCAATACTTCCGCCTCCACGGCATTTCCGGCTTCGCGTATCAATATACCGAAGCTGACCTCCAGCAGCTCGAGCTGTGGGGACAAGAAAAAGCAACATACCTCCTCTTCAACAACAACTGGATGAAAGCCGACGCTTTACGCATGGTGGAGCGAGCCGCTAGGGAATCATGATAGTGGATCCAGTCGTCTTCCGATCTTCAAGATCCCGGTGGGCCTGGGCAGCCTCAGCCAACGGATAGGTCTGCCCGATTTCAATCTTGACCACGCCTTTTTCCACCACTTCAAACAAATTCTTGGCATGAGTCAGTAAATCCTCTCGCTTGGCCGTATAGGTCATCAGGCTCGGACGGGTGAGAAACAAGGATCCTTTCGCACCGAGAATGCCGGGATCGAATGGTGGAATCGCTCCAGAGCTCTGGCCAAAGGCAACCAGCATACCCATGGGCCGCAAGCAGTCGAGGGACTTCATAAAGGTCGTTTGACCCACAGAATCGTACACCACATCCACACCCGCTCCCTGGGTGATCTCATTCACCCGTGAAACAAAATCCTCGTCCTCGTAAAGGATAGGATATTCGCAACCATTGGCCCGGGCGAGTTCAGCTTTTTCCGGTGACCCGGCCGTTCCGATCACCGTCGCTCCAAGATGCTTGGCCCACTGGCAGGCAATCAGGCCAACACCGCCTGCTGCAGCGTGGATCAAAATCGTTTCACCTGCTTTGACCGGATAGGTACTTTGCAAGAGATAACTCGCCGTCATCCCCCGCAGCATCATGCCGGCAGCCTGGCGGGCCGGAATGCTCTCGGGAAGTTTGACAAGCCGATGAGCGGGTATGATTCGAGCCTCTGCATAGGCCCCAGGTGGAATCGCCGCATACGCAACGCGGTCGCCAACTAACAGTTCGGTCACACCCTCACCAATTCCCTCGACAGTCCCAGCCCCCTCCAACCCGGGACTGCCTGGCAAAGGCATGGGGTAAAGTCCCGTCCGGTGATAAACATCAATAAAATTCATCCCCACTGCTTCATGACGAACGAGTACTTCACCTTGCCCCGGCTCCCCCGGATCGTACTCCTCCCATCGCAAAACCTCAGGGCCGCCTGTCTCATGCATTCGAATCGCTTTGACCATAATGTCTCCCTCTCAATCTAAGTTTCACCGTTTAGCTGTTTTTTTCCTTCCCAGGTATCCGCACCCTCTGAGGACTAATCCTCCACACAAGAAGTATGATACCAAGCTAGCTCATGTCAAGGCCTGACAATTCGATTTGACCGAATGATGAAGCTGGGTAGTATTCTCTTCTCGATCCGCCCAGTCGTCCAAGTCGCTCCTTTTTGGCGCTCGCCGGGAGTCAAATACTGTCAAGTACTCTGAATAAATACGAACGCTAGGATCTTTTTTCTTGACCACCGCAAGGCATCGTGTTAGAGACGGGTATTGTCCCTGGGGACCGAGATCAAGTGATTCCGAAAGGGGATATCATGCGGCTAGGCAGTATGATTGGCATTCTGCTCGTAGCAATCCTTCTTGGGACTCCTACCTGGGGATCTCCTGAGAACTGGGCGGTTTGGGTTCCAACCCATGCCCGTTATACCCATTCAGCCTCGGGGAGTTTTGGCACCTATTACGGCGCCCCCTATGATCTCACGGGAATTGATCATGTGCCCTGGTATGTCTGCTGGTGGGGCCATCTCTGTACCGATGATCAAACGGCCTTCGGGTACTACGAGGTCCGAGGCAGCTATTATGACTGTGAGGGAAATCTTCTTGAAGAGAACGCAATATACTGGGGTACCCAATGGACCGTGCTGAGAGGAACAGGGACGATATTTGGCGGTGGGATCGGCGGACAGGGAACCAGCCCTGCTTGCTATGGTACCAAGCCGGCCAGCGACTGCCGCCTTTACGTCAGTATGGCGCCAGTGAAACGTCCCAACTGGTCCTGTGACTCTTGGCCCTCTGTTCCCACTTCGGGTGCCAGTGCGGGAAAAAACCTAGGTCGCCCCCCAGAGAGCAATTGCGATGTCCTGATTGGCAACCCGATCAATGTTGCCACTGGAAACAAATACGAAGAAACCACCGACATCACCGTTTCGACCCCGGGAATACCCCTAGAATTCAAAAGGTCTTACAACAGCCAGTCCACCTATGATGGCCCCCTGGGTTACGGCTGGACCCATTTTTACAATATCAGGCTCGAGGACATAACGCTCGATACCGAAACAGCCCGAAGGGTCGTCATCTGGGATGGGGATGGTCGAGGCCTCTACTTTACCGAGATGAGAAAAGAGGCGGACTTTCCTGATGAGATCCGTTTTTCCGGAGAATCAGGTGTCAAAGACCGACTCAAACAAATGGAGGGTACGGGGGATTATCTTCTCAGCCGAAAGGAGGGAAATCTAACCTACCAGTTCGATCCGGAGGGAAACCTCACGGCAATTAGCGATCTCAATGGGAACCAGGTCACGCTTTCCTATGAGACCGGCAGACTCAGCCAGGTCTCAAACAACTTTGGAAAGACGCTCATTTTCCATTACGACGCCGATGGGAGGATCGATTGGGTCAAAGATCCAAAAGAGCAGATTCTCTATTATAGCTACGATGAGGGGAACCTATTCTTGGTCAACTATCCAGATGGCAATTCGGTCATCTACGGTTATTCGAATCATGATCTCACGGACAAATATGATACCGAATCGAACCTGATTGGCCACTGGGATTATGACGACAAACACAAAGCTACGGCCTATTACAGTCATATGACGGAGGGCATTGAGCACGAACGAATTGATCTCCAGTACGCGTTTCTTGAGACAGAAGTTTTGCATTCCTCAGGTTTCACCACTTATACAATTGAGATTAAAGATGGCNNGCCTCGAGTATAGCGATAGGCTCGATCTTGTCAGTATCACATCCATTGACGGCAAAAAGGAGATCACAACCCAGTATGTCTACGACAACCCAAAAATCCCCTGGGAGCAGAGAGGCTTGATCGAACAAAAGACCGAGGCTTTGGGATCTGAACTCGAACGGACAACCCATTACAGCTACACGTACGATGATTTGAACCCCCTCCTGGTCAGGGAAAAAGTAGAAAAAAGACAAAGTGTCGTTTCAGTTGGGGGAGAAAAGACAACCCGATGGACCTATGATGGCTCTGGAAACCTCGTCTTCAAGAAGGAGACCGGTTACGTTCTCTCTGACGGGGTCCCGGTGCAAAAAACCTATACCACTGGGTACGGGTACACCGACCTTGGCCAGATCGAATGGATCGATGGCCCCAGAACCGATGTCTCAGACCGAACGACTTTTCAGTATTACCCAAACACCCCGGAAGAGGGACACAGCCGCGGCCAGCTCAAGGCCATGGTGAACGCCCTTAACCATAGGATCGAGTTTTCCGAGTACGACGGCAATGGGAATGTGGGAAAAATCACCGACCCCAATGGCGTGGTCACGGCCTACACCTACGATGACAGAAATCGGGTCATAACTGTCACGAACACGTCCACAGGGGGCGTGATCCAGTACCTTTACGATAGCCATGGAAATGTTGTTTCGGTGGTTCTCCCAGAGGGAAACCGGATCGATTATGCCTATGACCCTGGTGACAGGTTGGAAGAGATCAAAGATAGCCTAGGAAACACAATCCACTATGAGTACGACACAGAGGGAAACAGGGTTCGACAGGAGATAAGCGACCCAGATGGGGTTCTCCAAGAATACCTCGATTTTGACTACGATTCGTTTAACCGCCTCAAGAAGATCATAAACCCCGACAGTACCTTCACCGAGTATGATTACGACGGAAACGGAAACCGGATCTCCACGAAAGATCCAAATGGACATATAACGACTTATAGCTATAATGAGCTCAATCGGCTCTTTCAAGTGACCCAACCCGGAACGATTCTGACGAGCTATGGCTATGACGCGCATGACAACCTCACCTTTGTGACCGACGGAAACGCAAATAAGACTGATTACAGCTATGACGACTTTGGAAGACTCGCGCAGACGATTTCTCCGGATACGGGAACCACCACCTACAGTTATGACGAGTCAGCAAACCTCGTCCAAAAGACCGATGCCAGGGGAACAGTCATCACCTATACCTATGATCCCCTTAACCGACTCACCCGGGTAGATTTTCCCCGAGACACAGATATCCTCTATACCTATGATGACCCCTTGGCCTCCCATGGGATTGGGAGACTGACCGGGATGACCGATTCAAGTGGAAGCTCCACCTTCCATTACGATTCTCTGGGAAACATCATCCGGGAAGAAAAGATTATCCAGGAGGTTCTCTACGCGACCGCGTACCGCTACGACCTGGCAGGCGGCCTTTCGGGACTGACATATCCGAGCGGAATTTCGATCGACTACGAGTTTGATAAGGCGCGTCAGATAAAAGGCGTCAACACCAAACAATGGTGGATGACGAAAACCCTTGCCGAGAACATCCGCTACCGCCCCTTTGGCCCCCTGACCGAGTTCACCTACGGAAACGGGATTTCCCTTTCAGAGGATTATGATCTTCGCTACCAGCTGGGAAGCCTCAAGGCAGGAATTATCCTCGATTTCGAGTATATCCGCGACGGTCTCGGAAATATCGAGACCATCACCGATCATCTCGACACCACGAGGACCCAGGTCTTTGGCTACGATGACCTGGATCGGTTGACCGGTGCCCAGGGGATTTACGGTACCCTGGGCTACGGCTATGATCCTGTGGGAAACCGCCTCATAAAGACGCTTGGGGAAGAGACCGATGCCTACCTCTACCAGGAGGGCACCAACCGCCTCGAGTCGATCAATGGAGCAAATCCCACGGCCTTTTCCTATGACCCCAACGGAAACACCCGGTCAATGGGGAAGAAGGCGTTTCTTTACGACGAAAACGACCGGTTGATCCAGGCGAGCGTGGACGGAGAGGTGGTGGGTCAGTACACGTACAATAGCATGGGCCAGCGAACAATCAAAGAGACTACAGATGGCACGACGATTTTTCATTACGACCTCCAGGGCCACTTGATTGCCGAAACCAACCCCGATGGGAGTACCCTACAGGAATACATCTATCTCGGGGACCGGCTCCTTGCTTTAGCTCCCGGGGGAAGTTCAACTCTCATCCACTTTCACACTGACCATCTTGGGATTCCAATCCGGATGACAGATCAGAGAAGAAGGATCGTCTGGCGGGCCGACTACCGACCCTTTGGAGAGGCCGCGGTGGATGAGGATCCAGACGGAAATGGAAAAACTGTCAAGATGAACCTCCGCTTCCCCGGCCAGTACTTTGACGGGGAGACCGGATTGCATTACAATTACTTCCGGGATTACCATCCGGG
>WVXP01000019.1 GCA_011773445.1 Pseudomonadota bacterium | reverse complement strand
AGAACAATTCTTAGTAAGTTCGCATGGCCCGTGGCAAAGGTGACAGCCAACAGCACCCCTGTCTATAGTAGGGCCAAAGGTGTACTTTGCAAATGCCCAAACTCATGGGTGACGGTTAGAGTGTACCGTGCATTGTCCGCCAAACCCTGGCGCAACAGCCAGTTAACCACAGCAGGATGAGGAACCACAAGCCCTCCCACACCAGCCTCATGTATCAGGCCACTCCCGATACCTACTGTTGCCTCCACGCCAAACCAAGTTCGCCTTTGTATCGTTTTGGTCTTAATCCTTTCCATATTGCTTTAATCTATTCTGAGGTCGAGGGAGAGGCGCTGCTTCCCCGATTAGGCTCTTATCGTTCAGGGGGAATGAAACTTTTCACCATCAGATATCGAAGTGGGTCTTTATCAAAGTGCTCCTTACAAGCCTCTGAGCAGAAATAATAGGCCGTTTCCTTGTATCGGGATGTGGCTACCGTATCCTTATCCTCTATGGCCATCTTACATACTGGGTCTAAAACTTTCATGTTTTCCTCCTCATACCTTATAGTAAAAAGGATTCGATCCATTTCAAGGCGAGCCTTCCCTGTCAGTTTCTCTTTGGAACTGGAGCGTGCAAGGGCGGGAGCAGAAATAGTAGCGACGGTCCCTGTCCACAAGTGAGTAAGGGTTCTCCTCAATCTTAACAATCATCTTGCAGACCGGGTCCACGGCCTGGCCTCGCCCGACCAGGGTGCTGGTTGCTTCGATGGCGCTCTGCGGCCGGATGCCGAGCTTGGCTCTGACCTCAGCCGCGGTCTGCGCCTCCAGGCAGGCGTGTGCGAGTTCTCGACAGGCGGGGATCCGCAGGGATGTAAGCCGGGCTTTCAGAACCGAAACCTCCTTGGGGGCAACGCTGAGGTTGTCGATCCCCAGGCCTACCAGTAGCATAAGAAGCTCAGGGTCGCTGGCAATTTCGCCACAGACCGAGAGGCTCTTGCCGGCTTCGCGGGCCTGGTCAGCCAGGTTTTTGAGCACTTGCAGTACGATTGGGTGCTCCGGCTGATACAGCTTGGCAACGTTGGCGTTGTTCCGCTCGACGGCGAACAGGTATTGGACGAGGTCGTTGGTGCCCACACTGGCAAAATCAATGAGCCCCAGGAGTCGTTGGAAACTCAATACCGCCGCAGGGGTCTCGATCAGCACCCCTTGCTCGAATTGTTGCTGAAACGGAAGGTTCTCGGCACGCAACGAAGCGACGGCTTGTTCGACCAATCCTTGGATCAACCGCCACTGGTCAACCGTCTCAAGCATGGGATAAAGGAGCCGGAGGCGATGTGGCCCGGCTGCGGCACGGAGAATGGCGCGCAATTGCGTGATGAGAAGATCGGGATGGAAATGATAGATGCGATGTCCTCGCAGGCCGAGGTAGGGGTTGTCCTGAGGCCCGAAACACATGTATGGGACAGTCTTGTCCGCGCCGAGGTCTACGGTTCGGACGGTGACCGGTCGATCGCCACACAGTGCGAAAAGGTGACGGTAATGTCCAACCTCCTCCTCTTCCCTCGGGAAATCATCCGTCCTCTCCATGAACCTGGTTTCGGTCCGATACAGGCCGACGCCTTCGATGTCCCGCCAATCGAAGCCCTCCAGTTGCGTAGGAGTGACGATATTGACCCATAACCGCACCGGCAGATGATGAACGGCATGGGGTGAAGACACCTCGATGACCGGTTGCAGACGACATTTCCTTTCGCCTCTGTCTGGCTCAATAAGGAGTTCCCCGGCATCGGCATCGACCAGGACGTTCGCTCCATGGCTGATCCTCAGCATCTCCAGTGTGGGCACCCGCAGGGCAGGGAGGGCAAATGCCTTGGCGAGAATCGCTCCATGTGACAGGGCTGTGCCTCTTTCCATCAGGAAGGCCTTGACGCCGTATCTGCGAGCATGCAGCACAATGGAGGGGAGCAATTCCGGGATGGCGAGTACAGGATCTGGTATCTCCCTCAATAACTCCGGCAGGGACCTCGCTTGTTGCCGGGCCAGCTTTCCCCGCAGTTGCAGTGCCAGATCCTTCAAATCGGTGGCCCTTTCGGCAAGGCGCGCATCCCTTGATTCCGCGAGGACCCGAGTCACGCCCTCGATAACGTGTTCCACCGCGCTTTCGGCCGTGAAGCGCAGTCGCCCAATAGCCTCTTGGACCCGCGCGTGAAACATCGGGTCCTGGAGCATGGAGATATGCGCCCGGATCACATCGGCCTCAGCCGAAAGTGCTTCGGACTCCAGGGAATCCACGGCTTCCCCGAGGTCTCTCACCAGAGAGGTAAGTTGCTCCTTAAAGACGTTCATCTCCGCTTCCGGTTTCTGCCCGCTGTGTTTTTCCACGCCCGCCGTCGGCAGGTACAATGTCTCAAAAAGGCACAGGGACCCTTCTGCGACCCCGGCAGAGATTACGTCGCAACGGATAACTGATTCACTCATCGAATTTCCCGTTCTCTTTACGGCTAGAGCGTCACCAGATCACGGCGAGTTACATCTTGGTCGGAGCGAAGTTCACCATGTTTCTAAATACCACGATAGTATCTCTCCACAAATTTGGATACCATTCTATTTGAAATAACTCTTGCTACTATTTTTATATTTTCCTCCGACGTCTTCACCAACCCGTTCTGGACTTTTAATAAAAAATCGTATCCCGCCCTTGCTCTTAAAGCAAATCTCGAATATTGATTTTGGCCCTCCCTGAAATCCATCTCTCCATCCACTATTTGCTGAATAATTTCCCCGCACCTTATCCCGTGGGTTATACACCTCCTGATGCCTTCTCCTGTGAGCGGCAATGTCTGACCCTGTGCACATCCTGCTACAAACACACCCTCGACTACTGGCTCTTTAAGGCAGTAGCAGAAGAATCCCCCATGCACCTTCTGACGTTTTTGATTAAACCTTCCAAGCAAGAAATCCAATTCCCCCATAAGCTTTCTTGGACCGGTATAACTCACAACGCCGATTCTGGAAAATTCTCCGCAGGGAAATATCCAGCCGGCTCCCTCTTGAATCAAATCGGGCTCATAGAGGAAATGAAAGGTTTGGCACTGGTAAGGCACCTCTGTTTCTATGCCGAAGCTCAACATATCTCTGTGTACGTAACCAGGGCTTAATTTCTCGGCCACGGATGCCCTCCAGCCGGTAGCGTCAACAACCATCCTCGATGAAAAGGCACCCTTTGACGTATAAACGGTAAATAGACCTCCTCCGTTCTTAACCCCTACAATTTTTGCTTTCAAGAAATCTGCATCGTTTTTTGAATTTAAAATACGACAGAACTTTGCAAAATCGAATGTGCAATAAGGCCTCTCAAGATGAATATCAATTATCTTGTTATTCACATGGAACGAAAATGTATCAGAGATTTGGAGGACGGAGTCCTCACACCCTATCCCTTTGACCACGTCATAAGGAGCCCCGCAGGCAGATATCTGAAATGTCCCGATATCATATTTGTCCACTAAAAGGACTTTTCCCCTCATTTGCGAAGCTACAGATAGACCCGCGAAACTCGCTCCCGCGATAATTACGTCATATTTGTCCACGGGAATTCCTCCCCTTAATTATTTCCTTCTCTAAAGGTAACCACAAAGGCTCTCGGCCGTTTTACTTGCTCGTTGATAACCCGGTTAAGGGATCAGCGGCTAACTTTCCCTTTCAGCCTCTTTACTTTATGAGAGCAAAGGCTATGCCAAAAATATAGGAGTCCAGGATTCCTAAGTAATTGTAATTACTTGATAATTCATTTCTTAACATTTCAAGAAACGCCTTCTGTATAAAAAATTCCCGATGGGTTCGTAATATATGTGAAGGGGGTATAATTTTTGCGCAGAAAGTGATGAGGGGATGACGCGCCATAGTGAATTATCCCTTGGGAAACATTTTTCGTTGAATCGTGACCTACGGCAACGCAAGGGCATAGAGATGCCCATTGCCGGGCTAAACCGAGGCTCATAGGCTGGGCGTCGGGGTAGTAAAGGGTTCGCTTAGAGGAGCAACTTCAAGAAGGTGAGATTTGGCACCAAAGCTGCTATACTGGTTTTAGGTAAGGGAGAAAAAGCTGTTGCTGGTTCTCTAAAAATATCTTTCAAGGGAAGAATGCCATGAAAGGAACTAAAGATCCGGTTTGTGGAATGATAGCAAAGGGAGAATTCAGATACGATTATAAAGGCCAAACATTCTATTTTTGCTCGGAACTCTGCAAGAATAAATTCGTGGAGTCACCCGAAAGCTACTTGAAGCTTACACAATTACCTCCTGAATCCGTAGAGAGAACGGTTGCTTATTTCTCCATGGAGATAGCGATAGACGCATCGATTCCAACTTATAGCGGAGGCCTGGGGGTCCTGGCAGGGGATACAGTAAGATCATGCGCAGATCTGAAAGTCCCTATGGTAGCAGTTACCCTTCTTTATAAGAAAGGCTATTTTTCCCAGGAATTAGATGATCAGGGAAATCAACAAGAATTACCCGTAGAGTGGAATCCCCGGGATTACTTAAAACCCCTTCCCCATAGAGTTACGATTCAAATAGAAAAGAGAACCGTGATTATTCAAGCCTGGCAGCATGAAGTCTCAGGAGTAACTGGATATTCCGTGCCGATTATTTTCTTAGATACAGATTTAGCAGAGAATAGTGAATACGATAGAAGACTTACTGATTATCTTTATGGAGGAGATGAAAAGTACAGGCTAGCCCAGGAAATCATTTTAGGAATTGGTGGCGCGCGCATGCTCAATAAGTTGGGTTATAACAAGATCAAAAAGTATCATATGAATGAAGGTCATTCGGGCTTATTAACCCTGGAATTATTGAACGAACGGAAAAGGGAACAAGAGCCAATATGGGATTTTGAGGCCGTCAGAGACCTCTGCGTGTTTACAACCCATACGCCAGTCCCTGCAGGTCACGATAAGTTTTCCTATGATCTGGTAAAAGAAATCCTGGGTGAATTCGTTCCGTACGATATTTTGAAAATGGTTGGAGGTGACGATCTTCTGAATATGACTCTGCTTGCTTTGAACCTAAGCGAATATGTAAACGGGGTAGCAAAAAAACATGGCGAGATTTCTCGAACGATGTTCCCGGGCTATCCCATAGATTCTATAACCAATGGTGTTCATTCTTATACCTGGACAAGCGAGAGTTTCAGGAGGTTATATGATCAGTATATACCAGGGTGGGCTAAAGATCCTTATAGTCTAAGATACGCCCTCAGCATTCCAAAGCAAGAGATCTGGAAAGCACACGTAGAGGCAAAGATGAGACTTATCGATTATGTCAATGAGCATGCCGGAGTCGGTCTTGACCACGAAATTTTCACTATCGGATTTGGACGAAGGGCCACCATGTACAAGAGGGCTGACTTCGTGTTTTCCGATATCAACAGGCTCATTGATATCGCAAATACTGTCGGCAGGATACAATTTGTTTTTGCCGGCAAGGCCCATCCCAAGGACTGGCCGGGAAAAGAACTCATAAAAAAAATATTTTACCTCTCACAGCAACTTCACCACCGTATCAACATAGTCTACCTGGAAAATTATGATGTAGAACTTGGAAGATTGATTGCCTCTGGTGTCGATCTGTGGTTAAACACCCCTCAGAAACCTAATGAGGCCTCGGGAACGTCTGGTATGAAGGCCGCACATAACGGGGTCCCCAGCCTCAGTATTTTAGATGGTTGGTGGATCGAAGGATGCATCGAAGGTATTACGGGGTGGTCCATCGACTCTCCTATGAAACCAGTTCAAAATGAAGCACAAGAGCTATACGATAAATTAGAAGGAATTATTATTCCAATGTTTTACAAAGAGAGGGAGAAATGGATCAATATAATGCAACACTCCATCGCTATTAATGCCTCTTTTTTTAATACACACCGGATGGTTCAGCAGTATGTTTCCAATTCATACATCTGGTAACCCCTCAACGCCGGCAGCGGCCGGACCACAGCATTAAGGGTCGCGGGCCATGAGCCTCTGTTGTTGCCAATATCCTTTAATTCAGACACTGGATTTCAGACTTTAGACCCCAGACTTTTCTATATAAGAAATTAACCCTTGAAGTGGTCTCAAACCTTCCTGAGCCTTCGCCCATAATTCCTCATATGTTTTGGTGTCTATTGTCTGAAGTCTTTGGTCTACTGTCTGAATCGAAGGCCAATATCGGGCGCCGCCACATCTATTCGGGTGTAACGACAATGAACAGATTACTTCCTTCCCTTCGAATCAAAAAGAGGATCTTTCCCTGATCTTTGGCCGTCTCGACCACCCGCCCAAAATCATCGGCATCTTTGATGGACTTCCGGTTTACCTCTTGAATAACATCACCCCTGCGAATACCGGCTTTGGCTGCTGGGCTTCCAGGCTCGACGCTAGTGACAACAACTCCCATTTCCCCTTCCAATCCGAGAGACCGGGCAATTTCGGGGGTGATGTTCTGGACCGTAAGACCGAACGGTTTCCGGGAGGGTGCTTTTGCTACTTCCCTCGGTTCCTCCATTTCAGTTACGGTGGCCTGGAGGGGGATAACTTCTCCGTTTCTGAACACCTTGATGGTAACGGTTTTCCCAACAGGAGTGGATGCCACAATGCGAGACAGGTCGCCAAATTCTTTTATCTCCTTTCCATCAAATTCGAGGACGACGTCACCCTGTTTAATCCCCGCTTTCTCCGCCGGGCCATCTTTTAGAACTTGGGAAACGAGAGCCCCTCTCTCTTCTTCCAGACCGAACGATTCCGCGAGTTGAGGGGTCACCCTCTGAATTAAGACGCCCAGCCACCCGCGGGTGACCCGCCCTTTCTCCTTGAGTTGGGGAAGGAGCTCCTTTGCCATGTTAATGGGAATCGCAAACCCAATTCCCTGACCCGCGGCAATGATGGCCGTGTTAATACCAACCACCTCCCCCCAAAAATTGAAGAGAGGCCCTCCGCTGTTTCCTGGATTGATGGAAGCGTCGGTCTGGATAAAGTCATCATAGGGACCCGCACCGATGACTCTTCCCTTCGCACTGACAATGCCGGCAGTTACGGTCTCAGCCAGGCCGAAGGGATTGCCAATGGCCATGACCCACTCGCCGACTCCAAGCTTGTCGGAATCACCGAGGGGAGCCACGGGGAGATCCTCTTTGACCTCTATCTTGATGAGGGCCAAATCGGTCTTCTTATCCTTCCCGATCACTTCCGCCTTGTAATCCTTTTCGTTGTGAAGGGTCACGATGATCTCTTTGGCATTTTCAACAACGTGATTGTTTGTGACGATATAACCCTCGCCATTGATGATGAAACCTGAACCCAGGGATCTCGTCTCGCGTTCCTGCGGTATCTGGCCCCCAAAGAACTTTTCCCAGAACTCCCGAAACGGGTCCTGCTCACCAAAGGGCGACGGTCGACCGCCGAAGAAGGGCTGACCTTTCACCACCATAGTCGTGCTGATATTAACGACGGCTGGCTTGAGTTGTTCCGCCAGTTGGGAAAAGGTCTCGTTGGTAATTGAAATCGGTTGTTTCCGTTTGCCTTCCTTCAGGGTTGTCCAGAAAGGTTCACTCCATACGGCCCCAGAGAAAATCAGAAACGCCAAAGCCGCGATAACCAGAGAAAAGCTGTTCTTGGATCTTTCAATTCCTGCTTTCATATCAATTCCTCCTTTGCGTCTTGTTTCTAAGAATTCGGAACAGATAACCCACTTCGTTGATGGGATATCCCAATCATACTAGAGAAATAGACAAGAATCACCTTTTCAGAAGAAGACCCTTACAACTAGGCGATCCCAAACAACCTCAATAAACCTGCGATACCTTTCCTCCCATATGAAGCTCCAGATCCACGAGGGCCTGTTGCCGTTCCATGAGGGCTCGGAGATACTCCCTCCGGCTCTGTAAAAGTCCCTTCTGCGCCTCAAGGAGATACAGCCGATTCAACTGCATGGCCTTCACCCATCTCTCTGAATACTCTAAGGCCTTTTCCCGAAGGGGAATGATCTTCTCCCGAAACTGGTGGACCCGGGTCTGGTGCAGATGGATTCTCTCCAGATCGCTCGTAACATCTTCTCGGACACTCCCCTCCAAAGCCTGAAGGCTTTTCCGGGCCTGCCTGATCCGGTATCGAGCCTTGGCTATCTGAGCCTGGTTCTGATCGAATATGGGAAGTTGGATGTCGAAGCCTGGGCCGAAGACTTCATCGTCGTCTGGGTCCCTTTCATAAGAAGCACCCAGAGCCACATGCTTCAGGATACGGGATTTCCCCAGTTCAAGCTCCTTTTCGGCCTGGCGGATCTTGAACCTCGCCATCTGAATGTCCAGGCGATGTTCCAAGGCATATTCGATGGCCTCATCCAAAGAGGGGACCCGTACTGATTTTCCTCCTTCTCCACCTATGATCTCATAGCCGACCCGGCCCAGCCCAAGGCCCATCACCCGGTTAAGATGAGATTTCGCTATGGCCTGCTCCCTCTCAAGACGCGCTACCTCCATTTCCACCTCTGCTACCATGGCTTGCGCAAGATAGATATCCAGATCGCTCCCGAATCCGAAATCGCGCCGAATGACCACCTGATCAGCTATTTCCTTGAATCTCCTTAAGATTTCCTCGGTTTCCTTCCTTTCTTCGTTCAAGTAATAGACCGCGTCGAAGGCGCGCTTGGCCTCAGCGGCCGTATCAAGCACCATCTGCCCCACATGCATAATAGTGGCCTCCATTCGCGCAGCGGCTGCCTTCTTCCGGAATGGAATCTGCCAGAGGTCCGAGATGGGGAGAAATCCATCAGCATCGATATTGGTCCCGCTCCCACCGCTTATGAGAAAGCGAAAAACCGCCCCCACGGTAGGATTGGAGAAGAGCCCTGCCTGAACGAGATCGGATTTGGAAATGCCAAGCTCTTCAAAGGTGCTCTGCAGCAAGCGATTATTGAACAGCGCAATCCGGACTGACTCCTGCCTGGAAAGACCATCAGCCAGGAGCTTTTCGATCTCTTTGCGAATGGACGCCTGCTCTTTTTCCGATTTCTCCCAAAGCAGTTCCTGGTCCATACGCTCTCTGGCGATATCCTGGAACCTCCTCCACTCTTGACCGGTCTTGACCGATGCGCATCCGACGAATAACAGAGGAACGAGGAAACTCAGTACACTCGTTTTAAAAGCTTCCATTTGTCGCCTCCTTCAAAATGATGCCCAAATATGGCCCCATTTTAGGGAACCACGTGCACGAAGGTGAACATGCCGCCGTGGGGCATGATTCCCATGGGGATGTCGGCATGGGCATTGATGATGTGGTGCAGCTTATGACAATGAACTCGCCAAACGCCGGGATTCGAGGCTATGAACTCCACATCCCTTGTGGTCCCCGGTGGCACATTGATAGTATTACCGGGCCACTGGGCCGTTTCAGGGATCGGCCCACCCTCTGTCCCTACGACCTTCCAGGTATGGCCGTGAATGTGGATCGGATGGCTGCTCATGGTCAAGTTGCCGAATCGGATACGAACCCGATCTCCTTGCCTTACGGTCATGACCTCAATATCCGGAGCTACCTTTCCGTTGAACGTGAACCAGTTGAAATCCATGGTGACCAGGTTGGGTCGATCATTGCCCGGCTCCAGTGCGAAGGCCTGAAGCATTATGGCAAAGTCCCTATCGATTTTATTCCTGGCCCTCTTGGGATGGATAACAAAAAAGCCCCCCAGGCCCATTCCATCCTGCTTCATCATGTTGAACCCGGTGTGATACATGAAGGTTCCCACCTGATGTAGGGTGAACTCGTAGATGAAAGTATCACCCGGTGGCGTGGGCGGTTGGGTCACCCCGGCGGCTCCGTCCATTTCGTTGGGAACTTCCAGGCCGTGCCAGTGGATGCTCGTGGGTTCGGGAAGCTCGTTTTTCACCATAATTCGCACCCGGTCTCCTTGTGTGACCTCGATGGTGGGCCCAGGCATGGAACCATTATACCCCCACAGTTTGACCTGTTTCGGCAGATTCATATGGTGCATTCCTCCGGTGAAGCGGTTCGAGGCCTTAATGATCGATTCATC
>WVXP01000108.1:20228-28723 GCA_011773445.1 Pseudomonadota bacterium | reverse complement strand
GGTGGTTCCGCTTACAGGTTTGTTGTCGCTTTTGCTTTCCTCATCATATTCCTCGTCGTTGTCCCTAAGGGAATTCTGGGGCCAAAAAGGAGAAAGGGAGAAGCATGAAAGAACTGAAATCCTTTCTCAGGGACTTTTGTCTCATACTGTTCTGCATCCTCGCTTCCTGTGTGGCCTTTGTGGCTTTTCTGAGAATAACCAATTTATTGGCTCTTTTAGGCATAATTCTGGCAATCGTCGCGGCTATTTACCTGTTCAACAGGGTCGAAGGGATTAAGACCCCCATCGCTCGTGCTTTTGAACGCTTCAGAAAATTTAGCTATGGCAGTATTATCGCCATTATCATCCTTCTCCCCTTCATTCTACGCAGTTCCCCGTACTGGATATTTATCCTCACCCTGGCCGTATTATGGATTATCGTCGTTCTGGGGATAAACATCCAATTCGGATCCGCCGGGATCATCAATCTCGGCGCGGCTGCCTTTTATGGTGTGGGCGCCTATACTGCGGGGATGTTTGCCACAAAACTCGGTCTACCCCCATTGTTAAACCTCTTATTGGGGGCGGTGATGGCCATGGTAGTGGGTTCAATCCTGTTTATCCCCGTGTTGAAAACCAGAAGTTACTATCTTGCCTTGGTAACAATCGCCTTTGTCATGGCCTTTCACACGTTACTCAATAACGCCGAATGGCTCGGGGGGGCGCAGGGGATCGTGGGAATCCCTCTCATGTCAATAGGGAACTACTCCTTTCTGCAAGAAATCAACATCTTGGGTTTCAAATTACCATCTCAATCAAACTTCTACTATCTTGCCTTGGCGTTGGGCGGTCTCCTGACTTTTGGAGCTGTCAGACTCTGGAATTCGTGGATAGGGCTCACTTGGAACTCTTTCAATGAAGACACAGGGGATGAACTTTCGGCACAATGTATGGGAGTGGCAGTTAACAAATGGTCCATGCTTGCTTTTACAATCGGAAATTTCTACATCGGCCTAGCTGGCGCCTTTTACGCCCACATGACAACTTATATCGCCCCTCCCGACATTACCTTTTATCTATCCCTGCTCTTTCTCAGTGCCGTCATTCTGGGGGGTGTGGACAGCATTCTGGGAGTCTCTACGGCCGCTGTCCTTCTGGTAATCATGCCCGAAAAACTGAGAGCTCTTCAGCAATACTGGGTCATCATCTTTGGGATAATCCTCGTACTGATGCTCATCTTGAGAAGGGAGGGGCTAATCCCAGCTAAGGTTAGAACCTATGGCCTAAGGATTTCACGAGCCACTGCTAATCCACCAGAGAAATAAGGCCAATTGGAAAAGGACACTCAAGAACAATCTCCTAAGAAACGGATTCCAGAGACGAAGATGACTCGAAACAGCTCGGAATTGTTCAATTGTGAGCGATTAACCAAGGACTTCGGAGGGCTGAGAGCCGTTGATCGCGTCGATTTCGAGGTCTCCGAAGGTCAAATTGTTGGGTTGATAGGGCCAAATGGAGCTGGAAAAACGACTTTGTTCAACCTGATTACCGGAGTATACCAACCCAATGAGGGTCGGTTCGGTCTCCGAGAGGAAGACCTAACCGGCCTGATGCCGCATCAGATCAAAAAGAAAGGCATCTCTAGGACATTCCAGCAGTCGAGACTGGTATTGGGTTTAAGCGTTTATGATAACCTGTTTGTTGGGATGCTGGAAACTTTTCATTCGGGGTTCTTTGATACACTCATTCGCCGTTCTCGATTCAAAAAGGAATTGACGACTGCCATTGAAAGGGCCAATCAGCTGTTGAAGCAATTCAATGAGGAACTGGTCGAAAAAGGTTTTGCGCCGGCGAGCGAAATATCTCAGATCGACCGGAGACGGCTGGAAATATGTCGAGCCTTAGCCACGGAGCCGGCCCTGTTACTGCTGGATGAACCCTCAGCAGGAATGACCCCAGAAGAGAGTATCGAACTCATGAGTGATATCAGGCGGGTGCAGGAGAACTATTACCCCCGGCTATCTATCATCCTCGTGGAGCACGACATGATGGTCATCGAAGGGATAACGGATAAGGTGATCGCGCTGAATTATGGAAAAAAAATCGCCGAGGGAACGTTTGAAGAGGTTACGAGAAATGAAGAACTAAGGGAGGCCTATTTAGGGAAATGAGCCTTTTAGCAATGAATAACGTAACCACTGCCTATGGAAAAGCGGTGGTCCTTCAAAACGTAAGCCTCAAGGCAGAGGAAGGGGAAATCTCTGCCCTTCTGGGAAGTAACGGTTCCGGGAAAACCACTGTAATCAAGACCGTTTTGGGGCTCGTCAGGCCTAAGGAGGGGACCATAGAATTCGATGGAAAGCAAATCCAGGGAATGCCCCCGTACCAAGTGAACGAGATAGGAATTTCCGTTGCTCCGGAAGGAAGAAAGATATTTCCGGAAATGACTGTCGTCGAAAATTTGAGAATGGGCTGCTTTCATGAAGAGCGTAAAGAGGTCATCCAAGAGAGAATGGAAGAAATCTTCGGGCTTTTTCCGCGGCTCAAGGAGCGACGGAACCAACTGGGGGGAACGTTAAGTGGAGGTGAGCAAGGAATGCTCTCCCTCGGGCGGGCCCTCATGGGAATGCCCCGACTGATGATACTCGATGAACCGTCTCTGGGGTTACAGCCAAACCTGGTCGAAAGAATGTTTGAAATGATCCAGAGGATAAATCAGGAATGGGGCACGACGATTCTTCTGGCAGAACAAAATGCCAGAAAAACTCTGGAAATAGCCAATTCCGGATACGTCGTTCAGAAGGGAAGAATCATCGCTCAGGGAACGGCCGCTGAAATAGCTGAAAATGAAGTCGTAAAGAAAGCCTACTTGAAGGCAGACAAGATCATTAGATAGGGAGTCGAGTAGGCCCTGGTCTATTTCGATTGACATATCGAGGTGTGTCCCCTACCCATGTTTACCTCTACTCCTCGGTTGCTGTAACATTTTGAACAGATTTGAGTTGGCTCCTGTCACAAAGCATCTCCGGAGCGGGGAGCTCGCCAGCTGCCTCCCACCCCAAGAGAGGCGAACGAGGGGAAAAAATGAAAAAAGTTCTGGTCGTGTATCTGAGCCTGGCTGGTCATACGCAAACGCTTGCCGAATAAATTGCCGAGGGTGTCAGAATGGCAGGGTGTGAGGCAGAGGTGAAAAAAATATCTGAAATCAAGACCGAAAATGATATGGAAAACTATGATGGATATGTATTTGGCTGCCCAACCTATCATCGGGATATGCCTCAAGCGATGAAGACCTTCTTATTCCTGGCAAACAAAGTAGGGTTGGAGGGAAAAGCCGGGGGGGCATTCGGTTCTTACACACATTCCGGTGATGCACCGAAGATAATCTTTGACACTCTGGAGTATGTGTTCAAGATGAAGGTTGTGAATCTTGGCTCTTTGAACGTAAAGGAGGCAGTGGTGGATGCACCAGAGTATTTGAAGGCCTGCCATGACTACGGAAAAGCCATAGGTAACCTCGTCGAGGAGACTGCTGCATGAAATTGAACTCTCGTGGTCTTGTGGGTCTTCCTCATCAACGAGCATGTCTGACTTGTTGTGACTGATTCACCGGCATGAAACCTAAATCGCAATGAGCATTCGCATTAAAGACTATCACCATATGGCCATTGTGGTCAGAAACCTCGAAAAATGCAGATGGTTTTACGGTGACGTCCTGGGGTTGCAAACCATTGAGCGTCCGCCTTTCGATTTTCCAGGACACTGGTATCAGGTGGGGCGAAAAACCCAGCTGCACCTGATGGTATTTAACGAACCCATCCCCGCAACCATGCGACACCTGGCCATCGAAGTGGAGGATTTTGATGAGACAGTCCAAACCCTTGAGACAGAAGGCATCAAAATCGTGGATGGACCGGGAAAGCGGGTCGATGGATCCGATTATCTATTTTGTAACGATCCTGATGGAAATCTGATCGAGATTACCAAGCACTGAAGGGCGCCCTGGCGTGGTTCGGCCTAATGCTGACTACGGTCCCGTTCCGGCCCCTTTACACGCTGCGCCTGGTGCTCTGCTTGGGAATCGGCTGCCCCATTGCCGCCCACCTCATCGATCTGAACGAGCCCTTTGTTCTGAGAGGCCGTGTCGAAGAGAACTCAGGTGTTGTGACGGTTTTTCCCTTGACACACAAACTCATTCCCCCTTATACTCGCCCCATGAGAAAGCAGTTTCCTATCCGTCAAAAACAAAGGGGGTGGAAGCTTGAAGCAAATAGATCTTACAGATCAGGTGAGCAAGGAACTCTGCCGATTGGGGGCAGATCTCGCGGGGGTTGCCTCCTTTGAGACAATGCAATCCTATGGAGGGCAGTGGAGTCAGGTTAAAGAAATACTGCCCGATGCAAGAAGTGTATTGGTATTTGGCGTTCGCATGATTGATTCCACGCTCGCCCCTGCCAAGAAGAACATTCGTGTGCCCCAATATAGCACCATGTGCCTCTATGAAGAGCTGGATCGGATTTCTTTTGGCATCTCCCGTTATCTCGATGATTCAGGATATCAGGTCATGCCCTACTCTCCCTATTTACCCGTCGAAATGGGGAAAGAATCGATGGGACTGATCGGTGACATTTCACATTGTCACACAGCTTATGAAGCAGGACTGGGGGTTCTTGGTAAGAGTCGATTGCTCTTGACAGAACGGTTTGGACCTCGGATTCGAATTCTCTCCATCGTCACGGATGCCCCTCTCAGACCTGGAAAGCGATTAGAAAAAGACTATTGTCACAAATGTGACCTGTGCATCAAGGCCTGTCCTGTGGGTGCGATCGGTAACGATGGAACCGTTGATGTCCTGAAGTGTGCCAAGGAAATATTGAAACTGGGACTTCCAGGGGTCGTTCAGTTCGTCAAGGGATGGGTGAGGTCTTCTGATGATGAAAAACAAGCGATGATTAAAGACCCGCCATTTTGGGAGATATGGCAGAACCTAACGTCAGGGATATTCTACTACTGTTTTGAGTGTCTGAACGCCTGTCCGGTCGGAAAGAGAAAATAAGGGGACAGATGGGGAGAAATCCCAGGTGCTCTAGCAACGTCTCCTAATCCACCTCAAAGGGGTTGGGCAAGACCCATCCATACGGACACCGCGTTTACAAAACCTGTCAAAATGGCCAAATAACCGGAATGAAAACCGAACCCATCAACAAGACCAACAGATTCAGCGGCATGCCCACCTTTAAATAATCACTGAAGCGATACCCTCCAGGCCCATACACCAGCAAATTCGTTTGATAACCAATAGGCGTTGCAAAACAGGCACTGGCACCAAAGCAGACTGCAATGATAAAAGGTTTGGGGTCTACTCCCAGCCCCTGGGCTGCGGAAATGGCAATTGGAAGAAGCAGGATAGCGGTTGCATTGTTGCTTAACAAGTGCGTACTGATGCTCGTCAAGAATATGACGCCGCTTAAAACTAACACCGGGCTAGCCCCTGTGAATAGACTTAGAAAAGCTTTCGCATAGAGTTCAGAGGCGCCTGTTTTTTCCAGCGCAGCACTTAACGCAATGGTTCCAATTATGATCAAAAGGACCTGGCCCTCTACTGCCCGATAGGCATCTCGTAGCTGAAGACAACCGCTTAGAATCATGAGAAAAGCGGCAGCCAGGGCACAAACCATGATATCGACCAACCCGGTGCTTGCGGCTACCACCAGACCCCCAAATATGAGAAAAGCACGGCCCGCAAGGTGTTTGTGCACAATTTGATGATGGACGTCTTCGACGATGATAAAATCGGTTTCACCGCGAAGTCTATCGAGCGATGATTCTGGACAACGAACCAGCAGGACGTCACCAATCTCTAATCTAATGTCCTTGATCTTTTGTTCGGTATAATGCAGTTCTCTGCGTTTAATTGCGATGATATGAATATCCGGATCGAGCCGTAGGCGACTTTCTGCCAGCCTCTCACCCAATAGGGAGGACTCAGGTGGTATGATCAGCTCCACAATCAACGATTCCTTTTGTTCGGTGCCGAAATTCATTCCTTGCTCGGCAAGGGTCAATTCCACGATATCCTGGTTCAGAATCTCAACCAGATCACTGGCCGATCCTTTCACCAGTAAAAGATCATCAGGAGCTATTTTTACGAGATCCCTGTTAGGGTAAAAAACGTGAGAATATCGGATGAGCTCGAGCACTTCCATGTTCGAATATTTCTGCGAGAAGTATAAATCCGGTTCCTCCCCGATGATACTGCTTCCACGCGGGACCTGGAGCTCGGCTAGGTAACGCCGATTCGCATCATCCTTCAGCTCACAGACGGGGTTGCGGGTGCTCGGCATCAGTTTCGGTGCGGCAAAAATAAGAAACACAATGCCAAAAAAGGCGATGGGCACGCCGAGCCGCGAAAGTTCAAACATGGTTAAGGACCCAAAGCCATATTGGGCACTCAAATCGCTGACAATAATATTGGTAGATGATCCGATAAGTGTGCAGGTACCGGCTAGAATTGAGGCGTATGAAACCGGTATCAAGAATTTTGATGGGCTGAAATTCAATTCACAGCTTAAGCTCAGAACAATGGGGATGAATAGAACGACCACAGGGGTGTTATTAATAAAGGCCGAAGCAAGACCGACAATTGTCAGGATCATAGACATTGCCAAGTTCGGTCTGCCCCGGGATAATCCAAACACTTTTTGACTGATAAAGCCTACTGCGCCCGTACGGAGCATGCCTTTGCTGATTAGAAACATGGCGCCTACGGTTATGACAGCCGGGGTAGCAAAGCCCGCAATGGCTTCCCTCGGCGTCAAAATTTCGGTCAGAATCAGTACAACGAGGATACCGATTGAAGTCAGATCAACCGGCAGCCTCTCGGTTATCAGCAAAAGCATCGCAACAACCAAAATAAGCGTTACAAGCCAGATGGCCATATCTTTACCTCAACGATTTTTTCACCAGAGTCGTCGCTATGCGGCACGGAGATGAATCGNNCCGTCAAGCAAGTATGTCTTATGATACGACTTCCCCTAATCCGCCATTGGATTTGCACGGAATGCCCATAGAAGAATGCCCTCCTCGCTCTCGAAACGAAATTTCTGGCCCGTTCTAAGGCTCGGTCCTTCGACCCCCTCAACTCGGCCTGGCGGCCTTAGACATTGTTTTTGGGTCTTCCAGATTTCGGCGGTGGGTTTTGGATCTCTGTTGACTTGCCATTTTTTCTCTCCTATATTGCATGAGCCAAAAGACAGACCGGGCTCCCGCAAATCCACATGAGACGCTACTCAACTGAATACATCGTGTTGATCATCATCAGAAAGGAGAGACAGGATGAAGAAACCCTTCCATTCGGGAGTCGTCATGGCTGTGATCGTTCTATGGTCTATGACCGCACCAGCGATTGCGGGCACAATCGATTCGGATCTGGAGCAGAGGCTCGACAGCCTGAGCCCCGGCGAAAAGGCGCCTGTTCTCGTTTTTCTCACGGAACAGCTCGACACACGAGGGCTGAAGGCATCTCTCCAGGCATCGAGGTCCTCCAGGGCTGAAAGGCATCGGGTCGTGGTGGAGGCACTCAGAAATCTCGCTCGATCGACCCAACCTGGCATTCTTCGTTATCTCTGGTTTCAGAGGCTTTTGGGACGGGTGGAATCCTGCAATGCCTTCTGGATAGCCAACATTCTCTCGGTGAAGGCCACGCCTCATGTCGTTAGGAAGCTAGCCACCCGATCCGATGTGGCCAGGATCGCGTACGACCATCCTCTCAAGCTCATCGACCCGATCGAGATACGATCCGGTCCGCCTGAAGCTCTAGGTGTGGAGAACGGTATCTTTCTCACCAGGGCGCCCGAACTATGGGACATGGAGATAGATGGAACAGGCACCTTGGCCTGCCACCTCGACACTGGTGTCGACGGTAACCATCCTGCTTTCGCATCGCGCTGGCGCGGGCTTGACGACGGTGTAGACCCGGGTGAGGCGTGGTTCGACCCCATAACCGGAACCACCTCCCCCTTTGATTCAGGTTCTCACGGGACACACACCATGGGTACAATTGTCGGGCGCGACGGCGACAACCAGATCGGCATGGCCTCGGCCGCCGAATGGATATCTGCGGGTGTGATCGACAGGGGGGCGACGGGTCACTATGCCATTGCGGCCTTCGAGTGGGCAGCCGACCCGGACGGCGACCCAGGTACGAGCGATGATGTTCCGGATGTGGTGAGCAACTCCTGGGGCTTCATCCCTGATGTCCACGGGTATCCGGAATGTGATCCCCTGTTTAACGCAGCTATCGACAACCTCGAGGCCGCCGGTGCTGTTGTCGTCTTTGCCGCCGGCAACGAAGCCTGGGATGGTCTCAGGATACCTGCGGATCGGATCACGACGCCTTTGAACGCCTTTGCCGTCGGTGCCCTTAATCAGGATGGGGAGAGTATCGCGAGTTTTTCGAGCCGGGGCCCTTCGGGGTGTGACAACGTGACCATAAAGCCGGAGGTCACCGCGGTCGG
>WVXP01000108.1:19796-20179 GCA_011773445.1 Pseudomonadota bacterium | reverse complement strand
ACGGTTGATGAGATCAAGTACGCCCTCTACCTTACCGCTGTGGATCTCGGACCCCTTGGAGAAGACAACAGTTTCGGCATGGGGAGAATCGATGTGGTCGAAGCGGCCAAGGCCCTCGAGAACGGTTTTGGAACGATCGAGGGATATGTCAGGGATGCCGAGACCGGGGCTCCGATCGAGGGGGCTCGTGTGAGACTCGAGGGAACGAGTCTTTTTGGCGTCAGCGACCCTATGGGACATTACAGCGTTGTCGCGACCGCAAACACCACGTACAAAGCGTCGGCAAGCGCTTTTGGATACCGGAGCGATACGATGGATAGTGTCTACCTTCCGGGTGAGGAGCCTGTGAGTGTCGATTTCGAGCTCGAAGTCGCCAAGCATGG
>WVXP01000108.1:353-19731 GCA_011773445.1 Pseudomonadota bacterium | reverse complement strand
ATCTATATTCCCGAAGAGGGTCTGGTCACGCAAAACTTCGAGCTTGAACCAGAATCTTGCTTCTTCGATGCTGCGGCGTCAGGCTCGGCCGTTGAGGCCGACCTCGATGTGTACCGCAAGGTCAGGAAGCTGCTGGTTGGGGGGAGCCCTCTCGCGGAGCGGTTACTGCAATTCTACCAAGAGCACACGGCTGAGGTTTCGGCCATCCTCCTTTACGATCAGACCCTGCGTGCCGAGGTGCGCTCGGTGATCTCAAGGGTTGCCCCAATTGTGCAATCGATCGTTGAAGGGGAGGATCTGGACCGCCCTGTTCTCAGCAACGAGGATGAGGTAGAGATCAACGCCTTGCTCGATAGGATCGAGCTTATCGCGAGCCCAGAGCTGAAGGATGCTATTCAAGGAATCCGGATCGACATCAGGACCTTCCAAGATATGAAGGTCGGGGAGGTTCGATCACTTCTGCGATGAGTCGGAACGGATCCTGGACAAAGGGGGAGTCGTCATTGAGTTTGAGCGGCCTCCCCCTTTTTTGGGGCTCGCGCCAGCGCCCACTTTCCGGGTACAAGAAGACCAAGTTGTCTTCACCCATTTCAAACTCCAGAACGGTTCCCAGAGAATCCTTTCCCTGGATAGCCAAATTCAACGCTGAGTTGAGGGCCTCCTGCCTCATGAGTGGATCCACACTGGCGATTGCATCGTCATCGTATCGTATCGCTTTCTTGATTTCAGTACGGGCAGAGGGATTGAGATTCTTCTTTTTGAGCACACGGCGCGCATCCTCAAGTTCCTCGTTGGCAAGCTTCAATTGAAGGTCCCGTTTCCAAAAGAGTCGAGGATCCCGTCATCTCTGGTTGTCCATGAAGATTTCAGTGTCCACTCTGAGGAGAACCGCTGGAAGCCAGTTCATCTGGCGAGGAAAACCCTCAGCCACGAGAGACTGGGAATCAACTAGGGGATAAAATTCCGAGAGATTAATAACAAATCGGTTCTTGGTCGGTACAAAAAGAAGCGTTGTGATGGCAATGCCTCTAGGTTTGACACCCAAACCTCTTCTGGCTATAATCCACTTCATCAAAAACGGGGTCTGACGGTCTTTCACAGTGTGTACAAAAGAGCATCGGATTTAGAGTATAGATCGATTCGATGAGGCTCCAGGGGATTGCCACTCGAAAGGTAAAGCGGCCTTGCCGAAAGGAGAGCTGGCGATGAAGGTGACTGAAATTTGGAAAACCAGGGACAAGCCAACCATCTCTTTTGAGCTCTTTCCCCCCCGGGACGAACCGGCAGCTGAGAAACTTGAAAAGGTCATCGAGGAGCTGGCCGTTCTCAGGCCCGACTTCGTTTCCGTGACCTTCGGGGCGGGTGGTTCCACCCGGGAGGGCTCATACAATCTCGTAAAGAAGCTCCTCCGAGAGAAGGGCCTCGAGACCCTTGCCTATTTTACGTGCCACGGACTTGGGCCAGAAGACATCACCTCCGTGCTGGACAGCTACCGGGATCTCGGTGTGGAGAATGTTTTGGCCGCCAGGGGAGATCCCCCACACCAACGACCGGATTTCAAGCCCCATCCGGTTAGCCTGCCCCATGCCTCAGACCTTCTGGCTTTCATCCGGCCCCGCTACGATTTTTGTCTCGGGGCGGCAGGGTATCCAGAGGGACATATCGAGGCCACGAGCAAAGAGAGAGATTTGGAATACCTCAAGCTCAAAGTCGAAAAAGGGGCAGATTTCATCATCACGAACTATTTCTATGACAATCGCTACTTCTTCGACTTCCTCGAGCGATGTCACAGACTCGACATCCAGGTTCCGATCCTGCCTGGAGTCATGCCCATCTATAGTGTAAAGATGATGGAAAACCTGGCCAAGCTTTGCGGTGCTACGATCACTTCTGAAATCAGAGACGGTCTCGCCGGGCTGCCTGAAGGGGACAAGGAGGCAATCACCCATTTTGGCATCGATTTCGCTATCAGCCAGTGCAAAGGCCTCCTCGAGACCGGTGTTCCCGGGCTACATATCTACACCATGGACCGTGCCAAGTCAGCCGTGGAAATCGTCAATCACTTGCGCGAGGCCAAACTTCTTGGGTGATACGTTTAATGAGTGGAACCCGTGATGATGATAGACACGGCAAACGAATAGAGGCATACCTGAGCCTCCCCTCCTTCTTAACAATCGTATCTTCTGCGGTCGAGGTGTTTCGGAGAGAAACGCTCGGCTACCTCATTGGTATCAAAGGTGAAAATAAATTTATGGTCGAATATGCCATTCCCTATCAGACCGCAGAAAGTACGGCGACCCAGTCAACAATAGATCCCAACAGGGTCCTACGGATCAATGAAATCCTCGAGACATTGGCACAAGGCCTCGAGTATATCGGCGATTTCCATTCCCACACGGTTTACGGCCATATCCCAGGAACAGTCCGCCCTTCTGGCATGGACCTCATGTCAACCGTTCCAGGTGAATTGAATCTTATTTGCGCTGTCAATTTAAAGAGAAAGTCGGCCCGATGGCGCCAGAATCGCCGTGGTATTCTCACGGGAACCGTTGGTGCCTATCGGATTGAAATCGGCGGCTATTATGTAGAAAGGGCACATTTTGGCAGAAAATATCGCCGAGTCGTCATCAACTGCCCACCGATAACAGGGTTCAATGAGGGCTAATGAGGGGCTATGCTCAGAGAAAAAGCACGACAAAAAGGAAGATGTGAGTTCGGAGAAGAAGAATATGGGTAAAGTGGTCCTCGTGCCCTGAGATCCTAACCTCAAGAGCGTGAGATCGGGTCCCGGTTCAGCTTCTGGCCTGAAAGATACGCGTGGAGGATGGAGGCGATCCAGCAGACAAGCAACAATATGAAGCCGAAAATCTCGACATGCCAACCGTTGTCTGACGCCCGGAGTAACTCGATGAGCTGACCTAACTCCAAGGCTCCCTCCCCACTCAGTCGCGCCATTTGATCCAGGGTAAAGTAGAGTCGTTTCGCGATTCTATAGACAAGTCCGACGATCACAATCGTCGTGAGGCTGATGAAACCCACACCCGAATACTTCGATCCCAGAATCACCTGTCCAAGGCCAGGGTAAACGAACACAGAGAGTAGCACCCCAATGGTCGACTGCTTCATCCCAAACCCCGAGTCTTGTTCATAACTGAATCCGACACGTAAGGTTGAGCACTGTTCTCAGTTGATCCTTATGATTCGCGCTTGCCGGCCTGATCAGCGTTCATTGACTCGATTCCCGCCTCATCCCTTTCAACCGTTTTTGAGTGTACCAATCTATTTGACGGCAGATTCCGCGGATGACTTTCACGTCCCGAGCCCGAAGCCCAATGCGAGAGAAGAAGCTCCGGAGGTTCTGCATCGCCTGGTCTGGATTATCTGATGTGATGAAATTGATCTTCGTCAACGTCTCCTTGAGATGTTCATACATGCCGTCCAGCTCATAACGATTTGCCAGCCTCGGCACGAAACTGTCAACCGGCTGACACTCTGCCAAAAAAAGTTCATAACAGAGGACCATGACCGCCTGGGCCAGATTTAACGAAGAAAATCCGGCCGTAGGGATGTTAACGAGGGCGTGACATTGACGCAGCTCGGCGTTGGTGAGCCCTCGATCCTCAGGGCCAAATAATAAAGCCACTCGGTTGCGCTCACAAATAGGCATCAGCTCCCCGGCCATTTCTCGTGGTGTCTTCAGATCCTTACGGCGACCTCCAGTACGAGCCGTTGTCCCCACCACGTAGTGAAACGGTCGCAAGGCAGTGGTCAAGTCCTGAGAGATTTCCATCTGGTCAATGAGGTGTGCAGCCGAATGAGTGGCCATCTTGAGCATGCGGTTGCGATCGAGGTTTTGGGGAGCCACCAAGAGGAGGTGTGAGAGACCCATATTCCAGGCCGCCCGGGCAGCTGCGCCGATATTCTCCGAATACCGGGGACCGTGTAATACGATGGTTATATGGTCGAAGTCATCGGCAGTCTTTGCCATAGCATGCCTCAATGGCAATCTTTCTTGCCTGAATGTCAGTATACCCCACCTTGACCTTGTTGATAAGCATGCCCTCCCATGATTCGCAATTGGAGTGAGGGGTCCTTAAGGTGGAATTTCCTCAGTTTTGTGGACGCTCATGTCGCTCAGAGACAGGAGGCCTCCTCAAACATGGAAAGACTCCTCGTCCAAGGATCCCTCGAGGAGTTTCCTGACTTTTCTGATCTATTCGAGAGGCAAGTGGTCTAGACCCCTTCGAGCGTTCCTGCAAATGTTTTTTGCTCATAAAACTTAGGCGAAGCGCAAGATCAGCGCCTTCAACTGTCTGAGCCCGAAGGGCGAGTTTTGAAGGCGNNGGCGCCTGGAGCGAGCCTTAGATTTATCAAAAAACCTTTGGGAACCAGCGAAAAGGGAGTCGGGCACTTGCATAATTCGAAAACAGAATTAAGTTCCGACTACTTGCATTGCTACATACCGGGTTTTTGAGGAAACTCCAGAAGGATCCCTCCCATTGACAGAGAGGCGTGACTATCGCTAAAGTAGAGGAAGGAAATCTTTTTGTTTGCAGACCGTCGCAGGCCGTGGAGGTCGTCAGTGAAAAAAAGCTATCTATTGGTCATTTTTGCTCTCTTAGTTGCGTTTTGTGCATCGACCTACGCTGATGAGGGCGCAGAGAAGAGACTCGAAGCAATCGTTAAGATCAGGTCGACAATTCCAGGCGATGCGTTGACAGCTCGTTCACTCGGAACAGAACGCGAAGGGAATGGCGTGGTCATCGATTCGAGCGGTCACATTCTCACAATCGGCTATCTGATCCTGGAAGCCGAGACCATCCAGGTCGCTGGGCCAGATGGTGAGCTAATCGATGCAACTTTTGTCGGTTACGACCATAAGACCGGCTTCGGGCTTTTGCGGACACAGAAGCCCTTCGATGTGGCACCCATAAAACTGGGACAATCGTCGGACCTTCAAGAGGGTGAACCGCTTCTCGTGGCGAGTCACGGAGGATCGGATGCAGTGCAAGGGGCCCAGGTCCTTTCCCGAAGGGAATTTGCAGGTTATTGGGAGTATCTTCTCGAAGACGCCATATTTACGACCCCACCTCATCCTAATTTCGGTGGAGCCGCATTGATCGGACGCGATGGCCAGCTTCTGGGTATCGGGTCTCTCTTCACCCAGGTTATGATCCCAGGGCTCGGTCTCATTCCCTGTAACATGTTTGTTCCTATCGATCTCTTGAAACCGATTCTCGGCGACCTCATGGCTACAGGCCGGTCCCGTGGACCCTCCCGACCCTGGTTGGGTTTGTTCACAGAAGAGACAAAAGAGCGTGTTTTCGTCCTTCGAGTCACACCTGAGGGCCCTGCCGAGAAAGCAGGCATCCAATCCGGGGACATCATTCTTACAGTGGATAAGAAGGCAGTGAAGGGCCTTGCCGATTTCTATCGCAAGGTGTGGGCTCTTGGTGACGCAGGCGTTGATGTGCCAATTAGCATTCTCCAGGGAATTGAGATCCATAACATAACGCTTCACTCAGCTGACCGGTATCAATTCTTGAAGCTCAAACCAAAGCAAAGCAAAGATCAAGCCTCCTTCTAGGGCTAAACTGGAAGACGACACCCCCGATTCATTCGTCCTTGTTCGAAACTTCTATCTTAAGTAGGGTTTTCCCAGAGCTTCCGGCACTCCAATTCGTCCTCTGATCCTCTCGCTCGATAGCAGGGACAAAACGAGAATCGTACTTGCGTAGGGAATCATCATAAGAAGATAGGGGGAGACTCCAAAGCCCAGCCCCTGAAGTTTGAACTGTAGAATCCAAAGGGCTCCAAAAAAGATCGCTCCCAGCAATGCGAAAATGGGCTTTCTCATTGAGAAAAAAACAAGGGATAGAGCTATCCAGCCTCTTCCGGCGGTCATTCCTTCCCTCCACATGGGAGAATATGCCAGGGAGAGATACGCGCCTGAAAGACCGGCCATCCCGCCTCCGATAAGGACGCAGAGATAGCGTATCAGGGATACATTCACCCCGGCAGAATCTGCTGCTTCCGGGTACTCTCCAACTGCTCTGATGTGAATCCCAAATCTCGTTTTGGTAAGTATGAACACGGACAAGGGGATCAGTGCGAGGGCGATGATCACCGGAGGGGTGACGCCCAGTATTGACGTCTCGAAACTCGTTGCAGGAAGTCCAAGAAAGGGTTTTCCAAGAAAAGAGGTGATTCCAAATCCAAAAATCGTGAGAGCCATTCCACTGATGACTTGCGGAGCCATTAACGTTATCGATAGAAACCCGTGAATCAGACCGGCAAGGCTTCCCGCAATGACGCCTCCAACCAATCCGATCCATGGACTCCCGCTGTGATGAGCAACGGAGAAGCCCGCAAGTGCCCCGATTAACATCATTCCTTCAATCCCAATATTGAGAACGCCCGATTTCTGGCTAAATATCTCTCCAAGCGAGGCGAGGATGAACGGTGTTCCTGCACTTAAGGCGAGGACGAAAAAATCTCCCATCTTTTTCTCCTCTTCATCCTATATTCCAAAAAGAATTGCCCTCCTGCCAGGCAGAAAAGTGTCATTCCTTGAAAAATCTCGACAATACCGGAAGGAAGCTTCATAACGATTTGAAGTGTGTTGCCTCCAACAATCATACCTGCGAAGAGAAATGATACCGGGATAATGACCAGAGGATTTCCCCTGGAAAGGAAAGCGATGACGATTCCTGTGAAACCATAGCCTGGTGAGAATCCCATTCTCAATCTGTGTTGGACACCCGCAATCTCTCCGGCACCTGCTATTCCAGCAAGTCCACCCGCCACGAGCATCACCAACAGAATCGTCTTCAACGAGCTCATTCCTGCAAGCTCGGCTGTCTTTGGATTGGCTCCAACAACTCTGATTTCGTATCCTAGCCTCGATCTTTTCAAGAGTAAGGCGATGATAAACGCAAAGAGAACGCCAAGTACAATCGTCACAGGTATTTCCGTCCCCGTGATGAAAGGTATCCACCTTTCTTTGGGTATGAGAGAGGAATGGGAATATCCCCATCCCCCCTTCTCCCGCCAAGGTCCGGTAACCAGGTAGCTTACCCAGAGGATTGCGATGTAGTTCATCATTAAGGTTGTGACAATTTCATCGACCTTCAACAACCCCCGAAGTATGCCTGAAATCGCACCCCAGATGGCTCCTGCCAGAAAGCCCGAAAAAATGATCGCCGGCACAATGAGGGAGTCTGGCATTCCCTGGATAGAGAGAGCAACTCCCGTGGCCAGAAAGGCACCCATGTACATTTGGCCTTCCGCCCCGATGTTCCAAACGCCGGCCCTGTACGGAAGGGCAAAGGCGAGAGCTGTGAATACGAGGGGAATCATTCTCAGGGTGGTATGAGATATCCCTCTCAAGGATCCAAAGGCGGAACGAAGTATTTTCAGATAGGCCAGGATGGGGTTTGAACCACCCAAGAGAAGAAAAACTCCGAACAAGAAGATCGAAAAAAGGATTGAGAGAACCGTAACGCGTAGGTAGCCTTCTTGGGTTGTCGAAAGCCTCCTCTCAAAGACGAATCGCTTCATTCTTCCTTTCCAACTCCCATCATGAGAAGGCCAATCTTTTTCCGGTCGACTCGGCCAGACTCCTCGACCCCCACTAACTCTCCTTCATACATGACGGCGATTCGGTTACTCAGGGTTTGTATTTCCTCAAGGTCCTCAGAAATCAGAATGATTCCGACTCCTTCCTCTCCCAAAGAAATGAGTTTCTCCCACACAAAATCTGCTGCTCCAACATCCAGTCCTTTTGTTGGGTGGTTAGCGACAAGGAGTTTCAGGTCCCTCGAGAGCTCCCTTCCAAGTATGAGACGCTGGACATTCCCACCGGAGAGGTGTCCAACCTGTAGGCCAAGATCGGGAGTCTTGATCCCATGTGTATCGACTATCCCTCTTGAAAATCCCTCGATTTTGTTGTAATCCAAAAGCCCCTTTCTCAAAAATCGGCTTGACCGGTAGGTATCAAGGATAAGATTATCGGCAACCGAGAGGCCACCAGCCAGGCCAATTGTCAGAGGCTCCTCAGGTATGAAGCCTATCTTTTTCTCAATCGCCTGTCTCGGCGTAATGTCCGTAATCTCCTTCCCGCAAAATATGACCCTCCCCCTCGTTGCGCTTCTTAAACCTATCAGTGCCTCTCCAAGCTCTTTCTGCCCATTTCCTGCGACACCAGCAATTCCCAGGATCTCTCCCTCAGATAGTGTGAAACTCACCCCGTCAACGGCGGGCACCCCTCTGTCATCCGGCACCACAAGATCCTCAACCTCAAGTAGGATCCCTCCCTTTTCTCTTCTCCTCGGAGAAACGCTCTTTTGGAGTTCCCTGCCGACCATTACATTCGACAAAACGGCATAATCAACATTGTCGTTCTCCATCGCTGCAACCACCCTTCCCCGCCTGAGCACCGTTATCCGATCACTCACCGCTGTAACCTCTGGAAGTTTATGGGAGACGAAAACCACGGACAGGTGTCCCTCGGAAGTCATCTCTCTAAGTGCATTAATCAAACCCTCTGCTTCCTGGGGTGCTAATACTGAGGTGGGTTCATCAAGGATAAGCACTTGTGCTTCTCGATAGAGCGCTTTGAGGATCTCAACTCGCTGTTTTTCACCCGCCGATAGTTGCCAGACCTTTGCTCTCGGTTCAATCTCAAGATTGTAATTTTCGCTCAGAGTCTTGATCTTCTTTTCTACGTTTCGGAGATTTGGGATGAACCCTTCTTCCTTATGACCAAGTACGATGTTTTCCACGACCGAAAGAGAAGGGACCAGAAGGAACTGCTGATGAACCATGCCTATTCCGAGCGAAATGGCCTCTCGAGGAGAACGAAAAGAGACCGGCTTTCCAAAGATCCTTATCTCTCCGTCATCGGGTCTCAGAAGCCCCGAGAGAATGTTCATTAAGGTGGTCTTTCCAGCGCCGTTCTCCCCAAGAAGGGCATGAACCTCACCCCGGTTCAGCTCAAAGTCGATATCCTTATTTGCCACAACCCCTGGGAAGGCTTTTGTGATCCCCTTGAGTTCGACGACAGTATCTGATCTCACAAGAACCTCTATTTAGGGGCGTTAACCCCTTCCACATACCAGTCCATTTTTCTGAGTTCTTCGTATGAAATCTTCTTTCCTTCTGGAAGCCGCACCTTTCCGTTTACGGCTCTGATAGGACCGGTGAAGGGATCAAAATCCCCCTGGATGATCTCCATTTTTCTTCTTTCTACGAGTTTCAAGATACCGGGAGGGAGCAATACCTTAGGATTAATTGGGGAGAGGTCAACCATTTTGTCAGCCATTGTTCCCCAGATATCGGCAAATGCTTTCGGCCTCCCTCTCTGATAGTCTTCAACAATCCTCTTATACATGGGTCCCCAGTGCCAAATAGGAGCCGTCACATGATAATCTGGCGCGAACTGCGTCATGTCGGCGTCAAAACCAAAACAATACACCCCCTTTCCATTGGCCGCCTCCACTGCAGCTGGAGAATCCTGATGTTGAGCTAGAACGTCGCATCCAAGACCAATCAGAGTCATCGCCACATCTCTTTCCGTAGGCGGGTCATACCAATTGTTCGTGTATATGACATGGACTTCTGATGCGGGATTCACCTCTCTTGCACCAATTGTCATGGCGTTAATTCTTCTGATGACCTGAGGGAGCGGCATAGCTCCAACGAATCCTATTTTCCCCGTTCTTGTGAGAGCTCCTGCCATGAGACCCGTCAGGTAGGTGGGCTGATACATGGCCCCGAAGATCGTTGCCACATTTCTACCGGTCTCCCGACCGGCCACATAGACGAAATACTTGTCCGGGTATTGTTTCCCCTTCTGAATGCAGACATCCTGATACTGAATGGCATTGGCGATGATGATATCTGCTCCCTCCTCAATCATGGTATCGATGACGGCGGGAGCATCGGCGACACTGACACTTTCCTGGACAATTGATCTGACGCCTGGAATTTCCTTTTCGACAAACTGTCTACCCAGGTCATGTGCATATGTCCAACCCATATCTCCCACCGGAGCCATCCAGACACAGCCGAGAACAATCTTCTCCTCCCTCGACGCTTCCGGCTTGGCTGCTCCAGGAACAGATAAGGCAAGCAGGACCGTGAAGAGAATGGTTAGGGCAACTCTGCGATTTCCCTTTTTGTATTCAAGCATTTCTCTCTCCTTTTTCAAGAATCGGTGTTTGCATTATATCACTGACAGCATTGCTAAGGGACATTTAGGCACTCGGTGGCCATTCAGGCTGGACGACCCCAAAAAGCTCCATGAAACGCTCGAACCCTTTTCCCGTCGCAGAAAAGGTATCCATTTCCTTCGACGAGAAGTTTCAACTCGAGCCCAGGGCTGGCGCCTCAAGGAGCTTAGAATGATATCGGACCCCCCCCGTAGGGGATAGTGGAGTTTCCTGAGTTTTCAAAGCAAGGAATTTCTAACATTCGGATGTTTCATGGCAGTTTTGAATCTCTTGATGGTTCCCTTATATCCCCTCGCTCCCTTGCTCTCGCGTTGCTCCCCTTCGCGCCATTGGCGGACAGGTGGGGATGGGCTGTTGCCCAAATTCCCTTAGACCACTTGTTTCGAAATTATTTCCAGAGCATTTCACCCGAAAGTGGGAAGGGAAGCTCTGAACCAAAAGTCGGTGTTCGTGGTCCGTNNCACAGGGAAGGTTGTTGAGTAAGCCGTATGAATATGGTATCCCAAAGGGATCCCTCGGCGAGCGAGCGTATGCCAAGGAAGGAGTCTGCGAATGGTAAAGGCCATAACCTTTGACTGTTGGGATACTCTGCTAGACGATGACGCAAGTCGGACCAAGAAGAGAAAGGAGTATTTTCGTCAAATTTTAAATGAGAACGGCTTTCCAATGACTGAAGCTGAAATTGATGAACTTTTTCTGAAAGAGGCTACACTATTCCAGAACCACATTGTGGAACACCGAAAAACCCAGAACAGCGAGATAAGGGTCAAGACGATCGTGGAGCTAGCTCATGTCGATATTCCAGCTTCTGAGATGGGCAAAATGGCAGACTATTGTGACCGGATTGCCCTTGAATATCGCCCACCTGTGGTGACGGGTGTCAAAGAGGTGCTCGAGGTATTAACCAAATCCTACAAGCTGGCGGTCATTTGCAATACCGGGTGGCATTCAGGTGTCACGGTGAGACGATTACTTGAAGAGTACAATTTTACCGTTTACTTTTCACATCTTACATTTTCCGATGAGGCGGGTGTCGCCAAGCCTCACAAACAGATATTTGAGTACACTTTGGATAAGTTAAACTGTCGTACCGAAGACGCTGTTCATATTGGAGATTCAGAATATTCAGATATTGTCGGCGCTAAAGAAGCAAAAATGAGAGCCATCTTATTTGCCGGCGTCAATGACAAATACAAAGACAATAATTCCGCTGATCTCACGATCAGCACGTATGATAATCTAGTGGATATCTTAGAAAACATGCCGTGATTACCGGAGAAAATTGAGAAAGGGGACTGTTTGGAAAGACTCGAGAAACTAAAAGCTGCCATAAAAGGCAAGAAAATCCTCCTCCTGGGACCAACAGGAAGCGGAAAGGGAAACAGAGCCAAGGACTTGGAGGCCTTAGGCCTGGTTCATATTGGTCTAGGGGCTATCTTGAGGGAAAAGGTACGCAAAGATCCGAATTCTGAACTTTCGTTAAGCGTTATCGAGACGACGAAGAAAGGTACGCTTCTTCCTGATCATCTCGTATTTCCGATCGTTATGGATTATCTGAATCGGAATGATTGTCAGCAACGCGGTTTCGTAATGGAGGGATTTCCGAGGACAAAAGCCCAGGCGGATTTGCTGTTATCAGAAATAGACCTCGATATTGTATTCCTGCTGGATGTGCCGAAAGCTTTTCTCATAGATGGTATTTTGCTTTTCAACCGGCACTCCTGCATCGAGTGTAAAACCACTTACAGTGATTTTGACCCGCCGAAGGTGAAAGGAATCTGTGATCGATGCGGAAATAGATTGATCAAGCGAATGAGTGATCGGGTAGAAAGGGTCAAAACTCGCCTTAAAATCTATGAGGAACAAATAAGATCTTTCCTCCCTGATTTAGAGGCAAAAGGAATCGTGCAGGTCCTTACAATCACCGTGGATGATGACGAAGCAATCCGCAATAAATATCTGAAGAAATTAAAGGGCGAAATATACTGGGTTCAAACCGATCGTGGAGGTAAAGCCCGGATGTTGAATTATGAAGGAATGCGAAAGCGTCTTTATCGCATTCTGGAAGAAAAGCTCATATGAAACGGAAACAAATCAACATTATCAAAGAAAAACTCGGAATCGGATTCCTTTTTAGATTGATCCACGGAACTTATTGCAACATAAAATACCCGGAATACGATCTCTTCAAAGCTCTCGCATTAAAGAGCGGACTGCCCGGTGCAAGTGACTTTACTTTCACCACCGATGGACAAAAGGTAAGACTTGTACCCTACGGTCAACATCTTGATCAACACGGTAGTCATATCGCCGACATGCGTTCCCTACGCAAAGATTTTGAAGGGCCAAAAGGAAAGATAGAATGGATCACAAAAAACAAATTAATCGCGGGGAGATATCTTTCTGAGTTCGTCAAAGAAGGTCCGGTTCGGATCCATTTTCTGCCGAGTGCAGCGTGTCTCGCTGCTGGTGGAGGTAGAAATAGGCTGATGACATTGATGAGGCTTGGATACAAAAATGCAATGCAGCTCAAACAGGCTACTTGGGATGAGACAAACCAGAAGTATGTGGGCGGCGATATTGTCATTAATTATCCCAACAAACCTGTCTGGGATGATATACCACCCGGAACAACCACACAGGGATGGGTTGACAAAACGAAGCGATGGGAAGATGCCTATCGGCAGGGGTTAAGACTGACAATGGGAGAAGTTTACAAAGCCGTTTTTGTGAAGGATCAAGGATTTCTAATCTAGTATGTGAGCGTGATGGCCGAGATTTGAGCTCACGCCCATTGGGATAGAGTTCAGAGATACTTGGACAGAAGAAAAGACACGGGGGATTGGCTATTTCTGACCTAAATAAACAGATCCGGGGATAGATGCAGGGTTTCAAACTGAAATCTTCGACTTTCAATTCGTTCAAGGGATAGAAGATTTCAAATCCCCATACGCCACAGATCAAGAAGGGGCTTCTTATCCTTTCGATTTTATGAGCTTCTCTAACAGGGGAAAAGGGTTAGTTGCCTCTCCTTTTTCCCTAGGGGCTTCCTGGTCGTTTCCGTCCGCATTCCTACCGAGCACCAATGGGCATGCAAGTCTGGATTCTTACATGAACAGATAAGAGGCTTAATCCCGAACCCTTCAGAGAGATTTAGAAAGCGTTCGTAGCCCTTTTCCCTCAACGGGAGCGGTATTAATTTGCTTCGGGCAGATGTCCCTATCACAGTCCAGGGTTGGCTTTGAAAACAGCTCAGGATAACTTTATATTCCTTTGGCGGCAGTTCCTTCTGGAGTTGACCCAGAATGGCAGGTCTCAAATGAAGGTAGCTCAGTGAGACCATGCTGACACCCCTTGCGGCCAGTGCCCCATAGAGTTCCTTGATTGAAGCCTCATCGTCCGTCCAAAAAGGAATGATGGGGTCGATGCGGACCTCAACCCCGATTCCTGCCGCTTTCAGTCTTTCGATATTTTGGAGCCGTTCGATCACAGTGGCAGCTTGGGGTTCAAAGAGATCTCGATACCTGTCAGACATCGAGACCAGACCGATTCTCGAAATGACAAGGTCAGGATGATCAGAGAATAGCTCGATGAATCGGTTGGGGATCCATCCCTTTGTCAAAAAGGAAAATCCAATTTCCCTTTCCAGGAGGACCCTCATCGCGCGATAGGTGGTCTCCAAGATATCTGGATGCGTCTGGAAAGAGTCTGAGGCGGTGTTGAATACGATCCAGTCGATGACCGAGCGTCTTCTCGGACTGTCTAGCTCCGCCGCGAGTCTCTCAGGAAGACTAAAATACAGTTGCACTTCATCAGGGCCGGGAGCCTCTGGGTACCCCCTGGCATAGCAGTAAACACACATGAACTCGCAACCCCGGGTCACGTTGACCGTATAGGCATCGCGCAGACAGCCGAATTGGGCCTTCGTGAGGACCCGACTCTTTCGTTCGAGCTCGATGAGCCGCATAGCCGAGCCGTACCGGTTCTTTACGGATTTCGACACTACCTCTCCACCACCACCGCATCCACCGTCATTTCCTTTTCTTCTCGCAGGAAGGTGATAGAGATTGTATCACCGGGATTTAACGACTTGAGAATCTCGGATAGATCCTGCAGATTGTGGACCGCGCGGGACCCGACCTTGACAATGACGTCTCCCCCCCTGAGCCCAGATGACTCTGCCGGAGAACCCGGCAGCACACCAGAAAGCCGGTATCCATCTCCAGTGAAAGCAAAATCAGGAATTGTGCCGATGCTGATCTTGCGTCCCTTTTTTGGAACCGTCTCGACCTCCTTACCGGCCACGAGTGTATGGGTCATGGGCCTTTCCCGGCCTGAAAGGTGCTCAATGATCTCCTTAACCAGGGATGCAACTTTCAGAAGCCCATCCGCGTCGATCCGATCTGCAATGTCTGTCGGACGGTGGTAGTCCGCATGAGGTCCAGAAAAAAGCTGCACCGCCGGAACGCCCCCCTCATGAAAGCTTTTCTGGTCGCTTGAATCCAGTTCTTCAGGCACAGCCTTCACGTCCACACCGGTAGCATAACCTGCTCCGCGAACGATGTAGATCCACTCCCTGGCCGAACTGGCCCCAAGCACAAAAATCTTCTTATTCAGGCGTCCGACTGTATCCAGATTGACCATGCCGATACATCGCTCCAGAGGATAGCGCTTTTGGTTGGCCACATAGTACCTAGACCCCCTTCTTCCGGCCTCCTCTCCGGTAAATGCCACAAAAACGATACTACGATCCGGGTTCAGGGTCTTCCCGAGCACGCGTGCAAGCTCTATGAGCACCGCCACACCACTGGCATTGTCGTCAGCACCAGGATGGATCTTCCCTATATTCCCCTGTCTCACATCGGGCCAACCCAACCCAAGATGGTCGTAATGAGCTCCGACCACGACGCTCTCCCCTTGCCGGTCAGGCCTGTGTCCCGGGATGACGCCGACGACATTTCTCATGGTCACTTGGCGTTCCGGGTCGCCGCCCCGGTCTTTCCAAACCTGGAAATAGCTCCCCTTTGTATCGCCGGCAGGCGCAAGCCCGGCCTCTCGGAATTTAGATGCAATGAATCTCGCGGCCTCATCGAGTTCCTGTGTGCCAAATCCTCGCCCTTTCATCGCGTCGCTTGAAAGGAAGCGTATGGTCTCCATCATCCGCTTTTGGGAAAAAACTGTCGGGAGCGTAATGAGCGGTTCCCTCGGGGCTAGCTTTGCCATGTCGACTTTCGGAATCGGACCGTTCCGGAGAGGAAGAAAAACCGTCATGGGTGAATTGAGCACGGGCCACCGACCTTTTACGACATTGACAGGCTCTGCCCCTTCGAACACCAAATAGCTGTACTTGTGGTAGTGGGGAAGTTTTCGACCGAGACCAGGTAGTGCTTCAGGCAGATCCGATGCAACCCACGTGAGAGACAAATCCCGATTCTCGGATAGCCTCGCCGTAAGCACGACCGACTGATTATCCCGCTGGGCTCGTGACTCTCCAATGCTTACCCCATTCCGGTCGATAGTCACATCATACTCGGAGAGCGCCAAGAGGATCTCACTCTGAAAACGATTCTCCCACCCCAAAAGGGTAACGGCACGATCCGGAGGGAGGCTCTCAACCTCGGTATCCAGCTTTACCTCGACCTCATCAGGCCCGGACCGGCTCAACGATTCGGACAGTTTCTGATAAGCCTGCAACAGACAATCATTGGTAGAACTCGGGAGAAGGATCAGCATCTTTTGAGCTCCGAAGGCCCGCGTCAAAGCCGGTGGGATTTCTTCCCGGTCGAGCCTGCGGAAAAGGTCGAACTCAGGATCAACGTCTAACCTCAGAGGCCGAGAAGGCACACGGAGTCTCAGCTCATGCCGCCTTTCCTCCATAGCCACCACAGTTTGGAAGGCCTTCTCCTGGCCTTCCAAAGTCACGGCAACGGGAATCCGCAAAAGGTATTTCCGACCCGGCTGAACCTGTTCGAGGAGAGCAGTCAGAACGTAATCATCCCCTTCTAGCACAACACTCGCCCGGATCACGCTTAATTCGGGAGCCCCCGGATGTTTAACCCACTGGTCGAACTCCCTCGTCAAGTCAACTCCGGAAACAAGCTCGAGGCTCTGACGGAGATTATCAAAAGAGGCAAAACGGAATCGATTCTTCTGATAGAAGTCCCGCAGCCCCTGAATAAATACCTCATCTCCCAGCTGCCTGCGAAGCATGTGGAAGAACATCAGGGATTTACCGTACCCGACCGCTTCGGAGGAAGAGCTATGGCGCGCATGAAACTTGACGAGGGGAAAGTCTCGCCCCTCAATGACATAGTCAGCGTATTTTTGGAGGGTTGCCTGGCGGTACTCCACCCCATTGCCCCTCTGCTCCTTAATCAGGTGATCGGAAAGATAGGCTGTCAATCCCTCTGCCCAGTTTCCTATACTGTAGTCAGGAAAGACACCGTTTCCCCACCAATTGTGGAGAATTTCGTGCGGGTAAGACGAATGGAGGATGAAGGGAAACCGGACAACCTTCGGTCCAAGGAGCGTGAAAGAGGGCATTCCAAACCCTGTCTCCCAGAAGTTTTCCACCAGGGCAAACTTCCGGTAGGGATAAGGGCCGATGAGTTTCTCATACATCGCAACATAGCGAGCTGTCGCATCGAGATACCTGTTGGCCAGCTCCGGGTCGGGCGCGCGAAGAAAGGCCATCGCCTCAATTTGGCCTGCACGCTGGGTGTACTCGACAAACCGACCGGCAACGATAAAGATCTCTTCCTGAGGTTCAGGTGAATCCCATTGCATAGAAGTCGTATCTCCCTCACGGACATAGCGTGTGCGCTCTCCTTGACTCACCCCATTCCAGTCTACGGGTAGCTCCGCCTCGAGCCTAAAGGTCACGAACGCCTCATCAAAAATGGGATACCAGAAGGAATCCCCTGAGAGATACACTCCCTCTCCAGAAATCAAGCCCGGCGTCTGCCTAAAACCACGCGCATACTCCTTCCCGTATGGTTCGAGAGGGTGATCGATCTTTCCGCCGTATTCAAGGACAAAGCTGTTCTGGCCATGCGGAAGTTTCACCTTGAAAGATTCCAAAGGAACCGTTCCCGGTCTCTCGGTTTCTCGCACAATACTCACACCGGGAGTTGTTGATATGGGCTCGAGCCCCTTGTGCAAAAGGAATTGTGACTCGGGAACAAGAGCCTCGGTGACGGTCACACTGTCTTTGGCAGTAAAGCGAGCCTCCTCTGGATAGATCACGATTCTGAGTTCGTGGTGCACCGCCGCTTCCTGGGCTTTGGACGAAACGCTGATCAAGGCCAGAGCAACAACGACAGCAGTCGTGAAAAACAGGCGTTTCATATTTTCCCTATTGCGGCTTTTAAACGGCAGCACAAATTAGATTTCATGTCCACCTTAAATATTCACCGCCACCTTACGTTCGAGGCATAGAGCCCGCATAGCCAAAGATAACTGTTCTCCGCTCTTCGGTGAGTTCAGTAAGGTTAAGAATGCAAAAAAATTCTCATCCGAATAAATTCTGGATTATTCCACCCAGTCAGCGATGAAAATATCCGTAGCCCGGGGTTTTTTGGGATTTCTGTTCGAAGCAAAAACCAGTTTCTTCCCGTCTGGGGAGAACATGGGAAAGCTATCGAAGACATCGTTAAACGTGACTCTCTCCAGACCCGCGCCATCGATGTTGATCAAATAGAGTTCGAAGTTGTGGCCAAACCTCTTGATGTCCTCGTGCCAATCGTCCATGTTACTCGAGAAGATGATCCGTTTCCCGTCGGGGTGCCATGAAGGGGCCCAATTCGTGGCGCCGTTTTGGGTGAGTCTCACTTTGTTTGAACCATCTGCGTTCATAACCCATATGTCCAGCGCGAAGGGGACGATGTAGTCGTTTTCCATGCAGTCACGCCAGAGAGCAAGCTCCTCCGGGGTCTCAGGATACCAGGCTCGCCAGACGATCTTCTGGCCGTTCGGCGAAAACCACGGTCCGCCGTCATAGCCGATTCTCTCAGTCAACCGCCTGACGTTGGAGCCGTCGGCATTCATGAGATAAATGTCGAAATCCCCGTCCCTCTGAGAACCGAACACGATCTGCTTTCCGTCAGGAGAGATAATTGGCTCAGCATCGTACTTGAGATTGTCGGTGATCTTTTCTAACCCCGACCCATCGACGTTGGCGACAAAAATGTCGTAAGGATAAAGGGGCCAGACATAGTGAGCCCCCGGGGGCGCTTCGGGTCTCGGTGGACAATTTCCTGGCAAATAACTGGTCGAGGAAAAAACGATCCTCTGGTCGCCGGGAAAAAAGAAAGAACAGGTGTGGGCGCCACGGTCCGGGCTCACTCTCCGTTTGTCAGAACCATCGATTTTCATGATCCAGATCTTGTCGCATCCATACCCACCGCGGTTCGATTGGTAGATCAGTCTCTGGTTGTCCCAACTAAAATAGGCCTCGCCGTTATCACCCTCAAAGGTGATCTGCGTGACATTCTTCATGTGCCGGTCCAAAGACTGCTTATGACCGGATTCCATGGTCATGGCTTGATGCAGGGATCCCCATGTCAACAGAGTGACAAGTAAGATGAGGGCAAGAACTGATTTGCTCATCGTGGATCACCCTTCACGGAGTGTGTCAGTGCATCCCCTTTTTTCCAGCAATCCTCCAAATCGGGCCCAAATGTGACGAAAAGGAGAGAATCCATATGATTATAGGTCTTCTGTTTTCAACAATTCAAGCCTCCGATTTAGGACGTTCTTCCCTCCCTGTCGCGACCACGGCGGAAAAAGGTCACCTCGGGAACATTGAAGCAAAGGGACAAGGGGATCTCTCTGAAAATCCGAGAAGATTTCCCCACTTTTTCCTTGACACGAAAATCCCCTCATGCTATGAAGCCCCCCACCTTATGATGGGTTCTTACTACTTAAATAAAGGAGGACTTTCCAATGCGAAAAGGAATATTGCTTGTGATTTGTGTTCTTGTCATCGGTTTGGCTTTTTCACCTCTGGTCTGGGGCGCCGCGAAGACCATCAAAATAGGCATCAACGCCCCGATCACCGGCGATATCCCAAAGGTGGGTGAGGGCACAAAGTTTGCGGCTCAGATGTGGCTCGAAGACATTAATGCTGCCGGTGGTCTTGAGGTAGG
>WVXP01000108.1:0-190 GCA_011773445.1 Pseudomonadota bacterium | reverse complement strand
AACAATTACCAAACCCCTATGGTTAGCCCCTGGTCGACCAATCCCAATACCACGAAGGACCGGCCCTATGTCTTCCGCGGCTGTTTTCTCGACCCCTTCCAAGGACCCGTGGTGGCCAACTTCATCAGGGAGGAGTTCGGGTTCAAGAAGGCCGCTGTTCTATATGACGTAGCAAGCGACTACCCGAAGG
>WVXP01000191.1 GCA_011773445.1 Pseudomonadota bacterium | reverse complement strand
TCATCGACTTAGACATTCTCCTCTTCAACAGGGACGAGTTCATTAGCAAAGACCTTCAAATACCCCACCCTCGCCTCCATGAGAGAGCCTTTGTTTTGGTGCCCCTTTGCGAAATCGATCCTGAAGCGTTTCATCCGGGTCTGAAAAAAAACGTCCAGAGGCTCCTGGAAGAACTGGGTGAGATCGATGGAGTGGAGAGGATTTGATTCCATGAGAATCCTGATTATCCTGATACTTGTCTTGGTCCTTTACTACATGCTCAGGGGTCTCTTTCGGCCGAGAAAAGGGGAGCGTGTCGGAAGGTCACATCCAAATGTGGGAGAGGGAACCGATAATGAGCTTGTGAAGGATCCATACTGTCTCGTCTATGTTCCCGTAAACACGGCTTTTCACACCAAAAGAGAGGGAAAGGATCTTTTCTTCTGTAGTAAAGAGTGCATGAATCGTTACTTGCAAGAACGGAAGGACAATTCTTCTGATGCTGGATAACCCGCTTGAAAGGATGCTATTGCAGTTGTGCCGATGCTGCTTTCAGGACCGGGTCGAGAGGAGTCAATGAGAATCGCGATAAGTGAATTTCCATTGGGTTTGTTGGCTCGTTGATCCGTCCATGTGTTGTAGCATCACAAAACGTCTCAACACCTGCCGAAAAAAAATCTGAGTATCTGAAACTTTTTTCTTGAAAGAGATGTGGATTTTTCATAATATCACGTGGTAGCTTTTCTAATGGGGAGGGGAGGTGATAGAGAAGAAAACCGGGTTGAACGTCAGTCGGAGCAAAACACACGGGACGGCACCTTTTGAAATCACTCGCAGAGGAGGGGCAAGGGGATTTCGATGTCCGGGATGAGGAGATTTAAATGAAAGAGCGAAAGAGATTCTTTTTTATTGAAAGGGGTGAGAATATGTTGAAAAAAACAGGAATTTGGGCTTTGGTCTTGGGGTTGTCGTTTGTCTTGTTTACTGGATGTGCGATGGTGAAACACAAGCAGACCTATTCCGATTATGAAGCCCAACTACAGACTCTCAAAGCACAGGGAGGCGAAGAGAAGGCTCCGTATGAAACGGCCAAAGCAGAGGGCTATCTTAAGGCAATGAAGTCTGAAATGGATGAAAGGGACGTAAGGGGGGCCGCTTTGTTCAGTGAAAAGGTCGATCAATACCTTCAGCAGGGACTGAAGAAGGTGCAATAATATCGAGGGAGGTGAAATTATGGTGTATCGATACGGGAAATGGGTTTTCATAGTCATGGTCTGCCTGGGTCTGGCCATTGCCGGCTGTGCGCCAGCGAAAAAGCCGGGTGTTCCCATAGGATTAACGGCACAGTACGACGAGGCAAAAAGGCTCTTCCAACAGGCCACAGAAATGGGGGGCAAGGACTGTGCACCCGTCGAATACGCAGAGGCACAGGTTCAGATGGATCATGCCGACCATGAGTGGGGAGAAGCCCAATATGACGAGGCTGCGCAATCCATTGCCATCGTAAAGCAAAAATCCATCGAGGCTATTGAGAAGTGTAGACCGAAACCGGAGGTTGCTCCTCCAGCGCCTCCACCGCCTGAAAAGCCTGAAGTGGTCGAGAAACCACCGACCTTTACTTTTGCGCCGGTCTATTTCGACGCCGGGAAGGCGGACATCAGATCGGATGCGATGGTCATTTTGGACCGAGTCGGTGCGGCACTGAATGAGTACCCTGTATTGAAGGTCGAAGTGGCGGGTCACTCGGATTCTGGTGGGAGCGAGGAGGCCAACATGGAACTCTCCATGAAGCGAGCTAGGAGCGTTGCGATCTATCTGGAAGACCGCTTTGGTATCTCTCCTCACCGGATCAAAGCGGTCGGATACGGAGAGTCTCGACCCGTTGCTGACAATTCGACCGTCGAGGGCCGCCGCATGAACCGGCGGGTGGAATTCAGGACCTTCGAGGATTAACCCAGGCCTGAAGGACGTTTATGGACAAGAAAAACTCCGGATCCGGTGGGATCCGGAGTTTTTCTTTGAAGACGAGTGCCCCCATTGTTTAGGGAGCCTGCAGTCTCTGAGCGACGTTGCGGGTGCTCCGTTTTCTCTCTGCTCCAGGGTGATAGGGGTATCTGTTTTCTTATTCGCGGCAGCTGTAGCACGTATCGAAAAAGTCTGTCGGTAGGCCAGCCTGCTGGCGGAATTTTTCCAGTTGGAACCAAGGAGCGAAATAGTTACCACAGACCTTGCATTTCTTCATTTTTAGCGTTCGTTTCCAACGGATAATGGTTCGCTCATCGCTCTCTTCCCTCATGCCAATCACATTCACGGGACAGACGGTCACACAGGCCCCACAAGCAATGCAATCCGTGGCCTCTCCGGCAAAGGGCGGAATCATCTCTCGGTTTGAACCTTTGTTGGCAAAATGGATGGCATTGGCTCCGACCACCTCTTCGCAAACCCTCCCGCAGAGGCCGCACAGAATACAGTCTTTCTCCTCTTTTTCGAACCGGACGTCTTCGACACCCATTTCCCGAGCCATCTCTTGAATCTCTTCATCACCGGGGCACATGGCCAAAATCAACTCGATGACCAATCTCCGGGCCCGCAGGACTTTTTCGGTTTGGGTCAATACTTCGATGCCTTCAATGACCGGATAGGTGCACGAGGTCGTCATACGGCCTCTCCCGTTTTTTCTGACCTCAACGAGACATAACCGGCAAGCCCCGTAAGGCCTGACCGATTCGTTGTAGCAGAGATGGGGGATGTCGAACCCCGCATCCAGGCAAATCGGGAGTAACATCTTCCCTTTTTCAGCTCCAACTGCTTGTCCATCGACTGTAAGCTCTACCATGTCTGATCCTTCCTCAAACGATTTCTATGGCATCAAATTTACACGCCTCAGAGCACATGCCGCACCGGATACATTTCTCGGGCAAGATCTCAAAGGGTTTTTTCATCTTGATCTTCCCTCGGATAGCTTGTGATGGACAGACTTTTTGGCAACGGCCGCATATGGTGCACTGGTTCGGAATGATCCGGTAGGTGATGAGTTCCTTACAGACCCCGGCAGGACATTTTTTGTTCTTGATATGAACCTCATATTCTTCACGAAAATACCGAATCGTGCTGAGCACGGGATTGGGAGCTGTGCCGCCTAATGCGCACAGGGAAGCCTCTGCCGTCACAAAGGAGAGGTCCTCCAAAAGCGCAATGTCTCCCTCACGGCCATTTCCCTCTGTGATGCGATGGAGGACCTCGTACATCCGCTTGGTTCCCTCTCGGCAGGAGGCGCACTTGCCACAGGATTCCTCTTTCAAAAAATTCATGAAATACTTGGCTACGTCCACCATGCAGTTATTCTCATCCATGACGATCATACCGCCTGAGCCCATCATTGACCCTGCCTCGGTGAGGCGATCGAAATCGACAGGAAGATCCAACAGAGACTCGGGCAAACATCCGCCAGAGGGGCCTCCAGTCTGAATAGCTTTGAACCGTTTCCCACCGATGATTCCTCCTCCGATGTCATAAACAATCTCCCTTAGGGTGATGCCCATGGGAACTTCGACGAGGCCTGTATTGTTCACTTTCCCGACAAGAGAGAAGATCTTTGTGCCTTTACTCCCATCTGTCCCGATCTGACGATACTGTTCAGCTCCAAGATTGACGATATAGGGGACGTTCGCCCATGTCTCAACATTGTTCAGATTGGTCGGCTTTTCATACAGCCCACTCTCAACCGTGTGAATATGCTTGGCCCGGGGTTCTCCCGGTTGTCCTTCTAGGGAGGCCATCAGCGCAGTCGACTCTCCGCAGACAAAGGCCCCACCACCGCGATTGATTTTGACATTAAAGTCAAAACCAGAGCCCAGAATATTCTTTCCGAAGAAGCCCCAGTCGTTGGCGCGATCGAGTGCGATCCTTAGGTTTTCGACCGCCAAGGGATACTCGTTGCGGACATAGACGTAACCCTCGTTTGATCCGATAGCAAAAGCACCGATAATCATTCCCTCAAGGACGCTGTGGGGATTTCCCTCCAAGAGACTCCGGTCCATGTAAGCTCCCGGATCCCCCTCATCGGCGTTGCAGATCACATACCGAGTGTCTCCAGATGCTTTTCGACAGCTCTCCCACTTTGTCCCGGTATGGAATCCGCCCCCTCCCCGGCCGCGGAGACCGGATTTTTTGACTTCTTCAACAATCTGCTGCGGCTCCATGGAAGTGAGGGCCTTGGCAAGGGCACTGTAACCCCCTATAGCAAGGTAATCCTCGATACTTGTGGGATCGATATTTCCATTGTTTCCGAAGATAATTCGTTTCTGGAGTTTGTAAAAAGGGACATCATCCTCGCGAACGATCTTTTCCTCGGTGAGGGGGTGCACGTAGAGTAACCTTTCAATGATCTTTCCCTTCTTCAAGGTTTCAGAGACAATGTCAGGGGCATCGTCCGGCTTGACCCGTTGGTAGAGAATCCTCTGAGGATTGATCACGACCAGGGGGCCCCTTTCACAGAACCCATGGCATCCCGTGATTCTCAGATCGACCTCTCCCTCGATCCCTCCGGTTCTTAACGCCTCTCGTAAGGCCCCGGCCACCGGATAGCAGCCGGCGGCATGACAACCCGTGCCCGTGCAGATCGTGATGCAGGGTTTATTGGGATCTCTTGCAGCCCGAATCTTCTCGCGTTCCCTCTCGAGATCCTCGACCGAATTGATTCGTTTCATCCTAGCTTTCCTTCTTCCCTTTTCGATACGGTTTGAGCAGCTTTTCCATCTTGAGGGAGGACATTTCACCAGAATACTCCCCATCAACCACGACAATGGGGCCGGAAGCACAGGCTCCAAGACAGTTTACAGTATCGAGACTAAACTGGAGATCAGACGTCGTTCCACCGGGTTTGATCTTCAGTTGTCGCTCCAGGGTGTTGACGATCAGACCTGCCCCCCGAACGTGGCAGGCCGTTCCCAAGCAAACGTGTATGCGATGTTTGCCTTTAGGAGTCAGACTGAAGGCGGCGTAGAATGTCGCCACCCGGAAGATTCGGGTTCGGGATATACCTAGCTTCTCTGCCATGTACTCGAGTGCTTCCTTGGGCAGGTAGTGCATCTCGGTCTGAAGATCCTGGAGCATCGCGACCAGCCACGAATCCTGATAGTCATACCGCTTTAGAATGGTCTCGACCGGGTTGACATCCATTCCCTAACCTCCAATCACTGGCATTTATCCTTCAAAGCCTGATACTCGCGGTGTACCCGTTCTTCGATTTGTTCTGTCATTTCATCTGTGAGGTGGCGAAAGCGTCCCTGGTATTTGAAGTAGTCCCTGATAGGGCGCAACTTTGGGAAGTCTATGGTCAGACGGTAGCGGCCGTTGACGATCTCATAGAGTGGGAAAACGCCCGTCTCTGCGGCCAAACGCCCCAGCCGAATACTCATCTCGGTTGGTGAACGCCATCCTGTGGGACAAACCGAGAGAATATGAACATAGGCAGGTCCTTTTGTTCCAGCGGCCTTTTTGACTTTATCCACCAGGTCCAAAGGATAGCTCGGGCATGCCGTTGCCACATAAGGGATATTGTGGGCGGCGGCGATGGCCGCCATGTTCTTTTTCCAAGTGATCTGCCCGGGGATCACCCGACCGGCAGGCGAGGTCGTTGTTGAAGCGCCAAATGGGGTGCCCGAAGAACGCTGGATGCCTGTATTCATATAGGCCTCGTTGTCGGTGCAGATATAAACAAAATCATGCCCCCGCTCCAGGGCACCGGAAAGGGCCATAATCCCAATATCATTCGTGGCCCCGTCACCGCCCATGCCAAGGACTGTGACCCGTTTTTTCGGCAATCGTCCTTTCCGCATGAGGGCCTTGAGGCCAGCCTCAATTCCTGAGGCCACAGAAGCCGCGGTTTCGAAAGCCACGTGAATCCATGGGACTTCCCAAGACGTAAAGGGGAGGGGCGATGCGACAATCTCCATGCACCCAGTCGCCTGTACAACGATGGCGTTCCTCCCGAGGGCCTTCGCAATAAGCCTCACAGCAAGCGCTTCGGCACATCCCTGACACGATCGATGACCTGGAGCAAAGTACTCCTTCTGTGTCAACAACCTCACCGCATAAACATTCAGATTCTCCATCTATTCCCTCACTCCATAAATCTGATAGTCTTCCTGTCTCGCCCTCTTTTTTCGCTTGAGAGTCTGATCCACCATCTCCTCAAAATCCCTGGTCCCGACGTCACGCCCGGCTAACCCAGCAATGAAATTGACCACAGCAGGCTGCTGCTTCTCTCCGTAAAGGGCTGCACGCAGCTCCGAGGCCACGGGGCCGCCTGGTCCCCCATAGGAGGTGGCTCGGTCAATCACGATAAGGGTCTTCGCCTTTTTAGCAGCTTTGCGAAAGGCCTCAAAGGGAAAAGGCCTCCAAAGGCGGATCTTTATTACCCCCACAGCCTTTCCCTTCGCCCTCATCATATCGACGGCTGCGCTTGCTGTTTCCCCAAAACTCCCCATGGTGATCAAAAGGACCTCAGCATCTTCGGTTTCATACTCCTCGATAGGGCGGTAATATCTCCCCGTGAGGTCTCCAAATTCCTTCCATCCCTTCAGAATCATCGGCATCGTGGTCTTCAGGGCTTCATCCTGGGCTTTCTTGGCTTCTGTAAACAGACCAGGCATGGCAAAACATCCCATCGTTAACGGTTTGTCCGGGTGAAGCCGGAAGACAGGTTCATAGGGTGGCAGGAATCGATTCACCGTCTCCTGATCGAGAAGTTCAACGGGCTCAATCGTATGGGTTAGCAAGAACCCATCCATGTTGACGATCACGGGATGGAGCACTTTGTGGTCTTCTCCCACACGGAAGGCCCAGAGCACGTGGTCAAAGGTCTCCTGGCCATTCTCAACGAAGACTTGAATCCATCCACAGTCACGGATCGACATGACATCACTGTGGTCGTTCCAGATGCTGAGAG
>WVXP01000204.1:1815-15737 GCA_011773445.1 Pseudomonadota bacterium | reverse complement strand
AGGGTCTGGATAGAAGGGATTGGTGAACTCTAGAGAGATACTCGTCTGAGGGGGAACGGGTGAATCGACAAAAATCCTCAGGTCGCCGGCTTGCTCAGGTTCGGGACGGAGATCAGAAAAGTAGATGTCCGTGTAGAATTGACTGTGAATTTCCTGATCACTCACGTTTGTAATGGAAATCACGGGCCTTTCTGAATCAAGGGCTGCATAACCGGAAGGTGTCAGCTCCGGAGGAGCGTAGATCCTTTTGATTATTGCAACGTGTTTTCGACTATTTCCGAAGCTATCGACCGCGATGACGTAGACCCTGAATTGATCTCCAGGATTGGGTGGCAGATATCGTGGACTAATCCTGAACGGTCTTTGGGCAAGAATGAAGTTCTTATCGGGTAAGATACTGAAAATCACGTGGGAGATGCCGTTTTCATCGTAGGCATCGGCTTCAATCGTATACCCTGGAGAGAGGATATGAACTTTTGAAGGCGCGAGAACGGTCAAAGATGGGGGCATGAAGTCTTCTTTTGTCGGCAACGCAATACCCTTCTCCTCCCCATAGGTGAGGGTTGAACAGGTCAGGATCGTCAGAGCCCCAATGATTCTTTTTTTCATCATGATGTCTCTCCTCACCGAACAAAAAGGCCTTTCATACTCTATCGGCTATTCTCTATGTGAACCTAAGACACAAAAGCCCACTCCCCAGGTCTAGAAAGGAGTAGGCGCCGCCCTCGGTCAAGTTTCTCCTCTGTTACCTCAGGGACTACATACGATTTCCGTGGATATTTTCATTCTAGCAAACCTTCGGACTCTGTCAAGATTTACCCTCACCGGAGTTTCCTGACTCTTTTGATCTATCTTAAAGGCAAGTGGTGCAGACCCCTTTGAGCGTTCCTCCAGATGTTTTATGCTCATAAATCTTAGGCGAAGTGGAAGATAAGCACCTTCAACTGTCAGATCCGCCTCAGGCGAAGAGTTTTGAAGGCGCCTGGAACGAGCCTTGGATTTATCAAAAAACATTTGGGAAAAGCGAAAAGGGAGTCGGACACCTGTTTAATCGGGAAATAGTTTGAAATCCAAACACTTGCTCAATTGCAGGTCTCGTTTTTGAGGAAACTCCGGTTACCCTCAATTGAAGTTTCCCGAATTCTGGAACATTCTCTTGTCCCCTCGACTATCTTTTGCTGAAGACCTTCAGCACGAGCCCCTTTCAGGGTCAGTATCGGATAAGGGCGGTCAATAGGAAAAAGCAACCGAGAACGATGGAAATGGGTTTCCAGTAACCAGCGAGAAAAAAGCCGAGGGGGATGAGGATCACAGCCAGGACAATCCGAACCCCCCTCTCACGTGTTGAGACATTTGTGGTATTTGCCATGGTGACCTCCCCGCACCTAGAGGCATCGGAGCCTCATCCATGCTGAATGGATTAATCCTTCTCTAATTCTATTCCCACGTGTGGAATAATCAACGAGATTTTGACGAGAAGTTCCCTGAGTTTTGCGGAGGCTCGTGTCGACGAACTCGGATTAGGCCTCTACGAGGTTATCATAAATGCCATCGAACATGACAACCTTAGAACACTTTCGAAGAGAAGTGTCGAGCCATGGAGAGAAACAGCCAGCTTCTCGGAAAAAACCTTTGAGCAAAGCCGTGCGAGGCTTTGGAAGGCCTCCGACAATGATTGCCTCTCTCACCCGGTTTCTGTTATCATCAAGATATGATTCAGAAAAAACCGTATTGGCTCAAGAAGAAGATCGATTTCAGGAGCCTGAGAGCCATGGAGCGTGTCGCTAAAGAACTCCATCTCCACACGATTTGTGAGAGTGCCAGGTGTCCCAATCAAAGCGACTGCTATGGGAGAGGGACGGCCACGTTTCTCATCCTTGGAGATCGATGCACCAGAAACTGCGGCTTCTGCAACGTGGTCTGCGATTGGCCCCATCCTGTCGATCCGAAGGAACCGCGTCGGGTGGCGGAGGCGATCAGACGGCTCGGGCTTCGCTACGCCGTGATCACATCGGTGACCCGAGACGATTTGGATGACGGGGGTGCGCAGCACTTTGCCCGGACCATTAGAGCTGTAAAGGCGCTGAATCGTGAAGTCAGGGTGGAGGTCCTTGTTCCGGATTTTCTACATGCCATTGACTGGGTCGTCAAGGCCCGGCCCGATGTCATCAACCATAATCTGGAGACCGTTCCACGTTTGTACAGGCAGGTGAGGCCAGGTGCTGATTATCCGAGGTCTTTAGAACTCCTGGAGAAGGCAAAGAGAGTGGGGAAAGAGATCTATACAAAATCAGGGTTGATGTTAGGACTCGGCGAGGCCGAAGAGGAAGTCGTAAAAGTCATGAGAGACCTGCGTCACGTCGGATGCGATATGTTGACCCTTGGCCAATATCTTGCTCCATCAAAAGCCCATCTGCCGGTTCATGCCTATGTTCATCCCGAAAAATTCAAGACCTACAAAGCGATAGCGGATGACATGGGGTTTTTGTTCGTGGCATCGGGACCATTCGTTCGGAGTTCCTATGCTGCTGAAGCCTGGCTCGGGATGCATTGAAGCCAGCCCGGTTGAGATTATTTCTCACTTTTTTTCAACTGAATCTCGATCGCCAAATCATCACCAACCCGATTCAATTCCGTCTTCAGCTCTTCAAGTGGGGCGTCGTCGGGGACGACCATCTCGATGTCCATCGTGTAAATTGGGGTCCCCGTTTCGGCAGAGGGATGGGATCGGGTCTTCATGTCGATAATGTTGGCTTTGTAATTGGCGAGGAGACGGCACACCTTGAAAACAATTCCCGCCTTGTCTAGACCCTCGGCCATCAACCTGTAAGGCTCTCCTCTCATTTGCTGAGTCTCATGAATCTCCTGAACACTGAGGGGCGTGAAAAAAACGGTGAGGTTCTTTTCTTTTTCTAGGCGTTTACAGCCCGAGGCGAGTCTGTCAACAAGCTCCTTACCACTGCCAGAGAGAAGGATCAACAAGGCGAATTGATTGGCGAGTAAAGTCATGGCTGAGTCTTCCATGTTGCAGCCTGTCTCATAGATCAGTTCGGCCACGTCCGCCACGATTCCGGGCCGATCTTTTCCGATGGCGGAGATGGCAAAGAAAAACCGCATCGGTCCCTCCAAAAAGAATTTACATGGTGTCTCTTCGATTCGAATCGCAAGCTCTGAAAGAAGCCCTGCTCTCTCCAAATTCCGAAGCACGAAACAATTTCGAAATCGTAAATCCAAAGGCTCCGAGGTCCCTTTTGAGTTTGTGTCATTTGATATTGAGAATTGTTTCGGATTTAGATATTCGAATTTCGGATTTATTCATCCAGAATCCTCATCCGGGTGAAACCTCTTTGCCCTTACCGGATTATGATAATACTGTGACTTCATTTTTCAAGCACTTCCCTGAATTCTTCAAGTTGCAACCTTTCTGCAGGAAATCGGCTGATCACAACGGCCTCCTCATGGAGGGGCACCCGTTCGCCCAGTGGAATCTCATCTCTGGCTTTTTTTCCGAACATGGGTCCCGCCTCGGGAAAGATGCCAACTCGAGTCCCTTCCCGGCTACTCTGTTTTTCAACAAGGGCCATCCCAATCTGAAAACCCTCCGAATCGAGGGCGCAGCTCGTGACAGTCCCAATAACCTTTTGGTTCCGGCGATTGACCACCAGAGCCCCGTTCTTGATCATCTTTACACCCTTTGAGGGGACACGGAAACGAACAATTTCCTTGGTCGAGGCGATATCTCTCTCAAAGAGCGCTTCTCGTCCAACAAAATAGGGTTTGTGGTACTTAACGTATGGAGCAAACCCCGCCTCCATGGGAGTGATATCCAGGGGGCCAGCGAGTTCATGCCCGTGAAGGGGAAGACCAGCTTCCGTTCTCAGAGAGTCTCTGGCCCCCAGGCCCGTGGGCTGGAGGCCAAAGGGTTCACCTTTCTTCAAGAGCAAGTTCCAAAATCCGGTTGCCTCCCGGGGGTGGATGAACAGCTCGAACCCGATTTTCTCCCCTGTGTAACCCGTCCGCGCGATCAAAAGCTTCAGCCCCTGTAAATCCATCTCAGTGAACTCCATCTTTCTGAGCCGAGCAAGCCTCTCGGCGTTGCGTACCCTTTTTGTGAGAGAACTGAGGATGTCAAGAGAGCGAGGTCCTTGAATGGCCAAGTTGATCCGTCGGTCCAGTCCTGAAGAGGGATCTTTTAAATCTCGGATGAGGACCGGTCCGGGCGCTTCGATATCGGGGTGCCTTCGATCGATCAGAAATTTCCGAGAGTGAACAGCCTTGAGCCATGCCATGTCCTCATCAGCGTTGGCAGCGTTGACAACGACCATGAAACAATCCTTGCTGCGCCGATAGAGCATGATGTCGTCGATGGCTCGACCCTCGGGGTCTAGAAGATATGCGTACTGACACTCTCCATCCTTGATCCATCGAATGTAATTGCTGGTGACCATGTCAAGAAATGGGATTGCCATTTCCCCGGATATTTCGAAAACCCCCATGTGGGAGAGGTCAAAGAGCCCAGCTCCTTGTCGAACCGTTCGATGTTCCTCAGCGATGGAGGTGTACCATACGGGCATCTCCCACCCCGCGAAGGGGACGAATCTTCGAGTGCGTTTTTTGTGTTCATTATAAAGAAAGCTTTGCTTCAGGGGCTCCTCTTCCCTCTCATACTGAAATTCTGGTTTCGTGTCCCGACCTCGAAAAGCATCAAAGCTCTTCTGGCCCACAAAGTACGGCTTGGAGAGATGGAAGGCCTCCCCACCCTTGGCCTCAAAAAAGGAGACCCCATCCCGGTTCTCGTTTTCTCTTCCGTAATGAGGGAGATTCCTTTGAGCCCTTATGAAGTCACGTAGATAGGTACCGCCGAGCCTCAGGTCCTCCCCGCCCTTTTCGACGAGGCGGCGCCAAATGGCGGGGGCCTTAGCCAATGGCAAAATCAAAAGAAAGTGATAGAGATCAAGGCCTTCTGGAGATCGGGAAATGATGACCTCTCCCCCAGCGGTTCTCCCTCCCCAGAAATGGCCGGCACGGATCGTCGGGATTTCTGGTATTGCCGACTTTAAGATATGTGCGGCTTCTGTGCCGCCAAGCCCAAGTGCCACTCTCTGTCGTGGAGCCTCAACCTCTCTCAGATCCTCGACCACAACAGGGCCCTCAACCTTTTTGAAGACGTCGGTTTCGTCGAAGAGGATATAACCATCGGAGATACCGCGAAACCAGGCCTTGATTCTTTCGGTGTTCTGCGGGTTCGTGATCACCCAATACCGATCCCTCTCCCTACGGTCCGGGTCGAAGCGAAAGAGGTAGATGTCATCGATGATTCTCCCATGGCGATCTAAAACTGCGCTATGGCAGCACCCACCCATTCTGAGATCTGTGATATCCTGGGTCACGAGCTGTTGGAGAAAAGGGAAGGCACGATCCCCCTTCACCTCAAGAATTCCCATGTCGCTCAGGTCCAGAAGAATGGCTTTCTGAGAAGCCGCCTCCCTGGCCATATCCAGGCCTTCACTTCTATCCTGATAGAAGAGTGGAGGCACCGGAGGGCCGTCCAGTGAATGGAAGGCAAAATGGGGATATCCCGTCTTTTCCGTCGTCTCTTCACATCGGCCTTTTTCGGCAAGCCGAGAAACATCTTGCTTGAGTTTTTCGAGAAGATCTAAATCGATCTTCCCCCTCGGCAAAAGCCCGGTCAGCCCGATGTATTGGAAAGGGTGGATGTTAGCGAGCGTTTCGGAGATGATTTTGGCGAGTTTCTCCATCTCCGGAGCCCTCATGCCTCGCTGGCTTACCCAGGGTGTTCCCAGTCGAATTCCACTGGCGTCAGCCGCTGTGGCGTCCCCAGGTATGGTGTTTTTGTTGACGACGATCCCACAGAGGTCGAGAATCCTCGCGGCAATTTCACCCTTCAGGGGAAATTCGTTCGGGGTTTTGATGGCCTTGAGATCGATCACCATGAGATGTGTATCGGTTCCTCCGTAGGCGAGTCGAAGTCCGCATTTCTCCAGAGCTGCTGCCAGGATTCGTGCGTTTTCAACGATTCGTTTCTGAAGCTCTTTGAAAGGTTTTGTGCGGACGATGTTGAAGGCGACCGCCATTGCGGCGAATTTGTTGACATGGGGCCCCCCCTGTTCCCCGGGGAAGACTGCTGTGTCTATTTTCTGGGCCTTTTCCTCGTCGGTTGTGATGATAACGGCTCCCCGAGGCCCGCAGATCGTCTTATGCGTCGTGAAAGTGCTGACGTCGGCGATGCCCACGGGGTTTGGGTAAACGCCGGCAATAGCCATTCCCGCGGTATGGGAGATATCCGCCAAAAGTATGGCTCCGACGGCATCAGCGATCTCACGGAACTTGATCCAGTCCGGGGCCCAAGGGTAGGAAGTATACCCAGCAATAATCATTTTCGGCTTCGTCTCGAGGGCGAGATTCATGATGGCTTCATAGTCGAGCCTTTCCGTGTTTCGACTGACTCCATAAGAAACGATGTTGTATCGCTTACCCGATCGATTGAACTCGCTTCCGTGGGTGAGGTGCCCCCCGTGCGGTAGGGACATGCCCATCACAGTATCCCCGATGGGGACAAAAGCTTCGTAGACGGCATTATTCGCGGCTGCTCCAGCCAGGGGCTGAACGTTGACAAAGATATCCTCGGCTCTGACTCGGCGATTGGCAAAGGAGGCAGCAATTCTCCTTTGCGCCAGCGTCTCTAAGAAATGGACGTAGTCGCATCCCTTGTAAAAACGCCGATCAGCGTACCGACGGTAATAGGCCAGCTGATGGTCAAAATCCTCGATCCGTTCCTCTGTGTCTACGGTCATGCTTTTGGGCGGATAGCCCTCGGCGTAAATGCTTGTGAAGACCGATCCGAGGGCCTCCCGAACCGGGAGGGGACACAGAGACTCGGACGGAATCAGAATAATTTTCCGGGCTTGCCGCTCCTCCTCACGATCGATCAGTTCTTGAATGACTGGATCGATCTCCTCCAGGGCCTTCCCGAAAACCAGATCGCCATAAACCATGTTCGACACTTTGAAACTCCTCGTCTTGGATTTTTAGGACATCTCTTCAAAAGTGGCAGAGGAAGCGCTCACCGCGAATCACAATTGTTTCGAAAGACCTCATGGGGATTTTCAACCCATGCCTCCTCCGTAAGTCCCCTTCCAGGAATCGTGCGGAATATCTTCCATGCCAGGCCTCAGGGAGTTCTTGGTTCGCGACCAGGCCAATTCGGCCAGGGCGTAGAGTCCACCAGACACCAGAGTGTGGCCACCGAGGATACACGGAACAGGACTCTGTCGGGCATGCCGCGTAAACCGACGGACAAATGGCTCCTGAACCTGATCCGGGCGGAGAAGATCTGAGAAAAAACGGTCTCGCCGGGTGGCATCAATGCCGAGATGTCGAAAGCAGACCCGGGAGTCCATAATCATAGCCTGTGCCTCCCTCGAAAGGGCATGGAAAAATTCTCGAAGGCCCATCGTTTCCAGGGACTTTCCAACGAGAGACCAGGGGTGAATCGTCTCCGCTTCTTCGCGTGCGTCCATTCCTCTTCCTTCAATATGAAAGTTCACGTGGCAGGCCGTGGCTTTGTCAAAAAATGCCGCGATTTGGAGGGGGACCCGCCCAATGATCAAGATTCGTGATTCTCGATGGACCAGGGCATCCGTAACTTTGAAAAGAGGAGACAAATCAAAGGTTAGCTGAGCCAGGAACTCTGCCAGGTGGTGCCCGGGGGTTTTTTGATGGGCCTTGAGAACCATCAAGTCGACGGGAGTATCGATGTCGAATCGGCTCGTCAGGCTCGGGGGGAGCACACGAGCCTTCATCCCGGTGTCTCTCCCCAATATCCAGCCTAGGTGGTTGTCTCGGCGACATCGAGCGAGTTCATCGAGGAGAGAGGCTGTGCGAAAGGCGGCAAAATCGGTGGAGTAGAAGTTGTTAACCCACAGGGTCTCCGGGAAAGCCAGAGCAGCTTGTGCTAGCCGCGCCATGTCCTCGACGTCCATGAAAACGCCACTGCCACCACCGAGGTAGAGCAAATTCCCGACGGCATACTTCTGGATGATTGATCTTAACCTCTGCCCAAAGGGGGGGGATGTGAGGTGAGGATCGGTCTCTAGAGTCACTGGAAGCCCCCGAAGAAGCTTTGTCAACCTCGGAGAGTCGCCGACGACAATGACACGGCCGATTTCAGAAACGTCCTGGGACCTCTCAATCAGGTCCAGGGTATTTGCGTCGTGAGCCCCGGAAACCAGCATCTCCGCGTCTGAGTCACCCCAGGATTTCATCCAGAGGACGAGTGTCGCATTGGAAGATGTCATGATTCTATTCTAAATCGCTGTAGGTGAGGCAGGGAAACCGAGCCGCTTGCGTCTCATCCAGTCGCGTCACTTTGGTTCTTTGGGGAGCATTGATCACAATATCCGGATTTTCCTGCGATTCCCCAGCAATTGCCTCCATGGCGGCCACAAACTGATCGAGCGTTTCCTTGCTTTCGGTCTCTGTTGGCTCGATCATCAGGGCACCATGAACAATGAGCGGAAAATAGATGGTCGGTGGATGGAATCCGTAGTCCATCAGGCGTTTTGCGATGTGTATGGTCTGGACGCCGAAGGCATTTTGAAGCTTGTCAGAGAAAACACATTCGTGTTTGCAGATTCGGTCATAGGGAAGGTGGTAAAACCTCTTCAACTTGGTCCGAAGATAATTCGCATTGACAACAGCGGTCTGAGACGCCTCCTTCAGCCCCTCAGCTCCCATGCTCAGGATATAAGCGTAGGCCCGCACGAGAATTCCAAAACTTCCATGAAAGGCGCGGACTTTTCCAATAGACTTCGGCCGTTCGCCCCGCAGCACATACTGATCTTCCTCCTTATCGACAACCGGTATCGGAAGATAGGGAGCCAAATTCTCCCTCACCGCCACCGGCCCGGCTCCTGGCCCACCGCCTCCATGAGGCGTCGAAAAAGTTTTGTGGAGATTGAGGTGGACGACGTCAATGCCCATGTCTCCAAATCGGGCAATGCCCACGAGGGCATTCAGGTTGGCCCCGTCGCAATAGACCAGTCCACCCTTGGCATGGACCACCTCGGTCACCTTGAGAATGTCCTCCTCAAAGAGACCCAGGGTATTGGGGTTTGTTAACATAAGGGCGGCGACGTCTTCCTCCATTGCCTCTGCCAATAGGTCGGGGCTGATGAGTCCTCGGCTGTCTGATTTCAGGGACACCGCCTGGTAATCGCAAAGAGCCGAACTCGCTGGATTGGTGCCATGAGCAGAGTCAGGAATGATCACCTTCTTTCTCGGGGAGCCCCTGTCGGCATGGTAGGCTCGGATCATAAGCATGCCAGTCAACTCTCCATGGGCCCCTGCAGAAGGCTGCAGGGAGACAGCATCGAGCCCGACAATCTCGGCTAACATCGCCTGGAGTTCATACATAAGCCTCAAAATCCCTTGGGATTTCGTATTCCCCTGGTAAGGATGGGTATGGGTGAATCCCACAAGGGCCGCCAGATCCTCGTTGATCTTCGGGTTATACTTCATCGTGCAGGAACCGAGCGGATAGAACCCGAGGTCAACAGCATAGTTCCACTGGGAGAGGCGCGTATAATGTCGGACCACATCCACCTCACTCATTTCTGGGAGACCCTGAATTTCCTGCCGGACATATGCTCGAGGGAGCAAATCTTCAGGCGGTTTCTCGAGCATATCGCTTTGAGGGAGAGAAAAGGCGGTTCGTTCGGGGGCTCCTTGCTCGAAAACAAGCGGTTCGTTTAGAACCAGACCTTGGGTGCCCACCGTTTTTCCTGCCATGATCGACTCCTTCTTCATCTACGTCATGCTCCTCAAGACCTCACACATCCGGTCAATGTCATTGCGGCTATTCATTTCAGTTGCACAAAGGAGGATGTGATTTTCTAAATTGGGGAAGAATCGCGAAAGATCCAGTCCACCAACGATTCGCTTAGCCAAGAGGGCCTTCTGAATTTTCGAAACGGTTTTTGGGCATTCGACAACAAATTCATTAAAGATAGGGACAGGTGCGATTCTGAACCCTCCGATCCTACTGATCTGTTCCCTCGCATAATCCGCGTGTTTTAGATTAACCCGCGCGAGTTCTCGGAATCCCTTTTTTCCCAGTACGGAGAGGTAGATACTCGCTCTCAGTGCACAGAGAGATTGATTGGTACAGATGTTGGACGTCGCCTTTTCCCGCCGGATATGTTGCTCTCGCGTCGCAAGTGTCAGCACATAACCTCTTTCTCCTCGGCTGTCGGTCGTCTGGCCGACTAGACGACCGGGCATTTTACGGACAAAGGTCTTTTTGGTGGCGAAAATTCCCAAAAAGGGTCCCCCGAAGGAAATCGGGTTCCCGAGCGGCTGCCCTTCCCCCACCACAATGTCCGCGCCATACTCGCCGGGCGGTGCAAGAATGCCAAGGGAGATCGGCTCGATCACCGTGACGATCATCAGGGCCCCCACTTCATGTATTTTCTCCGAAATGCGTTGAAGGGTCTGGAAATTCTCGACAGTCCCAAAGACATTGGGATTCTGAATAACGAGGCAAGACGTTTCCTTTGAGATCCTCTTTTCGATAGCTTTCCAGTCGGTTTGGAAGTCTTCGGTGAAAGGGACGTCGATGAAATTCGTATCTTGAGCGAGCAAATAGGTCTGGACCACCTGCCGATATTCTGGGTGGACTGTTGACGGCATCAGGACGTCGGCCCTCGCGGGGTTGATTCTCCTTGCCATGAGGACAGCCTCCGCCAATGCCGATGCCCCGTCATACATGGAGGCATTTGCCACCTCCATCCGTGTCAAAAGACACATGTAAGTTTGGAATTCGAAGATGGCTTGAAGCGTGCCTTGACTGATTTCTGGCTGGTAGGGTGTATAAGCCGTATAGAACTCAGATCGCCCAGCAAGGTGTGAAACCACCGAAGGGATCCAGTGGAAATACGCACCAGCCCCGATGAAGTAGCTCGCATTGCCTCCATGGTTGTTCTTCTCGCTGAGAGTCATCAAATGTTCGTACAGCTCCTGCTCCGATACGGGACCAGGAATCCGGAGAAGCTTCTGAAGGCGCACCTCTTCCGGAATATCTGAGAACAGGTCCTCCAGTGATTTCACGTGGATCTCCCGAAGCATCTTCTGACGGACCGATTTTGTGTTCGGAATATATCTCATCCCTTTCTCCAGCGCTTCACAAACTTCTCAGGTGCTATTGATTTTCCTCTTCGTCAACCCATTTTTCGTATGCCTCGGCCGAAAGAAGCCCATCGCGTCCGTCCGTTCCTTCAACTCTGATCATCCATCCCTCTCCATAGGGATCTTGATTGATCGGCTTTGGATCTTCCATCAATTCCTCGTGGACTTCAACGACTCTTCCCGAGACTGGCGCATAAAGATCCGATGCCGCCTTGACTGACTCGATCGTCCCGAAGGACTCAGCTGCCGTCACCTCCGAATCAAGGTCGGGCAGTTCAATATAGACGATATCACCGAGTTTTTCTTGGGCATAATCGGTAATGCCTACGGTGACGACATTACCCTCGATTCTGGCCCATTCGTGATCCTTCGTAAACTTGAGATCTCTCGGAATGTTCATGCGCTCCTCCTTCATTCAGTTTTTGAGCCAAGCTGACTTCACGAAACTGAATGTGAAAAACCTTCTCAAAGTGTCTACAGATCAGCCTCCGCAAGGTATCGCCATCGATATCCTTTCCGAGAATTTCTTCGATCGATGTCATCTCAACCCCGGGGAGCCCGCAGGGCGTGATGAATCGAAAATGGTCCATATTGGGGGTCCAATTGAGCGCGAACCCATGAAAGGATATCCACCTCCGGATGGCGAGGCCGATGGACGCTATTTTCTGATCACGAACCCACACCCCTCGATTGATGGCTTCACGACGAGCCTTAATGCCCACGTCCCTACAGACCCGAATGAGGACCTCTTCGATGGAGAAGATAAAGCGGGAGATATCCTTTCCATAATTCGCCAGCGTGAAGACCGGATAACCTACAATTTGGCCTGGACCGTGGTAAGTGACGTCTCCTCCTCTTTCGACATGAACAATATCGATCATCTCTCGCTGAAGGATCTCTTTGGGCACCAAGATGTTCTCCTCTTTTCCCCTCCGGCCCAAGGTGATGACGGGTGGATGCTCAAGGAGAAGCAGCGTATCAGGGAAGTCACCTTCCATCTTTGCCGAAAGGATCCGTCTCTGGAGGTTCAGCGCCTCCTGATAATGGAGAGAGGGATAATCAGCCAAGTAGACTTCTCGCCCGGACATCTCAAGCCTCTATCCTTTTGGAGTAGTCATTCGTAAGGTGACCTCGGGCATGGAGTTTCCTGGCAGCTGTTTGCAACGTGCTACTTAATATGGCTGCCAGAATCGTCCCACTCGGGCCATGGGGTTTCCACAAAGTCAGAAAACTCCCTGCTCGCAAATGATGACGCCCCCAGATACAAGGCCGTGCGCCAAGCCAATCAGATCCTGAACGTCAGAGACCCTTCGGCGAATGTCTGAGTTTCGGCGTTACAAAATAGTCTCCTAGCGACGCTCTTTCACATACCGAATGATGGCCTTGAACTGGCTCTCTCCGTCGAGGCCCGCTTCTCCCAGCACCTTGTGCGCTTGTCCGCTTCCAAGATAGTGGCCCTTCTGGAAAGCGTGAAGTGTCATCAGACGGCCACGATCAGAGCAGATCCAGCGGTACATTGTGGGCAGTGTGAAGCCCGTGATACCCATTGCTTCCTGGGCACGCGCTTTTGGAAATATTTCTTCCTGTTTAGACGGAGGCAAGAGATCGAAGAGTTCGGCACTGGCGACATAATAGACATTGAGGTCGATACCTTCCTTCTTCAATAGTGGCAAAGTTTCTTCGACGAATGCGTAGCCAACCTCGCTGCCTTGAAGTACGACCGTTTTATCCCCATCTCCCTCTGCCCTCCGGAGTAGATAGAGGCCAGAGGCAGCATCAGTGGCTGGGGCGAGGCCTAATGCCTTCCGATCAATGATTTTTTCGCTTGGTCGGGTGACAAAGGGCGCGATCAACGCCGGCCGTTTAGCCAACGCCACCGAAATGAGTGTCCAAATCTCCTGGGGATCCCAAGGCGTGAGCGTGATCATTGTGCCNNAGGGGTTGGGGATCGGCATGCGTTGGTCCGTCCTCGCCTGTCTTTACCCCCGCATGGGCACAGACGAGGATGAGAGTGCGGAAAGGTTCGCTCGCGATGGCCTGGCGCGCCTGGTTGCCTATTGCGTGCAGCCTTGCAGCGATGTGACCGAGGGGAGCGATGAAGGCGGCGTATGACGAGCCGACGCCGATATGATGTCCGCAGGTAGAAATGCCAGAGAGGATACCCGAAATAGCGTCTTCACAGATGCCTCCAATCGAAAGAAGCCGCGCTCCCGGGTTAGTCTCAGCATTGTAGTACCCTTCAGGGAAACCCTCGGCGATCGCATTGACACTTGTCGAGCCGAGCAAATCGGCAGCTGCCGAAAATATAGCGCCATTGCTGGCCTTATTGTAATAGCCAAGCACACGGCCCAGCTGTCCTCTTAGGGTCGTCGTTTTGCCAGGAGCCAGTGCCAATTCCTCCGGGATGGTGCCACCCGACTGGGCTGCAACATTGAAAATAGAATCGATAGATGGCCCCTTGTCACGTGGTTTACGGTTCCGACTGTTGAGGCGATCCTTGGCAATAAGAAGTCTACGAGCGAAAGCATCAACGACTTGGTGATTTTCCTCCATCGCCTCCCGCACGACCATCAGAGAATCCCAGAAACACTCCTCTACGATTTCTGTTATTTTGGCCCCCTCGCAGCGCTGACCAGTCGTTTCGCACCGAGGGAGCATAGCCCCTGTTAGATCGAGGAGGGGTTTGGCTGCCTGGTAGAAACCATCGGCGCAGAGAG
>WVXP01000204.1:0-1766 GCA_011773445.1 Pseudomonadota bacterium | reverse complement strand
TGGAAGTTCCTCCCTTCTGGAACTAGGATGACGTTCCAGTCATGAAGATAGGCGAGTTCCATTGGAGTCCACTGGACATAATCGCCGGCCACATTGCCCTCTCGGCAGACGTGGTTGGTATCGATCGATGCCTGGTTCCAGTCGACATGGACAACGGCGTTTCTCAGCGAGGCCGTGCCGGCGGCGGCCATGGCCTCACTGACACGGCCCGGTGTCATACCCCCTTCCCCCTCCACAACATTGACGCGAGGTGGATCCCCGCCGTAGTAGTCCAGAGCACCAAAGGCCAGTCCAAGGGAACTAGCAAATCCAACTCCTGACGCACCCGTGGAAAGGCGTATAAACGGTGTGGCCGGCGTGGGGTGGCCGTCGAGTGCCTTCGCTTCAAATTTAAGAAAAAGTGGGGTCTTCGTGATAGGGTTTCGGCGAAAACCGAGAAGATCCTCCAGTCGAAGCTGGTAACGCTTATCTCTAGGCAGCAGTTCGGGCGCCGCGATTCGCATCACTTCGTTACGGAGCGCCCACATCGTGTAGAGCCCCAATGCCTTGTGACCTGCAGCATACGAAATAACGTCCGCATCTTGACGGTCAGGGTTCGATACATCATAGTCCAGAGTGTCGAAAACGATGCCGGCAACGAACCGACCAGAAGATATCGACCCGCCTGGATGTCCAGAAGTGGGAACATAGTTGAAGAGTAACGCACATAGGGACCGGTATATCGTATCAAGCATTTCAAAATGGTTTACCTCATCCACTGAGAGTGGTTCCCCTTTGGCTCTTATCTCTTCACTTATGTCGGTATAGCTTCCCCGCCTCGGCCCAAACACTAGCGACATGATTTGCCCCTTTCAGCTCTTATTGTCTTCTCGTCTGTCAATTCACGAACTCTGATCCCACTCTTCTTCCCGTTCAGGTCACGTAATAGAATAGAGAATTGTATGCTTGAGAAGGGCGCACGTTATGCAGAAGTCCTTCTCAATACAGATGGTCTCCCTGTGCCATGAAACGCTCAAATCCCGCCTTGTCTTTCGATGCGGTTTCGATCATTCGAACCCCTTCTTTCAGGGACTCCATATCTGTGGCTGTAGAGAGCCTTAGGTAGTGTTTGCCTTCGCTTCCAATGACGCCAAAAGAACGTCGGTCCATCGTTGCCACGCCGTGATGGTACAGGGCGAACATCTGAAAGAGGGTAGAGGGGCTTGTCCTGCGTTTTGTCTCGGTGGGAAGATTTTCATAGGCTTCTATGATGCCGAGATTTCTGCAGATCCCTCCAATGTTCGGAAAAACGTAGAAGGCCCCCTCGGGCTTGTTGCAGTGGATGCCATCGATCCGATTGAGGCCTTCCACCACAACATCTCNNACATCTCGCCTTTTCTCAAATTCATCGACCATGGCCGCTATAATGCCTTTATTCTTCTCATTGTCAAGGGCTTCCTTCCCCGCTTCCTGAATGAACGGAGGTGTGCAGGAGATGATGTTGATGTTGAGCTGCCGAAATATCATCGCCTCCTCGACCGATGGCAGGACCGCATAGCCCAGACGCCAACCGGTCATCGCGTAAGATTTGGAGTGACCACTGTCGAGGATTGTGTTTTCGGCCATCCCTGGAATGGAGAGAATGCTCTCGTGTTCCTTGCCTTCGAAAATAATATCCTCGTATACCTCATCAGAATAGATCCTGATACTTGGGTCAGCCCTATCCTTGACCACGGTCGCAATATCACTCAGATCGTCCGCCGTGAGAACGCCGCCCGTGGGGTTGG
>WVXP01000165.1 GCA_011773445.1 Pseudomonadota bacterium | reverse complement strand
GCCCGATTTTAGCAGGATGGGAAGGTATGTCAAAAGAAAAACCCGATCGAGCGATTTCTAACGAGATTGTCGAAAAACCCCCCGAATTCTGCTCTCTCGCCCCCCTTTTTCTGTCCATCCAGTTTATCTGCAATTGAAGCATCAAAGAGAAAAGAATATTTCATGTAAGTGTTTGTTTTTCCTTTAATAATTTGAGTTTTTGTGCTATACAATGATCATCTCTTATTGTTCACTGGGAATCCCAAAAACAGCTCAGCGAGGCTCAATCAACCATGGCAAAGTACAAGCAATACAGCTATAAGCAGATGGTCATGCTTTCTGTTTCTCTGGAAGATCAGATCGTGCCCGGCACCCTGGAGTTCGCCATTCATACGCTTGTTGAAGAGCGCATGGATGTGAGCCGCTTTGATGAGAAGTACCAGAATGATGAGACCGGCCGCTTGGCCTATGATCCAAAGGTGCTTTTGAAGGTTGTTTTGTTTGGTTATTCCCGGGGGTTGAACTCTTCGCGTAAGATCGAGCGGGCCTGTCGTGAGAATGTGACCTTTATGGCGTTGGCGTGTGGACAGCGGCCTGACCATAGCACCATTGCGGCCTTTATCTCCTCGATGCAGGATGAGATTGTGCCCTTGTTTCGGGATGTGCTTTTGGTCTGCGAGGAGATGGGTCTTTTGGGGGGCACTTTTTTTGCCCTGGATGGTTTGAGGCTTCCATCCAATGCCTCCGAGCAGTGGACGGGAACCCACGGGCAGCTTCGGAGGAAGAAGGAGCGCATGGAGGCCAAGGTGAGGCAGTTGGTTGAGGAGCATGCGGAGCAAGACAGGCGGGATGAGGAGGGTTCCAGCGGAGGGGCTCCAACTGGGAGGCTCAACCGCGAGAAGCAGATTGAGAGGCTTCGGAAGAAGGCCGATCGCATTGAGAAGTTTCTGAGGGAGCATGAGCCCAAGTATGGGCCGAGGGGCAAGGAGGCCACCAGCAACGTCACCGATAATGAGTCGGCCAGGATGTGGACTTCCCACGGGCCCATTCAGGGCTACAACGGCCAGGCACTCATTGATCGAAAGCACCAGGTGATCGTCCATGCTGAGGCCTTTGGTCACAGTCAGGACTATTCGCATGGGCCTCCCATGCTCGATGGGGCCAAGGAAACTATGGGGATCATCGGTCATGGTGAGGATTATTTCGCGGGAAAGATCCTGACAGCCGACAGCAATTACCACAGCACGATCAATATTCGCACCTGTGAGCAGATGGGGCTTGATGTCTACATCCCCGACCGGTTTTTCCGCAAGCGAGATCCGCGTTTTGCCACACGGCGCAGGCCGAAAAAGCGGTTTCGGTTGGAGGATTTCCGTTATGATGAAGCCAATGATCAGTATGTGTGCCCGAACCGAAAGAGACTGAGGCTCGATGCGGGGCGGGTCTGTGTCGATGGCATGGTCAAGCGAAGATACGTTGCTGATGAGGGGGATTGTAGAGGGTGCCCATTGCGGGTCAGGTGTCTGATCGCCGGGGGTGGCAAACGCAAGTGTTTACTGGTGCCGATTGGGGTGGAGCCCACCCATTTGTTGAGGAGGATGGCGGCGAAGGTCGATACCCCACAGGGACGCAGGATTTACCCTCAGCGTATCGCCATAGCAGAACCTGTTTTTGCCAATATCAGGGCTCACAAACGTTTAGACCGCTTTACTTTGAGGGGAACGATCAAAGTCACCATCCAATGGATGCTGTATTGCATGGTTCACAACATCGAGAAGATTCTAAACTATGGTTTCACCTAGGGCAACTGAGGAAAGGGTGGAATGCAAAAAGATAAACATGGGAACAAGAAGATAAGCAAAAGCCAGCTAAACTAAGGAGCCTAAAACCAGCTTCTAAAAAACGCCATCACACCGGAAATCGCCCTTATCCACAGGACTTTTCCGACACTCTCAACTGTATTCGATAGTTACCACCCTGGACCAATACTATCGAATTGCGGAAGAAGTATTGCATAATCCGGATCGGGCCCGGATGAACAAAT
>WVXP01000154.1 GCA_011773445.1 Pseudomonadota bacterium | reverse complement strand
TTCAGTTTGCCATCCCAGAGAAGGGCGGTTACGTTGAGAAAGTCCTGGTGGGTTCCCATGGTGCTGCCGATAAGGCTGATCTGCTTACCGAAGATAAAGCGGATGTCGATTTCGACGTGAGGCCCACTCGTGTTACCAATGATGACGATTCTCCCGCCACGCGCGACCGCCTTCATACTCGCGATCAACGAGGCCTTCCCAACATTATCCACGACGACATCCACGCCACGCTTCCCTGTGAGCTTGTGGATCTCCCGTCCCCAATCCACCTGAGACCGGTCCAGCACCACATCAGCGCCAAGTTCTCGAGCTCTGGATCCTTTTTCTTTGTTGCCTGCCACGACGTAGACCCTAGCACCAGCTAGCTTAGCGATCTGAATGGCCATGCTGTTGACACCACCGCCGGCACCCACCACGAGAACAGATTCCCCGGCTCTCAGCTCAGCACGTTGTATGAGCATGCGCCAAGCGGCAAGGCTGACGAGAAGAGGAGCCGCGGCCGTTGGAAAATCCAAGCCTTCTGGCATGGCCACCAGGTTACGAGCCGAAACGGTCAGGTATTCTGCAGCGCCACCGCGGATGTGTTCTCCAAGGATATGATAGCCTGGGCTCAGGGTCGCTTCTCCACGCCGTGTGAATTCGTCTTCGACGGTATTGACGCCTGGGTCCACGACCACCCTCTGTCCTATCTGCCAGCCGGAGACGCCTTGTCCTGTTTCGACGACCTCACCCGCAACATCGGCTCCGCACCAATGGGGCATTTCGAGCCTAAGACCGGGCCAGCCGCGTCTGACCCAAATATCCAGATGATTGATGGAGCAAGCCCGAACCCGCAGGAGCACCTCACCCTCGTTCAGGGTGGGGTCAGGAACCTCCCCATACTGAATAACGTCTAATTCACCATGTTCCTCGAAGTAAAGTGCCTTCATGATTTGAGCCTCCTATGTCGGCCATTTACTGCAAAGCAATTCCGAGACGACTTGACGGGTTTCCCAATTTTTTGTTGGGTCTCTTGTCTATGAGCGACATGGTCCTGCCACGGACGAGAAAAGGGTTTCGTGTAAGTTCGAGAGCGAAGGGAGGCAGGCTCCCTTTTGAGAACTCGGATATATTCAAAAAAATTCATAACTTGGTAGACATATCCCTCGGGAAATGGGGAAACTCCTCTGAAACGATTCGCAGACCCTTTCTCTGTTATCTATTTTAGACTTCTTGACCTAGGTTCGCCAATGGTCTACCCCATGCCACGTATGGTCTCATGTCAACTGTGTGAAAAGATCTGGAGTTTCCTCAAAAACCAGATATGTAGCTATGCAAGTAGTCGGAACTTCATTCTGTTTTTGAATTACGCAAGTGCCCGACTCCCTTTTCGCTGGTTCCCAAAGGTTTTTTGATAAATCTAAGGCTCGCTCCAGGCGCCTTCAAAACTCGCCCTTCGGGCTCAGACAGTTGAAGGCGCTGATCTTGCACTTCGCCTAAGGTTTATGAGCAAAAAACATTTGCAGGAACGCTCAAAGGGGTTTGGACCACTTGCCTCTCGAATAGATCAGAAAAGTCAGGAAACTCCAGTGAAAAGATCTCTTGACAGATTTTCCAAGTTTGCTAGGATCGAATTGCTAGCTGAAACCAGTGGGGGCTAAAACCTCTATTTCCTCAGTGATTACCAGCCATCGAGCGCGGAGACCGGGCGTGATAACCTGAGGACGGAACAATGGGAAGGAGGGACAAAAGATGAAAAAACAGGTCGCTCTTCTTCTGTTCGTAGGGTTGTCCCTGGCACTTCTACCTGCGTTTGGTGTTGAGGCCAGAGGGATCGTCAACATCGGCGGTGATGTTGTGGTCGAAGAGGGGATGAGGGTAGACGACGCAGTGGCCGTTGGTGGGAATTTAACCGTAAACGGTATCGTCGAAGGTGATGCCGTTGCGGTTGGTGGTTCGGTTCTCTTGGGTGCGAATGGGATCGTGGACGGGGATGTTGTGTCGGTTGGAGGATCGGTCGAAAAGGAGGAAGGGGCGCAAATCAACGGTGATATCGTTGCCGTTCCTATCCCAGGTATTTCCTCCATCGTGGATCTCCTCTCCCATGGTAAGTGGCGAGTATGGTCTTGGGTTTTTCGAACCGTCAATTTTGCCGCCCTTCTCGCCCTGGCATTGTTGCTTGTGGCAATTATCCCCAAGCCATTCGGTTCAATTTCCACTTCGGTAGAGAAGCGTACACTCAGGGTGATCCTGTGGGGCATCCTGGGGCTGTTACTGATCATTCCGTTAGCGGTACTGCTGGCCATATCGCTGGTCGGTATTCCATTAATATTCCTGGAAATTTTTCTGGTTCTCTGCGCCTTTCTGGTCGGTTATATTGCCGTGGCTCAGCTGATTGGGAATAAGATGGCTAGAGCGTTGAAGAAACCTGATCTCAATGTACTCTGGGCGACGTCTTTGGGACTCGTGACACTGTGGGTGATTGGTTGGGTACCTGTATTGGGCTTTCTGGTCAAGGGATTCGCCTCACTTATTGGTTTTGGAGGCGTCCTTGTCACACTCCTTGCCGCCGCCAAGGGTTCCAGGGAGAAAGAAACGGCCGAGGGTGCGTTTTCGTGACGAATCAGGATGCCCATAGACGATCCTGATCCCAGGCGGGTCGTTATCCGCGGGTTGAACTCCCATAAAGCTGAAGATTGACAGTCCATCTTCACTGCCCGCTTCAGTGAATTGCGTCCAAGTCCTTTTGGACGGCTTCGATTTGCTCATCTAGCTTCTCGACTCTTTTTTTGTAAAAAGTGGCACGGGCGCTCCCGATGCTTCCGAATCGCTCTTGCAAGATCCATTGACGACGCCTCTCTTTTTCCAGCTCGTCCTTTTGGTTCTGAAGGGCTTCAATTCTCGCATCCCTCTCTTCAGGAGTGAGCGTTGCGGGTTCGGGTTGCTCTTCCTCTCTAACCATGTCTGAGGCAGATTCAGAGACCTCTTCCTTTTCAATACTCGGCCTTTTCATCACGACAGGAGAAATTGGATAGATCTTTATCGTGTCCCGATACCTCTCGGGGACCATGCTCATATCATCGACAATATTGACTTTACCGGTCTCATCAGTCCATTTATAGAGCTCCTGAGACCCGGCCTGAGAAACCATCAGGGAAAAGGCCAAACCAAACAAAAAGAAAAGGACCTTCACGGCCTTGCCCACCTTTGACCATAATGGAAGAGCGAACCCTGGGAAGTGGGGCCTTGATTCTCCGGCAGTTTCAATGGCAGAATGGGATCTGGGAATCATTTGATCATCCGAAATATAGCCAGGAGCAAACCGATGGGAAATGAGATTAAACATCTCCAGGATGCAATTGAACACGCCCTCCGAAACTTAAAACTCGATCCAGAAACCTTTCATAAAGAGATCCTGGATGATCTCGACCTTGCCACCCGGTGCTTTTCCGCCTGCATCGAATCGATCAAGGAGCGTATTAGCACTGGAGATTACAATGGAGCTCTCACGGATCTCCATGGTTTGAATCCCCAGGGTAGCTCGCTTTTCTCGTCTTAGCTGTAGTAGACGACACCCGCGTACCCCACGAAACTCGAGTGAGGTTCGACGTCATGACTCGTTCGATAAACGAGGAGTTCCCCCTTTCGCCCCCCCAGATTTTTGGCTGCTGCAACGGCGGCGGCTGCCGCCCCGACGCAGCAGGCGTTCTGACTGGCCCGGGCCTCTGCGAGCATGCCAGGAGCGTCCATCCGAACCATCAGTTCAGTTATTCTCTTGTCGTTCTCTCCCTTTACCCATCGGACGGCCTCTTCCCCTACCCCCTTTGGAGTGAATCCATAATTGGGACCGTAATGGGTCAGGTCTGTCGACCCGATGACCAACGCCTCAACGCTCTTCTCGCGAACCAACTGGGCGACTTTTTCCCCAATCTCGAGGGCCTCATCACGAGGGGCCACCCCGAGGGGGAGAATAAGGGTATTGGGAAAAAAATACTTAATGATGGGCAATTGCAACTCGATCGTGTTGTCCGCGCCGTGGAGAAAGGGGGTCTCTTTCACAAAACTGAAGGATTTCGCAAGCTCGGAAGCTAGGGCTTCATCAACCTCGAGATTCCCAAGGGGGGTCTCCCACTCCCCCTCCACCATCATGACGTGATCACTTGTGGGCCCGAGATGCATGCCAAATATAACAACCGTTTCTGGGGATGACCATGCCCTAAGGGATTTAAGAACATTGCAGGCAATCTCTCCTGAATAGTACCATCCAGCATGAGGTACAATCCCGCCGACGGCCTTTTCGGGCTTTTCAGAGGACTCCCGCGCCCTCTTTTCATAGCGTTCAATCTCCTCCCGGCACTTCTCCGATGATGAAGGATACCAGGTTCCCGCAAAATCAGGCTTCCTGACAGCCACTTTTGTCACCTCCCCTGATGCCCCATTTCGACGAACCGATTGATACCCGCTTCAAGTCGCTATTTGCTAAGCATCATGATTCACTTCACAATGTCGAATGTCAAAATCCAAATGTCAAGTAAAATCCGAGTGGAGTTTCCTCAGTTTTGTGGACGCTCATGTCCCTGAGGGACGTTTGCGGTGGAAGGGTGTCAGCATTCCCCAGGCCGTTCCCTAATACCTTTAGAACACTCTGGGCATGGCTTTGCAAGAATACTTCCTCAGAAAGTGGGAAGGGAAGCTCTGAGCGCGAGTCAGGATTTTTTCGCCATGATTTCTTTGCAAATTCGAGCTTTCTAGTCTCTCAGAGAGTACACAGAGCCTCGGAGAAAAGCTGCTCTGGATTGATGAGAGGCCAATCCAGAGCAAAGCATTTGCCCCCATTTTTCCTCTCAAAAAATTGGAGCAATTATCCGATGCATTAGGTTTCTCACTCTGCGAACTCTGCGGGCTCGAGCGATCCCTCGCAGGAATCTGCGGGGGAGGACGAGCGAGAGAGTCAGTCATTTTTGCGGTGGAGCCGAGCTTTAGAATTGTCGAAAAAAGATTTCAAAGCAGCGAAGAGCGCCCCTTTTCCACTTTCATCAGACAAAACCCGAGAAAAGGAATCTGAATAACAACCCGTCCCCCCCTATTTTGTCATTTCGCCTCTTCATTCTTTCTCTGGGACTCCAACATGTTGAGGCCCTTCCGAACCACTCCTTCGGTTTCTTTCGAAAGGTTGTATCTCCCTAAACGAGACTGGTTCACCCAACGGGCCTTCACAGCGTCAGAACGTGCCCGGAGATTACCCGAACGATGGAGACATAGGAAATCCAGTAAGACGTAGTGATACAGAACTCTTCGCGCTTCATCATGAACGATTCGATCCACAGCTCCAATCAGACCAACTGGCTTTGTGACAATACCCACCTCCTCCTCAATTTCTCGGACGACAGCCTCTTCCAGGGTCTCTCCCAAGAGGATCGCTCCTCCAGGGATGGACCATTGCCCATACCCAGGTTCCTTGCCCCTGACAATGAGGAGCACATCATCGCCCTTGACAACGACGGCACCCACGGCCGGTATTGGACATTGGGGATAGCGTCGTTCCATGAATTCCCCCATCGTTTTTCGATATTCCCTCCGTGTCGATTTCTCTTCATCGACGCTTCGCCCATGTACTGAGCTTCCCACGAACTTAGGATATAGGCGAGATACGTGAAATGGCAGGAGACCGACCATGGGCAACCGACAACTGGCCAAACCACAAAAACCCTTGAAGCGGCAAAAAACGATCTTTTTGTAAAGCTGTCAATGTCGTTTTCCCTTCAAGCCCTTTTCAGGCTCTCTTCCAGAAACGAAGGATCTTCTCCAGAAGTTCATTCTTTGTTCGAATCATCTCGTCCTTTGACCGACAATTGACAGTCCCGGAAGCAGCACCTCGATGTCCATCACCGATGTTGAGTTCCCTCATCATTTCACCCAGATCTTTCTGAAGCGTAACAGGGTCCACATTGGGACTCAGTGAGATTGAGATATTGAAGTTGTTCGTCTTGACTCCCTGATGATAGAGACTCCGGATTTCAATAACAGCTTGTGCAGAGGGGTAGAGGAGAAAAGCAAGATTTCTGAAGACAGTGGGTCGTCTCTTATATCGTGTCAAATCGACAATGATGAGTTCATGTCCTCCATCATGGGAGAGGAAACAGGAGGCTTCGCTGATAATCAACATCATCCTCTCTTCCTGTCCTTGATAGGCGCGATAATGATGTTGTATTTCGGGATTCACTGCAACCACATCTAGAGGATTGTCTCTCAGCAGAAAAACCGACTTTTTTCTGAGAAGATCTCCATCTTTTGAGGGGCCAACCATTTTCAGGGCACAATCAATCACCTTGCCAGGGGTTTCTTCTCTCCAGTCTTGGATGTCTCGATAGCGGAAAGCGTCAATTGTATCAGCGTGATGCACCGTGACCTCAAAATAGGGTGGTAACTCAACCTTTGGGGAGAAGTATTCGTGAACGACTCGGCTACAACTGTCCTTGAAGTCAAATCGACCCGGCAACTGAGCAGGGTCGTACCCTCTGAGCTTTACGTCCTCGAGGTTTCCAGGGTGATGGTCGAACCATAGGCCGCAATGAAGGGGATAGGGGAGATCACAGACAATGTCACGGTCGGATATGGGTAAGCTATTCCGGCCGATCGCCATGGGGCCCGCAAAAGCGATTT
>WVXP01000192.1:15073-16026 GCA_011773445.1 Pseudomonadota bacterium | reverse complement strand
ACTCATTTCTCCCCGAGCCAAAAGTGGACGGCCTTTCGGAGGAGACCAATTTAGCGTTTCTCACTATGCTTGCCGAGATGACAAGGGCTGGGTTCCAATACCCAGATTTTGCAACGAAATAAGGTCGCGCTTGAGACGTACGAACAATGAAAAATCCATGTTCTGACACTGGGACCCTCAAGCCCTGAGGGAACCCGCGAGTGATGAGGAGTGGCCACGGTGAACAGAAAAACAAAGGTAGGAGTCGTAACCATTGGGCAATCACCACGGGTGGATGTGGTTCCCGAGATCAAGGAGCTGGCGGGGGTTGAGGCTGAATATCTGGAATGCGGCGCCCTCGATGGTCTGAGTTTGTCAGAGGTCGAGAAGCTGGCCCCCGAAGGGGGCGAATACATGCTTGTGGCTAGACTGGGAGACGGCTCGCAGGTCAGGTTGGCGCGCAGCAAGATCATCGAAAAAATGCAGGAGTGTATCGACAAACTACACGAGCAAGGAGCAGATTTGGTCATTATCCTTTGCGTGGGAGAGTGGCCGGAATTCACGTCGGAAAAGTTGGTTATCACTCCCTCGGAGCCCCTTTGCGGGTTCGCATTGGGATTATTGAGAAAGGGAAATAGATTGGGCGTCATTGTCCCGGCAGCTGACCAAATCGATGATTTCGGGGGGAAATGGAACAAGGAGGGGGTGGAAGTCGTCGTAACGTCTGCGTCGCCTTATGGCCCCACAGCCACAGATGAAAGTAAACGGGCAGCGCGGATACTAAAGGAACGTGACGTCGATCTGGTGGTTATGGATTGCCCCGGATATACCATGGAGGCGAAACAGATAGTCCAGCACCTAACGGGGAAACCCGTGATTCTGGTCCGTACTGCAGTTGCCGCCATGATCAAGCAGTTGCTGGGTTAATGTTTTTTGCCGGCGTGCAGCTGTGACAGCCGTGGGGTTTACGTATG
>WVXP01000192.1:8793-15063 GCA_011773445.1 Pseudomonadota bacterium | reverse complement strand
CGCTGTGTGCCTTGAGGCGAAATCGAAAAAGACCCCTCAAATGATGGCGTGTTCAAGGCATTCGCCCAGACCCAGTTCGGTCAGTTTCTCCCTGGTTGGAATTCCCTCCTCACTCCACCCCCTACAGGAGTAATACTCATTGAGCATAACGCCGAGGTTGGGAAGGTTTCCCCTGGTTCCGCCCTCGGACAGTCTATGAGTAAGAATTCGTGGCGGAAGTGTATCATCTTTTCTACTTATTCCGCGCCTGACACTGATCAAACGCTTCAAATTGAAGATGCGCTCACCCACCAGCATAAACTCCTCCGGGGTCATGTCCCATCCAGTGGCACTATTGAGCAACGCGGTGTAGTGTGAAGGTTGAACCCACTGATGGAGGCTCAGAAACAAACAGATCGTAAGGGAATCCAAGAGGCAGCCAAAATCTTGCGTCTTGGCCACAATAGCTCCTTTGCCCTCAGTGTCAAAGCGGCCTAAGGCAACGGGAAATCCCAGCTCTGGAGACGTCCGAGGCTGGTCAACTTCGAGCCAGTTTTCCAAGTTCTGTGACCCGGAAGCCTCCATGTGGGCAGCTCCAATGCTCCCTGTTGCGTACCCGAGTGCCAACCCTGCAGTGGCTCGGGGATCATGAGCGGGCATTTCTAACCCCTTCACGTGCATTGCGTATTCAGAGGCAAGGCCGCCAATGCGATCAGCAGCCCTCTTTACACCCTCTCCCAGGAGCTCTCCGAAACCCTCTCTTTCACCGATCTTTCTCACCATTTCAATCATTGCCAGGTGATTGCCCCAGGTGAGCTCGATGCCGTCAGTATCCTCCTTCGTGATCAGGCCTTTCTCAAAGCATTCCATCGCAAATGAAACAACTGTACCGGTTGATATGGCGTCTATACCATACTTGTTGCAGAGAGTATATGCCTCTTGCAGAGCCTCAGGATTGGCGATGAGACAGTTTGTTCCCAAAGGTCCCCATGCCTCCCATACCATATGCCTTTGACCGTCCGGGGTCAGGTAGGACTCCGTGCACTCATAGGGACATCGTTTGCAGTGCATTTGGGTCGCTTTTCGCATGTCCTCAGGATACACATATCCGGGTTCGAAGACCCCTTCCGACCAGTTTTTCACCGGGACGCGGCCAAACGTGAAGAAGTTCTTAAACATTGTCACATGTGTCTCCATCGCGTCTTCCCGCTTTTTTACTGGAAACAATTGAAGGATACTCCGGGCGCCCTCCCTGAGCTTGCTCTCATCGTGAAAATCGAGCGGCAACGTTCCCCTCACCACGATGGCCTTGAGTCTCTTTGACCCCATCAATGCCCCCAGTCCACATCGGGCGGCTGCTCTCCCCTGTCTGCCATCATTCATGACCCCAGCCAGCCTTACGAGCCTCTCACCAGCCTGTCCGATACAGGCAGGACAGGCCTTGGCATCTGTCTCTTTCTGTAGGAGATCAGCCACCTCATAGGTATCCTTGCCCCAAAGGTGTCCCGCGTCACGGATTTCGGCTTTGCGATCATGGACCCAGAGGTATACTGGCCGTTCTGCTTGTCCTTGTACTACGATCCCATCAAATCCAGCATGCCTCAGTTCGTCGGCCAAGCTTCCGCCAGAGTGCGCCTGACCGTAGATACCGGTCAGTGGAGAAATCCCAGCAAGGATGCACCGGCTACTCTTGGGCACGGGGCTACCACTCAGTGGACCCGTCATGAATAGTAATGGATTTTCCGGGGAGAAAGGCTCCATATCACGAGTTGTTTCGTCCCATAGCATTTTGGCCGCTAAGCCCACGCCTCCAATGTATTTCCGCGCGATCGCTTCATCTCCTTTTTCGTAGCTAATCTTCCCAGTGGTCAAATCAACACGGACAATGGCACCGTTATATCCCTTCAGCATGATGCGTTGCTCCTTTCGTCAGTGAGCACGTCGACGTATTTTCTTGCCGATCCGGGCCGTAGTTGTCTTCGAGGAATGGCTGTCGTCTGGGCAAAACTTGATAGCAGTTGCTAAGCAAAGGAGTTATGGAACACCAAATTCTTCCTCTGGGGGAATGGGGTGTAGACTTACCATCTCAGTGACTTCGCTGTTCATGCCTCGAGGTGTCTACACAGAAGAAGGTTCGGCGTTCACGTGGTTTAGATTTGCAGTATTTTCCGGGCATCCTCAGGCCCCGCAATCTCCCTTCCCAGGTCCTTTGCCAGCCTGACGGCCTTTGCCACGAGTTCGGCGTTACTTTTTGCCAATACGCCCCTGGCAAGGTAGACGTTATCCTCAAATCCGACACGGACATGTCCCCCATTCATCATGGACAGAACGGCAACGGGAAACTGGTGGCGACCGATCCCCATCGCCGTCCAGACAACGTCTTCGGAGGGGAGTAATTCGGTTATGAACGCGAAACTCCTGGTGGTGGCTTCTATCCCGCCATCCGTACCCATACAGATCTGAAAGAGGTACGGGGGATCGAGCAACCCTTTATCGATCAAGTTCTTGGCCAACCGGATGTGACCCGCGTCAAAACATTCCAGCTCAGGCTTGACTCCCCGTTCGCGGGCCGCCTTTGCGCAGTATGGCCCCCACTCTGGAGGGTTGAGAAAGACGCGTTCTCGAAGGTTCATGCTGCCGATATCCAGCGAGCACAAGTCTATGCCGAGGCTGAGAGGAGCAACTCGCTGCTCCAAAATATTATCGCCTGTTAGAAAGAAGCTACTGGTCGTGCAGTTGAGCAAGATATCACACCTCGATCGCACCCGCTCTCGCACTTCGCGAAAATATTCCAGTTTGAAAGAAGGTGCCCCCGTCTCGGGTTCACGCACGTGCACGTGGGCTATGGCGGCTCCCGCCTCGTGAGAACGTATGACTTCATCAGCGATCTCCTCAGGCGAATACGGCACATTGGGATTATCTTTCCTGGTCGGCCCTGACCCGGCCACTGCGACAGTAATAATGAGTTGATCCATTGATTCCCCCTTTTTGCTTGAGTGAACTATTGGTACTGCTGAAAAGATTCGGCAGATCTATTCAAAGGACCATGTCTTACCCGGCCCGAATTGATCGGCAGATTCCCCTTCTGGCAGGTCGTAAGCCCTCCCCTCATTATTTCAAAGATTTCGCAACTCCTCTTGGGCAACAGCCTTCTGTTTCCTCGCCATAAGTTCGTTCGGATCGCCGAACCCCAGGGCTCCGGTGGGGCAGTGGTAGACACATGACGGCACCTTTCCCTCCTCGATACGCTCGACACAGAGCGTACATTTTCCGGCAAGACCGGTCCCTGGATGACATTCGATGGCACCGAAAGGACAGGCCTCTGCGCACTTGAGACAGCCAATGCATCGCTCCTCCGAAATGAGGACGATGCCGTCCCTCCGCTGCGTGATCGCATGCTCAGGGCAAGCATCCATACACGGTGGCCTGGTGCAGTGCCTGCATTGCATGGGATAAAAATGCATCTGCAATTTACCGTTTACTTTCTGGGGGCCAATTTTGTGGACCCGTATCCAGTTGACGTTCTCAGGAAGGCTGTGTTCCTGCTTGCAGGCGACTTCACAGGCAAAGCACCCATAGCACAAATCGATGTCCACCATGATTGCTCTCTTGGACATGTCACTCCTCTTTTTGCACTTTATAAACTCTGCACAGACAGCCCCGGAGCGGCGTCGCGCCTACGATGGGATCGTAGGGTGGATCATTAGACAGTATGGCGTTGATATTTGAATCCCAGCATCCGTGAGTAGGGTCCTTTTTTTCCGGAAACCACCAGTGGGAGGGAGCATGGACGACCCGAGGGTGAAGGGCTTCGGTAAGTTCGGCCTTCATCTTGATCCGCCCTCTTCCCTTGGGCGCCTCAATCCAAACCATATCCCCATCTTTGATGCCAAGGTGCATGGCCGTGTCAGGATGAATCGTGAGGGTAGGTTCCGGGGCTATTTCTCGGAGCCAGGGAATTTGTCTGTGGGCTGCGTGGAAATAGACCACGTGCCTGCCACCAGTAATCAACATGAGGGGGTACTCCTTTGCCAGTTCGGGCGCAGAGATTGGGGTTTCAGGATTTTCTTGGTAGAAAGGCAGGGGATCGTATCCATACTTCTCAAACAGTGAACAGTAGATTTCCACCTTTCCGGAGGGAGTATTGAACCCCTTTTCTTCATACTTTTTGTACTGAACGGGCTCTGATATATAACCCTTTTTCTTGAAGTCTTCATAGGTAACACCCATTCCTTTTACGGAGTAATCATTGAACTCCTCGGGCGATTGGAATTGGGCAGGCGGCTTAAGGCCCATTCTCCTAATGATTTCAAAGTCGATGTCTTTTTCGTTCCGGCATTCACCCACGGGGTCAATAGCCTTCTGACGTGCAGAAATCGTATTGACCGTACAGAGAGATTCTACTGGCTCTTCCCTCTCGAGGTACGTGGCGGGCGGGAGAATGACATCGCAAAGCTCGAGGGTCGGCGTCATGAAAAAATCCGACCCCACGAGGAAATCCAGATTCATAAGGGCCTCTTTGGTCTCCCGAGCCCCTTCCAGACAGAGAAGAAGGTCATTGCAGGCCCACAGTGCCTTGATAGGATATGGTTTACCGGTGATCATAGTGTGAATCACCGAAGGGGGATGGGAAAAGTTGCCCACGAGGGTGGGAGAGCCAGAAAGCAGGGGGTATTCTTGAGCGCCTATTTTCTTGTCCTGTATCTCCGGCGGCAGCGCCAGTTCCTTGTCGGGTATCTCTCGTCGCGATCGGAGGCCTTGAGGCAGCCGCTTAAAGACGTTGCCTCCTTTGATATCCAGGTTGCCGCATATGGCCAGCATGATGGATATAGCTCGGATTGTCTGAACGGTGTTGGTACTCATACAGACGCCCATGCGTGTGTGCATGCTTGCTGGCTTGTTGGTGGCATACATTCTTGCTGCCTGGATGATTTCCTCCTCGTCGACCCAGGTGATCTCTGACCCCCAACGCGGTGGATAGTCTTGTACTCTCTCCCTTAATTGCTCAAAACCCGAACACCACGTGTCCACAAATTCCTTGTCATACAATTCCTCATTGATAATCACGTTCAGCATGCTCAAGGCCAGGGCGTCATCAGCCCCCGGCCTGACCTGCAGCCAGAGGTCAGCTTTTGAGGCCGTCTCTGTAAATCTTGGGTCTATGACGATGATTTTCGCTCCCTTTCCCTTGCCGATCATGATGTCCCTAGCGGCGGTGGGGTGGCTCATGACAGGGTTACCGCCCCATAGCATCATGCATCGACTGTTTCTATAATCGGGAGAGCCTTCGCTCGTGACCATTTCACCAAACGTTGCACGATTCGCTATACCCACGGGATAGAAGCAATAGTGAGCATCTGAGTGGAGGTGGTTTGGTGCATTCATTGCGGTGAGCCAGGCCTGTTTTGAGACCCACGTATTGTGGGAGGCCGCATCCCCCCAGGACCAGGTGATGGATTCCGGTCCATATTTCTCCATGACCTCCTTGAATGTGGCGGCCACCGTATCGAGGGCCTCGTCCCAGGAGATACGCTGCCACTTCCCTTCTCCCCGCTGACCTGTACGCTTCATGGGATAGAGAATACGGTCTGGGTGGTAAACCGTCTGTAAGACGGCCAGCCCCTTGGGGCATAATGACCCTTCATTGATGGGATGGTGTGGGTCTCCCTCAACTTTGATGGCCCTTCCATCCCGCACATGCACGAAAACCCCGCACTCGCAGTGACACCGGTCGCAGACGGTCCTTACGATCCTCGTGCTGCCTGCCGCTCTTTCCGAATCAGTCCTTTTCCTCGGCATCTCTTTTAGCACTCTTATCAAGGCCGAATATGGCCCGAATCTTACCCGGCGGGGAGTAATCTATTTCCCGGAATAGAATTTCGGCTTGAAGACAATCGCCGGATGACTCTTTTCGTAATAAGAGAAACCCTCCGCCTCTCTTGCTTCTCCGTACTTAGCCACCAATTCGTCCATGGGACCAGCATCCAAGGCCCGCATGGTGCAAGAGCGAACACACATGGGTTGCTTCCCCTTTTCCCACTCCTCCAAGCAGAACTCACATTTCTGCATCTTGGGATTGTCTTCGGCACCGAATTGAGGCGCATCATAGGGGCAGGCTACTCGGCACATTCCCTGACAGGTCAGACATCGATCAGCCTCTGTCATTGCCTGTTCCTGGTTCAGCCCCAATTGGACTTCTGAGAGATCACCAAGCCGTTCTCCGAGGGGCAACAGGGGATCCTCTACCCTGCTTTTTTTCTCGATGAAATCAGTATCGAGGAGCCTGTATTC
>WVXP01000192.1:0-8719 GCA_011773445.1 Pseudomonadota bacterium | reverse complement strand
TCGGAAAGGGCAGCATCTCCCCCAGCGAAGTATTTTGGCCGTGAGGTTGCCCCATCTTCGTCAATGCTGATCATTCCTCTTTCAACCCTTATGTCATCGGGCAGAAAAGAGAGGTCAGGTTCCTGGCCGATAGCCATTATCACCGTATCGGCTGGCAGCAGGTGCTCTGAACCCTCAACGGCTTCAAAGTGTAGTTTCCCTTGCTCATCAAATGCCATGGAGCGCAGACTGAGACACTCAACGCCGGAGACACAGTCCTCCTCACCCAGAATTCTGCAGGGAATGCGGGAGGTATAGATATGGATACCTTCCTCTTCACCTTGTTTGATCTCTGAGGGTTCGGCAAGCATGTCATCAGGGGACTCGGGGCATATGAGATGTACTTCCGCGGCACCCAATCGGCGGGCGGTTCGGGCGCAATCGAAAGCAACATTGCCTCCTCCGAGTACCACAACCCTCTTACCGACATTGACCTGCCCGTTCAGGTTGACGTGTCTGAGAAACTCTACCCCGGGTATGACCTCCTTCAGATCTATGCCTGGGACATCGAGGGTCTTTTCCCTATGAGCCCCAATCGCCAAGAACACGGCATCAAACTGATCCAACTCCTGAAAACTCAGGTTATCTCCCAGGCGCATACGGGTCTTTATCTCCACCCCAACAGCCTCGATGAAGGCGATTTCACGATGCAGAACGGACTTGGGCAATCGGTATTCCGGGATACCCACCCTGAGCATACCCCCAGCCACCGGCAGAGCCTCAAAGACGGTGATCCGATAGCCATGCTTGGCCAGGTGGTAGGCACAGGATAGACCCGCAGGGCCAGCCCCGACTACGGCGATTCTTTCTGCCTTGCGTTCCACCGTGAAGGGTGGAATGCCATAGGTGTGATCACCCACAAAACGCTCCAGGGTACGGATGGCCACCGGGTCATCCACCTGAGCTCGGTTGCACGCGGATTCGCAGGGGTGGTAACAGACTCTCCCACACACCCCGGGGAAGGGATTGGTCTCGATGAGCAACTCCCATGCCTTGGCGTGTTTTCCCTCGCTTATGAGTGAAGCGAAGCCTGAGACATCATTGCCTGCTGGACACTCAAGGGAGCAGGGGAAACCACATTTGGCCTTCCCCACGCACTTGTCTCTATCAACAACAACGATCCCGTCCTCCTCCCGCTTGGAGATGGCCTCTGCGGGGCAGGCGCCCACACACGGAGGATCCTCACACTGGGTACAGAGATGAAAACCGAAGGCCATATAGAGATGGGGATACGTTCCCTTTTCAATGGTTGAAATCCTTAACCACTTAGCTGGACCAGCGGGAACATCGTGCCAATCCTTGCAGGCCACGGCACAGGCATAACAGGCGTCGCACCGGGTTTGGTCAAAGAACATTCCCAGTTGTCTTGAAGCCGTATCAGTCTCCTTACGAGTTTCCGGGTCAATTCCCTTCTTGTCAGCAACGTCCATTCGATACCTCCCCAGTTATCTCTGAGGCCAGCTTGCCGCGAACCGCTGCTTCAGAGGGCCTCATCCCCGATCTAATCCTTGGCCTTCTCTACCTCTACCAGGCCTGTATTCCAGGTGTATGAGCCGCAGGGTGAGTACTCCTCCGTACACAGGGTGTTGGGACATCCGCCCCTGTCTATGCCGTTCTCGTCGGGCATGAACCAGGAGCCCTGGGGCACGTTGACCACCCCCGGCATAATCCGCTCCGTCACCGTGGCCGCGATGCGGATCTCTCCCCGGTCGTTATATATTCTCAACATGTCGCCGTCCTCTATACCTCTGGGTTCGGCGTCCTGAGAGTTAATCTCCGCCCTATTCGGAATAAGCTCGCGCAGCCACGGCAGCGTTTCAAACTGGGTGTGAGCTCGCCGTTGGAATCGAGCGGTGATCATCTGCAACGGATACATCTTCGCCAGTGGGGAATTGCGGCCTTCCCACGGCTCAAAATAGGTGGGTGCAGGAGGCAGGAGGGGATCGTTCTTGTCGGCAAGAAGTTGGGAATAAATCTCTATCTTCCCGGAAGGAGTGGGAAAGGGATTGTTCTCCGGGTCTTCAATCTCCTTCTTGAAGGAAATGAAGGGCTCCTTGAGGGGTATCCGGTAAATGGCTTTTTCCTTGAACTCCTCCCAGTCAGGAACATCTCCGCCGCCGCAGGCAATCGATTTGACCCATTCCTCATCCGATTTGTCACTGTAAGCCTTTGGATCTATACCCAGTCGCGAGGCCAGAAGGGTGCAGATTTCAAGCTGCGACTTGGACTCCCACAACGGATCGATACATTTCTTCAAGAACCCATAAGAAGGCTTGTTCCCACCAACAATGAGATCGTTTCTCTCGAGGATGGTACAGGTTGGCAGCACGATGTCCGCATACCGCGCAGTGGCGGTCATAAACTGCTCCAAATCCAACATGAATTCCAGTTTATCGAGTGCCTCATGCCATTTCCCCGTTGTGGGAAATTGGTTCACGAAGTTGTGGTTATAGACAACGAATGCCTTGTAATCAGCATGATATCCACCAGCCCGGCCTTTCAGGATGGCATCGGCAACCTTGTTCTGATGAACTCTTGCGAAGCTCCTGGGGACGTTTCGTCCCCAGGACTTGTACGTCGGGATTGCTACTGGGCGAACCGGCGCCTCTTTATCCACCGGGTTCTCCCCGGGGGTGAGCCCAGGGCCCAATTTGAAGGGGTAGGCGTTGTAGGGAACCTGGTCTCCCAAGGACCGTCCGCCGGCTTCGCCACCATGAACACCAACGTTCCCCGTCATCGCGGCAAGGGTCAGGGTAGCACGGTGGAATTGCTCACCGAAAGCAGTTCGGCCCGGCGAAATCCCACTGATGAGCGCCCCGGGCTTCGTGGTGGCGTAGTCCCGTGCCACCTGCTCAATGGTTGCGGCGGGGACGCCGGTGTATTTTTCAGCCCACCGGGGAGTTTTGGGTGTGCCGTCGGCAATGCCGAGCACGTAGTCCTTAAATTTGTCGAAACCCACGGTGTAGCGATCGAGGAAGGCCTGGTCCTGAAGATTCTCGGTGATCATGACGTAGGCCATTGCAATGGCCATGGCTGTGTCGGTGCTGGGAATGATGGGTATCCATTGGTGGGCGACGGTGGCTGCGGTTGGGGTATACCTCGGGTCAATGGAGATGATCTTGGCTCCCGCCTCTTTGGCTCTGGCCAGATACCACATCGTGTTCGTGCTGTCTATGGTCGCCACGGGGTTGACACCCCAGAGGATGATGAGTCGCGAATTGAGGAGATCGTCGCGGGAGTTTTGTGTGTTGAGCGTCCCGTAGGTTACGGATGTGGCAAAGGTAGATGCCTCCCAGGACGGCCAGGCCCACGTATCTGTGCAGCCTCCAAACATGTAGAGTAATCGAGCCATGGCAAACATCATGCCCTGGACCAATGTCACATTGCCACATCCCCCCCCGGAGATTATGGCAGCGTTGCCATAGGCATCCCTGATTCTGATGAGCTCGGAGGCAACAGTATCGAGGGCTTCATCCCACGAGATGCGCTCGAATTGCCCCGAGCCCCGAGGTCCAACCCTTTTGAGGGGGTACTTGAGTCGATCAGGGGCATAGACCTGCTGTCGAAGGGCGTGTGCCCGCATGCAGCCTCTTAATTGATCCTCCTTGGGGTCATCATCCGGTTCCAATCGAGTGATAACGCCGTCTCTGATGTGAACCTTCCAGACACAAGACCCGCCGCAGTGATGGGCACAGGCCGTTCTGACAACCTGTTCCTCACCCGCCGTTCGTTTTTCCATTGAGACCTCCGTGGCCCCTCCTACTCCCCTTCTATCTCGGGCACGCCAGGAAGGGAATTGTCCCAATCAGGTCGCGTTCAGGCTGGAAAACACTGCCAACATTCCAGTCAGAAATAGCACCATGAGCATCAACGTTTTCGAAGGTATGTTGGCAGTTCCTCCTCCGGCTTCTCCTCGTACGGGCAACGCTGGGGAAATCCCTCGGTTTTAAAGTCCTTGGGTTGGGCTGGAGAGGCAATCGTGCACGTCAGACAGATCCCTTTTCGAGGTTGCAGAGGGGGTTCTCCCTTGATCGATTCCACAAGGCTCACGGCTTTCTCGACCACAGCGGTGTCTCCCTCTGCAACGAGGGTGACAGACCCCTCAGACCCGCTGCACCCTCCTGAGGCCACGTGAGTGCTTTCAACGCCGGCCAGGAGCCTCAGTGCCTCGATCTCGGTGACCACCTTGGCACCCGGAAGAGCCATCAATCCCACTTTGAGCCCTTGACAGTAATCAAAGGTCCGTTGACCACACAGGGGCACGGCCTTCTGCACCGAAGGGATGAGTTTTTCCAAACCAACCGGGACAATGAGCCGAATACCCCTGGCCATAATGATTCCCAAGGCCCATCCAATGGTTCCTCCTTCTGGATTAGCCGCAAAAGCGGCCGCATTACCTTGGGGGTCCACAGCATTTGCGCCCTTTATGAAAACGGAATCACGGCCGAAGTCGCGCAGCATTTCGGACATAGTGGGGGCGGGCGGTTCTACCGACCCGCGGTTGAGCAACAAAATGGGCCCCTTTTCTTCGCCTACGGTCGTACAGAGCGTGCCTCTCACCGTAAGGCCCGATAAATAGGTATTCCGGTCGAACAGTTCGGATACCTTTTCCCGACCCAAAATTTCTTCAGCCACATACACGTTGGTTGAACCGTGACCAATGAGTATCTTGTCATGTTCCTTCGCCCTTATGACCTCTTCCATAGTCGCTACTGCTTTCCCGATGAGCCTTTTCGATTCAGCGGGAGTCAAGACAAACAAGGCCCTCATATGAAGCCTCCTTCCATTAAGGGGTATTCAAACGCTTTCCGTGTCCAATATCGATCATCCCGACAATTCCAATTGAAGGGGCTATTTCCAGTTGCCATATATCCGTACCATGATGAAGCTAACCCCTTGTGTGCTCGGGCCAACGTTACGTCCATCCGCCCATGACTCAGACAACACCCAGCGCTCGGCCTCGGTTAATTGATGGGGCTGAGAGATCGTTGTTCACCCTGCTGATCGAAAATTGTACGTGTCGAGAATCTGGGTTATGTTCTCCTTCGTTGGCATCCCGTACAGCAGTTTTCGGCTTCGACTCACCCCGGTGAGTTTGTGCAAATCGACCATTGCCTCCGTTATTTTCAGCAACAGGGCATTGATATCCAGAATGAGGATTCCCTCCATTTCGAATATCCTTTCTCGGACCACGATCGCGTTCACACAGCCGCATGCCGGCAGGATGACCTCAACGCCGGCGGCTGCTAGTTCTGCCACAGATTTCTTGAAAAGATCCATCATTTCAGTTGGATCGGAGAATCCCTTCTGCACTTGTTGAAGGTCAATGCCCAGGGAGGCAAAGGGAACAGCCCGATTTTCTAATCCGTATTTGCGAACGGTTGCATCATAGTATTGGGCCTGCTTGTCGCAAAACGCAATTCCCGAAAAGGTACTGCCCAACATGCACGCTATGTGAATGGACGTCTCGGCTAAGCCAAAAATGGGGATATTTGTCAGTTCTCTTGCTTCTTGGAGGGCCGGGTCTAAGAAACAACCGATGGCCACGCCATCGAAGCCTTCTTGGTCGGCCTGAATGAGCCTGTCAAGAACACCACCCGGTGCGAAGCTATTGAGAGCCACCGTGGAGTTAAAATGCAAATCCAGAGATCCCCGTTCAACACCATTCACTGAAACCTCTGTATCATCCCGTTTCACGGAGTTGAGGTGCTGAGTCAAAGCCTCTCGGTAGTCCTTGAGCCCGTCTTCATGAATGGCTGTACTGCTCTGCCACCATATCTTCATAGTCCTATTACCTCCTTTCACTTACTTTTTGTTGTTCTTCGTGGATTCATGGAGAACCGTCTTCATGCTATCCTCCGGACCTGTCATCAGACGGGATAGGGCTTTTCGCGTCCTTCTTGAAAGTTATGAGAAAACCGACTTGCCTGCGAGACAGGTCGCGTCGGTGCCCACACCACGCCATTTACACTATCCCGAGAACACATTGAAAATCGAGCTCGTCGCGCTCATATATGGTTGGATCCGCGCCAGGCTTGCCTGTGCAAATGGATATCGTCGTCGAGACTGCACCGGCACGGCGATACTCTCCCTGCCCTCCTCAGTCAATAGATCAATGGTAGCCCTCCCCCACACAGCTCATATACACCTCCCAAGGCACGAAACAGAGAGGTCCTGCAGGGCCCACTTTCTCGCTGATCCGGAATGGTTGAATGGCAACACAGAGGGGCAGCCATCATCAGATACGGGCAACCACTGAGATTTCTTCTCTTGGAAAATGGTCGAGGATCTCACAACCGTCATCGGTGACGACAACCATGTGTTCGAGGCGAACTCCGCCAACTCGGTGCTCGCCTTCGAGACTCTCATAGGCTATTACCATTCCCTTCTCGAAAGGCTGAGGATACTTCAATGACCACTGCCTGTTGATGTTCGGCATGCCGTAACTCACGAAACACGGGGAAATGACCGGCATTCCTAACCCGTGGCCGATCTCCACGGTCAATACCTCTGCCTCATCCTCGTAACCCCACGTGGAGGCTGGTGGGAAGGCCTTAGCCGCATCTGCCGTCGTGTTGCCAACTCTGGTAGCCTCTATAGCAGCATCAACGGAATCCTTGACCCTCTTGTACCACTTCTTTTCCTGAGCCGTGGGTTCTCTCCCCACGACGAAGGTCCGATACCCGCAAGCCGGGTATCCCATGAATTTGGTCCCACACACGGGAACGTGCAAGAGATCCCCATACTCAATGCGTCTGTCAAGATAGGTGACACCCCGTTCAAAGCTTAAAGGCCCGCTCTGAATATTACAACGGGCAATTTCAGCACCTGCGTCCTGCATCGCTTCTATCACTGAGCGACGCAGAGCGCCTACGGTTATCCCAATCTTGCAGGCATCAATGACCCGTTGCCAACCAGAGCTGAGTATAGAAGCCACCATCTTAAAGCAGTTAACCTCATCGTGCGTCTTTATCTTGCTTGCCTCCAACAGCAATGGCCACGCCTCGACAGTGGTAAGTCCTGCTCCCCTCAGGCCTTCTCTCGCCACCTGTTCAAATCCAATAATCCCTAGCTTCTCGTTGGCCAAACCTCGGTTTTTGAGCTCCTCCCGGATCTCCTTGGAAAACAGGCCCACCTCCGCCTGGGTGGCGTCAGGACCGCAAATCTCTTCCAACCAGCTGCGGCCGATTCTCCAGTGCTTAATCCATGGTGCCTGGTCAGGCATTTGATGATAGCTGCCAGCATGGGCAAAGATGACTGGGTCATGCTCGGCGAAAAAGAGTGTGTATGAGAGGAAGGGCATGAATTCTGCCCATGAGAAGCCTGTGAGATAACGAACATTGGGTTCCCCAGTCACCAGAACAGCCGGTATTCCTTCCCGCTTGAGGACCTCCTTCATGCTCGCCGCTCTTTCCTCGCGCATACGCGGAACATTAATATCTTCCCGCAGATCTGAACGACTCGTTCCAAACGTCAGTTTTGAAGCCATCTTCACCATCTTATCTCTCCTTTCTCAAAATATGTTTGATGTGGCACTGTTTTTTCCCCTTGGACAGCCATCAAACCCCCATTGGCCGATGTTTCACGAATATTCGGAAAGCACGTTCGTGTCCTGCCTTACCCATGCTCGATATTTCATCAGCCGTCGACCCGGCTCTCATGGCTTGCAGATATGGCATCATTCCGTCTTCAGCACCGTGACAGTCAGAGCTGCCGGGCTGCCTTCCACATACCCGCCGGTATTTTGCGCCAACCCTATCGTGGGATACCGACTGTTTCGCCCCTTAACCTGCCTGGGCCCTGCCTCTCCGCGCATCTGCCAGACCAGCTCGGCAATCTGCGCCAACCCCGTTGCACCGATAGGATGACCTCTGGCAGCGAGACCACCGCTTGGATTCACCGGGAGCTTACCGGTGAGGGTGCAATATCCCTCGTCCACCAGCCTACCGAGCTCTTCTGCCTTACAGAAACCCAGCTTCTCTATGCGAAGCATTTCCCCCGGAGCCATGGCGTCATGCACCTCGGCCACCTCTACGTCATCCGGCCCTAAAGCAGCCATTTCATAGGCATCACGAGCTACATGCCTCTGACCATCATCATCCCCGGTAACCTCGCCACTGCGAAGACAACATGCCGCGACCACAATCGGCGTCTTGGTGCTTATGTTGTCTGCTAACTCTTTGCTGCAAACAATGACCGCCGCCGCTCCGTCGGCCATCGTTGAACACATATAAAGCGTCAGTGGCCAGCTAATGAGGCGGGAGCTCAAAATCTCCTCGACTGACATGGGTTTCTGATATTGGGCATATGGATTCAATGATCCATTGTACTTATTCTTCGCAGCGACTTTTGCGAAGTGTTCTTGCGTCCAACCATACTCCTTCATGTACTTGCGAAGGGTCATCGCATAGCTGCCTGTGAACTGAAAACCAAGTCCTCCCATGAGTTCAACGTCGGTATTGGTCGACATGGCCTCGATTGACCTCGCAGTGTCATCGAGATAGAGCTTCTCCGCACCCACTGCAAGAACCACGTCATAGAAACCAGCAGCGATGGCAAGCATTCCTTCACGCAGGGCAATCGTACCAGAGGCACACGCACCCTCCACATTCACGATCGGAATCCCCTCAAATCCGGCATCCCGAAGAAATACCTGGCCCCGAATAGCCTCCTGCCCTGT
>WVXP01000077.1:10684-16266 GCA_011773445.1 Pseudomonadota bacterium | reverse complement strand
GGTATAGAGGCAGTATGGAATGGTGAGGGAGAGTGGAAGATTACTCTTCGGGTGTTCCGAGACCTGGGTATTGCATTTGGTGTTGCTCTGCTGGGGATCTTCGTGGTGTTGCGCATCCAGACAGGTCTGTCTGGAATAACTGTAATTATTATGCTGGCCATACCGCTTTCGATCATCGGAATCATGCCCGGGTTCTGGACACTGAATCAGCTCGGTGAGCGAATGATAAACGGATTTCCCAACCCGATCTTCTTCACGGCCACGGCCATGATTGGGATGATCGCACTGGCGGGGATCGTGGTTCGCAATTCACTTGTTCTGGTCGAATTCATTCACATGGACCTGCGCGAAGGAAGGGATCTCCGTGAGGCCTTACTCCGAGCTGGTGCCATACGCATGCGCCCCATCTTTCTTACGGCGGGCACAACCTTACTCGGAAATCTGGTCATCACTCTCGATCCGATCTTCAGCGGTCTGGCATGGGCAATCATTTTCGGCATTGCTGCATCGGCAATGTTCACTCTATTCGTGGTTCCGGTGCTCTACAGTCTTATGTACGGAAGCAAACCTGGGCATGGTCTACCTTCGAGAAGGGACATAGAAACATGAGAGTTGTAGTTAAAATAGGGGGAATTGTCCTCACGCTGGTGCTGCTTGGTGGCATCATGGCCTATCTGGCGGGCTTTTTTGAGACCAAGATCTCCATTGATTCCGGCAGTGTCGAGCCATCCGAAGCTGATGGCTGGGTGCACACCGTCGTGGTCACAAAGGAGCCTGTAGTTGAGGAAGTTGCGGGAACCACTCGGGCCAAGATTGAGACGGTGATCTCTCCTCTGATCACCGCTACGATCTCATCGATCTCGGTCCGTTCGGGTGACAAGGTCAAGCGGGGTGACGTACTTCTCAAGCTTGATTCCCGTGAGCTGGAGGCCCGGGTTGATCAGGCCCATCAGGCGGTCATCGCCGCGCAAGCAACATTGGCGAAAGGGGAGAAAGACTTCGAACGTCTTCAACGAATCTTCAAATCTGACCCTGGTGCCGTGTCCAAGGCGCAGCTCGATCAAACACAAGCGGTGTTGCGCACTGCCCAGGCTGATCTCTTGAGGACGCGGCGGCGAGAAGACGAGGCAAAGACTGCTCTAAGCTACAGCACTATCCTCGCCCCGATCTCAGGTCGCGTCGTAGAGCGCTACGCGGACCCCGGTGATACCGCCCAGCAGGGGGTGCCGCTCTTGCGCATGTATGATCCCGTTACCCTCCGACTCGAAGCCAACGTGCGAGAGTCACTGGCATCAAAACTTGAAAAGGGCCAGAGCCTCACCGTAAGGGTTGATGCCCTTGACACGCAGCTTGCGGCCGTGGTCGACGAAATTGTTCCTTCCGCAGACCCCGGCTCCCGTACGTTTCTTGTTCGGGTAACCCTGACCGATGAATCCCGTCTGTACCCGGGCATGTTTGGCAGGCTGTTGATACCCATCGGGCAAAGGGAGAAGATCTACATACCGGTCGACGCGGTGACTCATGTTGGCCAGCTCCACTTTGTCATGGTGAAAACGAAGGAGGGACCGGTTCGTCGCTATGTGCGCCTGGGCGCGCGCACCCGTGACGATCGAGTTGAGGTAATCAGCGGTCTGGCACCAGGTGAGGATATCAAAGTAGGGGACGTTGGTAGGAATTGAAGGTTATTTGGGCATGCTTTCAGACAAATCTAACATGCCAGCATGCCGAGACGCGCAAGGTTAAACCTGCCCAGTGTATGACACCCCTTGATGGGCCGGGTCATCATAGAGGGCCAGGATATTTTCCGTGACAAAGAGGACCCGGACGTCCCCCAGCTCTTTATTAGATTCCATTCCAGTCCGTAATAGTTTTTTCAGACGGCAACGGTATGGTAAAAACCGGCTTTCGAGTTCGATGCAATACTGCATTCGAGACACTCCCAAGGAAAGTATGGGCCAAAAACCCCTTTCCGTGGGTCCCAATGACAATCACATCGCAACCTTCTTTGTCTGCAGCATTCAAGATTTCTTCCGGCGGATGGCCCACAGGAACGAGGATTTTGGATACGAGTTCAACGCAGGGGGAGCCGATTTGAGCCTCTGCTTTCTTGCAAAATCCTTGTAATTGTTTTGTTATCGATTCAACAATCTCATCATGCTGCTTTTTTTTGAATTCATCTGTCACGCCCCCATAATGCTCTACATAAGCAGGGATAGGTTCAATGGCATGTAAAATGACAATTCTTGCATCGTGCCTTTTTGCCATATCGATGGCATATAAGAAGGCGTAAGAAGAGTTTTTGCTAAGATCCGTGGAATAAAGGATCTTCTTGATGTGTGGGATCATTTTTTGCCTCCTTTTCTTATCGTTTACATTCTCGTTAAAGAATGTTGGGTAAAGCGCTGAGAGATGATCCAGGAATCACCTTGAAGAAACTGGGGACTAACCCGAACAAGTGATAAGTGGTTGACAAGAATTCGTTTTCTGACGGGCTGAGGGTAGCAGACAAAGGGCTTGTATGTCAATTTACTGACTTCATCTCCCAAAATATAAGTTGGGCAGCCATAGGGCTATCTGGGGAAACAGCATTACAATGGCTAAGCCAACTGCCATAACCAGCACAAAGGGGATGATCGAGCGGTAGATATCTGCCAGCGTTACCTCTTTAGGAGCCATCGCCTTCATAAGAAACAGGTTATAGCCAAAGGGGGGCGTCATATAGGCCATCTGGCAGGTTATCGTATAGAGAACACCATACCAAATCGGGTCGTAACCGAGCTTGATGATTAAGGGGACATAGAGCGGAGCAACGATGATGAGCATGGCCGTATCGTCCAGAAACATGCCCATCAGGATATAGGAAAGCTGCATCATGACCAGGATTCCAAACGGACTGAGTCCCCACCTTTCGAGAAATAGAGACTCTATTGCATGCACAGCGCCAAGACCATCAAAGACGGCACTAAAGGTAAGTGCCGCAAGAATAACCCACATAAACATGCAGCTCACGCTCAGCGTATTCCGGAGTGTCTCGTCCATTACCCGCCGGTTTACCCGGCCTTTGATNNCTGAGCAGCCGAAACTTCTCCGCCCAGTCAATCTGCCGCCGCTCTTCCAGGGGCAACACTGGTCCCAGGTGTGGCTGAAGTTTGCATCGAATAGCGATGTAGATTACGAATAAGCCTGCCAACAGGAAGCCCGGGAAAACACCGGCCATCCAGAGATGTCCAACCGGCTGCCTGGCTATCATTCCATAGAGAACAAGAACGACGCTGGGCGGGACCATGATGCCAAGGGAGCTACCCGCCTGGATGACCCCGGTTACCATAACCTTGTCATACTTTCGCTTGAGCATTTCTGGTAAAGCGAGACTCGCTCCAATCGCCATGCCAGCTACACTTAACCCGTTCATCGCCGCTATGGCGACCATTAGGCCAATCGTTCCGATGGCTAAGCCACCATGGACTGGACCCATCCAGACATGGAACATGCGGTAGAGGTCGTCCGCTATGCCTGACTCGGAAAACATATACCCCATATAGATGAATAACGGCAGGGTGAGAAGCGGATACCAATTCAGCAGGACAAAGCTTGCGTGGAACGGCATCCCCTCAGCACCCTCCCCCCACAGGAGTAACGCGAAAACGGTGGCCACACCACCGATAGCACCGAAAACACGTTGTCCGGTGAGAAGCATGGCCATCATCGAGGCGAATATCAGCAGGGCAATCAGCTCATAACTCATGTTACTGGCTTCCCTCTAGCCTGTGCTACGTTCTTAAAAAATGTAGCGATAACCTGGAGTAGCATCAGCACGATTCCGATTGCCATAATAATCTTGATGGGAGCCAAAGGCGGTCCCCACGGGGTATAATTAACCTGCCCGTATTTTACAGCATATTTAACACTGGAAATGCCGCCGCCGAGGAGAAACACCATGTAGAATATAAGGAGGATAGAGGTAAAAGCGTCGGCCAGAGCCTGTCTTCTCGCCGACCACCGGCTATAGAGGAGATCCATTCTCACATGCCCGTCGAGAATCATGGAGTAACCACCGCCAAGCAAGTAATAAGCCGCCATAAAGAACTGCGCCATCTCCACGACCCATATGTGGGGCACGTTAAAGATGGTTCTCGATATAGATTCAAACAACAGAATGCCCATCATCGCGAAGACCATATACATTGAGAACTTACCGACCGCCTGGCTCGCAGCTTCAACATATCGCACGTAGATTCTGAATATTTTAGGCATTTGAGCCTCTTTCCTTGAGTTCCTTTAAATCGGAGCTTTAGAGGTTTACCCTCCCCAGCCGGGTCTACCCCGAAGCTAGGGAAGGCTGACCTCTATGGGACACAAAACTCATCATGTTCCATTCATTAGTAGCGGTAGGGAGGACCGGCTGCTTCCATCGTTGCGACGTAGTCTTTGAGTATGCTTACCACCTTGGCACACCGGGGACTCCTTTGGGCAACCTCGTCCCAGAACTTGAGGGCTGCGTTTTCCACGATCTTCCATTCCTTGTCGGGGATCGAGGTGAGCTGCAGCTTGCCCCCCTTGGTGCGGTAGTGCGCTTCACCCCACCAGTACCAATGCAATCTGTAATAATGCGAGCTGTCTGCACAGAGCTTGAACAAAGTCTGCAGATGTTCTGGTAAGGCATTCCATTTCTTGGTGTTCACAAAGTACGAACCCACCCAGGCGCCGGATATGGGATTGGTCAGATAGTATTTGGTGACATCCGCCCAGCCGACCGTATAATCCTCGGTGATGCCGGACCAGGCAACGCCGTCCAATTCACCCGTTTGAATGGCCATCTGAACGTCTTCATAGGGAATGGACATCGGGACAACGCCGAATTGTTGCATGAACTTGCCGCCGGTGGGGAACATGTACATTCTCAGTCCCTTGAAGTCCTCAATGCTTCGGATCGGTTTGACGGTGGCGAAATTGCATGGATCCCAGCTTCCCGAGCTTAGCCAGGTGACTTCCGGGATTTCCGCATAGGCTTCCTGCCAGATTTTGTCCAGCCCATACCAGTGAAACAGCACGGGAACGTCCAGATAGTAGCGGGAAGCAAAGGGGAAGTAAGCACCGAATACCGACACATCCACTGGAGCCGCGATGGAGTCGTCGTCACTCTGGACAGCGTCAATTGTCCCCTCTTGTACTGCTCTAAACAGCTCACCCTGGGGTACGAGCTGATCCGCGTTGTACAATTCGATCACCATCTCTTCATTGGCTGCCTTATTAAACGCATCGATTGATGGTTTAATGACGTGTTCAGCAAGGGCAGCACCGGCATAGGTTTGCATCCGCCAGCGGATGCGCTTTTTTGCCGCAAACACATAGGGCGCTTTTGTCGCCGTGGCTGCCACTGCAGCAGCCCCGACTCCTGCTTTTTTGAGAAAATCGCGTCTTTTCACTGTGCCTGTCTCCTTTCATGGTGTTTGGGTTGACATCCAACCAAATCGACAAAAAGATGACCCTCTTTACTTGAATTAATCGTTCACCGACATCTATCTAAATCATACGTTTAGCCAAGCCTCACCCCCTTTCTGTCTATCAGGGCTATGAATGAC
>WVXP01000077.1:9689-10661 GCA_011773445.1 Pseudomonadota bacterium | reverse complement strand
TGGGGTTATCCGCTTGCGCGAGGGATTGTGAATGGCACCAGGGCTGGGGAGGTGAGTCTTCGCAGCGAATGAAATAGTTGGGAGTTCCGTATATTCTGGCTAAATCGGGGCAAACCCCTCCATCCGAATTCGTTGGCCACCTTTGAGATCAATAGAAAGCGGGAGGGACCGGTCAAGAAACCACGCTTCCACCCCCCTGTTTGCAATGCTTCATCTTTTCTCCTCGCATCGGCTCTCGCCGTGTCCGGAACCGGTGGGCGTCTTCTGTGGGGGGGGTGGTCGGCAAGTTCTCGAGAGACTCCTGCATCATGATGGAAGCTTGAGGCCGTAATGGTCTCTCAAATATCGGATATTTCTCTGAGCATTATCGTACTTGACTTTCCCGTAGTTGTAGAAGTCGAATTCTATCGTTGAGAGATTGTGCTGAATCAAACTCCAAAGAAACCAGTATATATCAGGAAAGGGCTTGAAGAGGTCGGTCATATAAGTGTGGTGCGCTATTTCCTCTTCTCCCCAATAGACCTTCAAGATCTCCGATTCCTTTTCTCGCGGAAGAAGGATCTCCTGAAACATATCAGCTAAATCATAGTAGGGCGTGCTCATCCCGGCGTATTCCCAGTCGATCAGGTACATCGGTTCTCCGTATTTCCCCCTGTCTGCGACGAGAATAAAATTGTCCGCCAAAAGATCATTGTGGCAAGGAACGTATGTATCAGAAGAAATCCTGGCGTGGCCATCTATTGTTTCGAGAGTTTCCAACGTCTCTTCAATTTTGAATTCTGGATAACTGGATTTGATACCTCTGAGGATCTGATGCATCTTCTCCACCTCAACGAGGGGATTGAAGATGTAAGGCAGGACGACACCACTTTGATGAATGATTTTGATGGGCCTCACGATTTTATCCCAGAGTTCATCTCTCAGGAAGTCTTCGTTCTTGAGCACGTACCCGGGAATAAACTCGACAACTGT
>WVXP01000077.1:0-9543 GCA_011773445.1 Pseudomonadota bacterium | reverse complement strand
CTTGAACTCAAGTGACATCTCAAAAGGAAGCCAGCAGCGCTCAAGGTTGACTCATATCACCCCGTGCAATCTGCAAAGGGATAGGAACCTGCTTTTTGATCGGGAAAGTATAGGAGAGATGGGATTGTGTGTCAAGAGAAAACGCATACAACATATGGGGCTTGGGTTATCCGGTTGCGCGAGGGATTGTGAATGGTGCCAGGGCTCGGGAGGCGGGGCTTCACCTGGTCTGATAGCGATGGAAATTCCAATGCGACGGCATCGGAGAATCTGTCGAGGTCGAGTTACCATTTTTTGTCTCGTCCTTCCACGCGATACGGAAAGCGATTTCTTTGGAATGATGGACTGCGCTGACGTGGGCCCTCGTGATTGAGGACTCATGGACCCTCGGCATGGTCACAAATTCCGTGAATTCTCTCCGCGCTGTTGGTCCTTCTCTCTTTCATTGTCCTCCGGCCCCGCTCCTTCCGGTCTTTAGGTAATGTTGTGGCGGTAGACCTCCAGCTTCTCGTCATAGAAGGGTCTTATATAAACGGGTTCCATGAGCGGCACCCGGACGCGTTCTGTGCCGGCATCGTCAAAACCAATGGCAAGGCCGTTGGATAACTTAAACCGCGAAATCCAGAATTCAGTTGACCCGAAAAGGGTTAGAGCCGCCAAAAGTGTGCGATCTTCCTGAGCGGCCTGGTACGCCTGCACAGCACGTTCAACCCCGGGTCCAAACATCTGTCTTGAGAAAGGCGGTGGGACGTGAACCGGAGGAATGTAGTAGATATTGGGCTCCAGACCGAACTGGGGAAACAGGGGCAGAGCAGCCTTCTTCACGTGGACGAGATAGTCGATCGGATTTTCTGGATCTGCCTGGTCCGGTGTGTGAATCCAGCCATTGAGCCGTATTCTGCCTATACATGTTGTGATACACTGTGTCTGTGTCCCCTCCTCGACCTTCGGATAACAGGCAATACATTTCTCCGATATCTTGGTTGACTTATTGAAGAAGACCCGTTTGTAGGGGCACGCGCGGACGCATTCTCTGTATCCTCTGCACCGCTTCTGGTCGACAAGGACGATTCCATCTTCAGGCCTCTTGTATATCGCCTTGCGGGGGCAGGAGGCCAGGCATGCCGCGTAGGTGCAGTGGTTGCAGATCCGTGCAAGGTAGAAATGCCAGACTCGGTGGGGAACCGTGATATAATCGCCTTGATGGACCGTCCCGTAAGGCTCGTCCTCCCCCACGTTCGGATACGCGTAATCATAGGCGTCCGGCAGATACCCCGCTGCGATTTGTCCCCTCGGTGCGGCTTCGAATATCGTTTTCCCCGAAAAGGTCTCACCGTCCCATTTCTGCGGTCCAAGCATCCCGAGGAGTTTTACATCCCACGCCAGGGGATAGAAGCCATAAGGCTTGGACTCCACATTGTTCCAGAACATATAATCCTGGCCCTTCCCAGTGGTCCATGTCTGCTTACACGCCATCGTGCAGGTCTGACAGGCGATGCATTTGTTAATATCAAAGACCGCAGCAAACTGCTTTTGGGATCTAACACCCTCAAAGGGGTAGACGGTTTCTCTTTTTATTTGCCAATTGTAGACTTTATTTCTCGGCATCCTTCCTCCCTATCCTTTACCTTATCTTGTCCTCTGGCTCGATGCGGTATCTAGACGAGATACTTGCCCTCCAGATAGCTTCTCATCATTTCATTCTCGTAACCCGCTCTGAATCCGAGGGCCGCGGGTCTCCACAACCCCTTGCCCTCAATGCCGCCATCCTCTGCCTTTATGACCCGTGTGAAGGACTCGCGCGGTGCGCCGACAGGACAGTGTATGTCCGCCGCAAACCCTTTTCCGATCTTCTGACCAAAAACCCCTTTTCTCACAAGAGAGTCGGTCATGAGTGTTGGACCGAGCCATGCCCGGGTACAGCTCTGATGTCCTCCATATCTGAATATGGCCTGGTACTTGGTCTCGGGGTTTCGAGCGAGGCGATCCGGATTTGTCTCATGACCGGTGACGGAACCATGGGTCGATTGATACATGTTATGCCACATTTGAAGTACGCCTTTCGGGATGGCGCTGTAATACCTGACCCGGCACATCATCCGGGCGACCTTGTATTCCGTGGTTCCATCTTTCCAGCCTCTATAGGGTCTGTCGTCTGGATCCGCGTCTATCCAGACGTAATCCCCATCGTTTATCCCAAGATTCATCGCGTCGTCTGGATTCATATTCACATAGGCCTCACCGACCCAGGGTTTTCTCTTATCGTGCCGGTGGAGGTCTCCAAAGGGGCCGTAGTAGACGGTAATCATGTCTATGTCGATAGGCATCGAATGGGCGGCATGTCTGTATTTCGGGGTAATGAAGAGAAACCTGAAGCCATCTTCCTTTGTCAGGGGATGGCGTGTCTTCTTTAGTTCCTCCCAGGATTTAACCACATTTCTGACCTGTCTGGTCTCCGCGCTAAGGTCCTCTTTCTTCAGTCCGTAGTCTTCGAGCTGTGAGGGTCTCAGTATCTCCATATCTTTCGAGACGATGACATTGGGTTCGTGGAATGTAGCATCGACTGCTTCACGAAATACCGGTATATTTTCGCCGTGTTCAATGAATTCAGGTTCTTCTCTGTAGAATTCGAGCCTCCCCGTCTTTGTATACCAGGGCTTTGCATCATGGGTCTGTTCCCATCCCACAACTTTGGGATAGGTCCTCAGGTTCTTCATGGTTGGAATTCCCTGTATGGCCCGTTCCTCAAGCTCTTTGAAAGTAAACCCCTTTAACGCCGTACTTGCCTTCGCGATCCTCTCCAGATACGCGTCAACACGATCGTCGTATACAAATCTCCAGTAGTCCTCAAACCGTTTATCGCCGGTGAGAGCGGCAAGTCTCTCTGCAACTCCGGCGTATACGTCGATATCACCAACCGTGTCAAAAATCCGCTTCAAAGGCGACCTCGGAAAGACCTGGTTAAAGGGGTTGGTGACAGAACCACAGAGGTCGGGGTGTTTGAATTCGCCCCAGGAATCCACGGCAAAGACCACATCGGAATATTCACATGACATGGACCACCACCACTCGTGCATCACGATGGCCTCGAGTTTCGGGATGGTGTTGACGATGAGGTCATACGACCATTTTGCATTGCCGATAATCGAATTGCTATTGGCAAACCACAGGAACTTCGACGGGGTGGGAGTGTGGGTTTTTCCGGTAAAGAGTTTGTTCCCAAGTCTGAGGGGTTTGTCTCCATGACTGAAGTAATGGGCGGACTCAAACTGCAGGTAGGGTTTGACCTTTGCGGGTTTGTCCGGATTGAGTTCAATGGAGAAGGGATTTTCGGCAATGTACTGGGGTAAACCGTTGTAAAGGGCCACCCGATAGTTGCCTGCATAACTGCCCGGGGAGCCGCCAATTCGACCGATATTGCCGGTGAGTGCTGCGAGGAGAAATATGCCCCTGTCCTTGAGGCTTGCATTAAAGAACTGATTCGGTCCCATCCCGACGGCAAAGAATGTAGAGCCTTTATGCTTCACCAGTTCTCTGGCCAGGTTTTCGATGGCTCTTTCAGGAGCCCACGTTATCTCCGAGACTCGCTGGGGCGTGAAGTATGCGGCATATTCGAGGACGATATCGAAAACCGGTCTGACTTCGACTTCAATGCCTTCAACGGTTTTTACGAGAAACTTCCCCGTCAGGGCAGGGTCGATTTTCGATTCTGCGAAATTCCGTCCCACCAGATCCCGATTCAAGGGCCTGGGCTGACCAGTCTTTCTGTCCCATACGACAAAGTCACCCCATTCGCCCCTGATCTCTTCTGGAATGTACTGAACGGCCTGTTCTGAAGGCGCAGGGGTGCTCTCCCCTTTCTTAAGCACAGAAGCGTAATTCTTTATCTCAAATGGTTGATGGTGCTCTATAATATCGGAAGCCCTGAGGTATTGAAGGGTGTCCGTCCTCACCAGGATGGGCAAATCGGTGAAAGACTTGACATACTCCTCGTCGTACAGCTTTTTTCCCATGAGAATGTTGGAAAGGCCGAGTATCAGTGCATGGTCCGTCGCAGGCCGAATGATAATCACCTCGTCTGACTTGTTGGCCGTCGACTGGTACTCTATGCTAACATTGATGACCTTGGTCCCTCTCTGTTTGGCCTCTGTGAGCCAATGGGCATCCGGCATCTTTGTGGATATCCAATTCATTCCCCAAAGGGTAATCAGCGATGATCTTTCAGCCATGGAAAGGTCGACGTCGACGGTCTGCTGCCCTGTTACCATCGGGTGCCCCGGTGGTAGGTCTGTATGCCAGGAGTAATTATCAAAATGTCGCGCCCCAAGAGATCTCTCGGGTCCTGTCTGTCGAATATGGTTGTCCAGAAGTGCCATCATGTTGGCAGCCCTGACGAGCCCGAGAAGTCTTGTCACACCGAGAAGCGGCATGCCCCCGCGTAATTTCAGTACCTGCGTACCTGCGCCCTTCATCGCATCGATTGAATCCGGGTCGTACCCTTGTCGTTGGAGCAACCCCTTCCCTATCTCACCGGAATACGTATGGGAGATATTCATCAGTGCGCGTGCGACGAGGTTATAAGCCTCGTTATGGGACATTTTCAACCATCGGTCTTGACCTCGATTGAAGTACTTTTCCGGTGGTTTCCCCGTGTCGGGATCTCGTGGAAATCCTGCCTCGACCCATTCATAGAACCCCTTTCTCACCATGGTGCTTTTAACTCTTCGATCCCCGTAAAATCTCCTGTTGAGAACAAGTCCTTTCTGACAGCATCTCGGTTCCCACCGATGGGATGCCTTGTTTCCGTAGGAGTCGGTGGCATCACCAAATCCATATGTGGGCCCCGCCATGACGACGATCCCGTTTCTTACATAGGCCCTCAGGAGACAGTTGTGCGTGTCGTTTGGCGCACAGGTAAAGTGGTAGACGCTGTCGTATCGATACTTGTCTCTGTATACCTTCTCCCATGCTCTGTCAGGGTACCACCCGAGGGGGTTGTCCACGGTCACCGGCTGGAGGAAGGCGAGTTTTGGCGTATTCACTGCCAGACCGGCAACACCGGCCAGAGACCATTTTAGGAATTCCCGGCGATTGAAACCATCCATATTACCGTGCCTCCTCTGATCTTGTGCCGGAGCAGGTTGGCGTTTCGATTTCTCCCTCTGGAAAATAGGTGGAGACCTCCTGTGGAATGACAGAGAGGTATCCGCATTCTTTCTCTATCCAGCCATTCAGAAATAGACAAAGGGGTGCATAGAATCGAAGGTCCTGTATCACGGTGGACAGCGTTTTCACCCATCTTCCGAGATGAGAATGAAGAAACCTTTTTTGGGCCGAATTGCATATGGCAAGGTTCTCCTTTTGCCGATCCAGCAGCGCCTTTGCCTCCTTCAACGCCAGCAGCCTCATGAACTCAAGCTCTGTCGATAGATGGTCGGCCCGCTCTTTGCCAAAGCCGACACCGAAAGCCCTGTAGAATCCTGCGATATCGGCCATCTCTTCGAACGTGCTAAAGGAGGGATGATAGTTGCATTCATAGAGCAGATTTTGTCGTGGTGAAACGAGTTCCTCGTACCAGGATCTGACCGTCTCAAGATCGACGCCAACCACGTCTCCGGCCGCTTCGTGGAGGGGGCGAAAATCCGTTTCTCCGCGTATCGGATACCAGGCCAAGGCATCCATGATCGTTTTTAGAAAATCACCACCGCTCACGAATTCCAAGAAGGGCGGAGAGGGTTCCGCGAAGCCGTAAGCCAGGAGTTCGTACACCCGACTTCTCAGAAAGGCGATCATGGGGCCATTTCCTTCGCCCTTTGAATAATGCCTCTCCATTCTCGATTTCTCCTATTCTCATGTTCTCGTTTTCACGCCGGCCCTGGAATAGGTGTACATGACAACATTCCAATCTCTTCATCACCGAGTTCATCGCCCAGCCCGGCATGGCTTTCTTGAACTGACCAGCTGAACCGCGTCGTGAAGCAGGCACCAATCAGAATGGCGAGGCCGACATTTGCAGCAGGCATACCCCTCTCTGCTCTACCATCGGTTCTCCTTTATGGGCCTCGTGATCCTTTCTACTCGGGCGGTTCGATGTCTCCAATTCTCACCTTCGGTCTGCCTCCGAGACTCTCCAGATAGGCGATAACCGCCGTTATCTCAGCATCCGTCAGTTTGGCGGGGGGGTTATTCGCCGGTGGCATGACATCGGTTCCAGAGTAGAGGAACAAGGCCATGGTTTCCACGTCGCTTTCGGCGCCTATTCTCGAGAGGTCAGGCCCCGTGAGGGTTTCCCCTGTGACACTGTGGCATAAGCCACACCCCGCATTCTTGAATATTTCCTTTCCCGCATCTGCCAGTTGATTCGGATCGAGGTCCGGGGTGAGGGCTATTCTTTTGGAGGCCTCCCACGCCGAGAAGTAGGCCTGTCCCCTCTCTTCAGTTTCAATGCCGACATAGTACCATGTGGAGAAGACCTTTTTCCCCCCTGCGTGGCCTTCTGAACCGTTCCATACCGCAAGGGATATCGGAGTCGCCTCTCCTTCTCTAAAATCGGCATCGAGTTCGCTTTCGGATAGGAGTTGCCTTTTGAGCACGACCTTCCACTTGTTTGCTTCCCATCGTCCTGTGCCATCGATCTTTTGACTCCTCGATCGATCCATGTTCGTGGCACTTCCGAATCCTTGAGCCACAATATTTTCGACAGGCGACAACCGAGGCCGAGAGACGGGATTCCCTGCGAGAACACCCGGTTGGAATTCATCGATAAACAGATGATCTTCGTCCGTCTGAAAATTGGGCGTATATTCTCCGGTCTCGTTTGTGGTGGCTTCCTGGCCGGGCCCCTTTCCCGATGTGTCCCGTGCGGCACTCCAATACCAGATGTTTACAGGGCCTTCTCTGTCTCCCATGGCAAAGTTGGGTTTCGCCTGGTCCGATAACGATGGAAATTCCAATGCAACGGCATCGGTGAATCTGTCGAGGTCGAGGTCTTCATCCTTTGTCTTGTCCTCCCACTCGATGAGGAAAGCGATGTCTTTGGAATTATGGATTGCGCTGACGTGGGCCCTGGTGATTGAGGACTCATCGATCATCGGCACGGTTACAATTTGAGGTGAGAGCGGGATCTCCATCGGAGAAGCGCTTTCCCATATGTTATCCGTAACATCCAAAGGCAGGTCCCCGGATACCTTCTTTGCGAGAAGAAGAACCCCCTGCGCGTAGACCGCACTTGTCATCACAGCGATGAGGGTGCAAAGGATAAAAGAAAAGGCGAGCGCTTTGCTTTTTTTTCCTTTTCCGTGAATTCTCTCCGCGCTGTTGGTCCTTCTCTCTTTCATTGTCCTCCGGCCCCGCTCACGTAGGTTATTAGGTTACACGGATGTTCCAAACTTAGGCGGTGGATTTCGGTCCCCTGTCTTGAACTCTAAAATATGGAAAATTGGATTGCAGTGACCTGAGTCACCAAGCATTCGTTTCCCGGATTCGATGGTGAGGGTCACCCGGGGTCCGGACATCGATCACTTCAGACCGTGGTATCGTCCGCCCAGCAACTCCGATAGAACCCGTTTGTCTACTCTGAATCCTCTTATCGCGCTTTCCGAGATTCCGCCCTCTCTTTTCAACTTTGACATCGATCGTGAAACAACCTCCCTCACCGTGCCGATCATCGATGCGAGAGCATTATGTGTTAATGAGAGGGAAACGAGGTTTTCCTCGGGAGACTTTTCCTCTGCTAGCCGCAGGAGCGTTATGATGAGCCTCTGGTCAACATCCTTGAACGTAAGGTCTTCCAGGAGCTTGGAGAGGTATCGGACTCGATTACAGAGACTCGTCACGATCCTGAAGCCTATTTCACCGACCGACTTGCGGATGAGATCTTTGAATTCAGCCGAAGGGATGATCATGACAGATGAATTCTCCACGGCCACCGCGCTGACGAAGTATATATCTCCTGCGTACAGCGGTGCACAGCAGAAGTGATCGCCTGGACCCAAGATTTTGACGACGAGTTCTCTGCCCTCNNCTGCCTCTGATTCCTGAAATAGGACGGTGTCTTTTTGGATCTTTTTTGTGTGTGAGAGTTGAACCACGCTGTCAAGCTCATCAGCCCTCAGACCCGAGAGACAGGGAAGGATACGCAAGGATTCGACTGTGTCTCGATTATGAACCATCTCACCTAGTGTAATGTCTCGGTAATAATTTAAACAACCGGAAAAGAAGGGCGTTGTTGAATTTGTTGAATAACTGTGCAGCTTCGATGCAAGGAGATGAGGAAATGATTAGACCCAGACGGGGTTATACTTCGCTACGCACGACTTGATGCTCCCTCACGTTTTGAGCAACCCTTGTGGGTATGATCCAATGCTGAATTCACCAGGAATGCATGACCTGGTCTAGGGTTTTGGGGTTTCCGTGGCAGGGATGCTGCGCCATCTCGGCGTTTCTACTTCGTCGACTTCCAAGAACCTCAACGGGTCATCACGGAAATAATTCAACAAATTCAACAACGTCCCCTAAACTCTCCACTCCGCGAGTAGGAAGTCGCTTTCTGATGGGGAGAGTATAGGGGAGAAGGGGCTTGTGTGTCAAGGGGGTGCATGCCACAACATTTTGGGGGTAGTCGATAAGCTGTCGTTCGTAGGAGTACAGCAGCCTCCAGTGGGTAGACGCTGATGGGCGGGTGGGGGATGGGATTGTGTCTGCGTCTCCAAAAAACGGGTGAACGAGCCCCCGAGTCCTCTGGTTTGAAATCAGGATTGACCGGCACGTATAGGGTAATCAGGGTCTTTGTAAAGGCAGTTCTCAAGAGCTCGGGGTTATCAACTTGTCACGAGGCTGGGGATCAAAGCTGAGCTGACGAAGTGAGCCAACGACGGTCTCATGCCACTTCCATCTCGGTGTTGAGGTCTAAGACCCTGGGTTTTTTGGACGTTGAGATCTTATAGAAGAGCCGTGTATCCACATGGCTCACATTCAGGGTGACGCAGCCATGGTCGTCGGTGACCCGGCCCCTCAGCACAAAGGGCTCGTTGAGGTCGATGAGGTGGGCATAGCGGCGGAAGGCCTGGGGAAAGATATTGGTCTCGAAGATGGCGGTTGTATCCTCGAAGGAGACAAACTCCATCAGCTCCTCATGGGTGGTGATCACGGTTCGGCTCGTGATGCACCAGCCGACCATGGTGACGTCTTTTCCAAGGTGTTTCTCCATGTCTTTTGCCGGGATGTACTGGAGCCCCCTGAGCCTCGGTTCGTAGAGGGTCAGGGGATGGGTGCTAATGAGAAACCCCNNATCCTTCAGGGGAGGTGCGGGATAGTCTGTACCATGAAAGGCAAAGAGATGGCCCGTGGTGCCCTGCTTTTGGACCACAGTGGAGTGGCTTCGCACATGGGCAAGAAAGGTCCACATGATTTGTGAACGACTCATGCTGGGCTCAAGGCAATCCAAGGCACCTGACTTGATGAGGAGTGTTCCGTCTCCCTCGGGGATGGGAACCCGCTCGAGCAGATCCTGAAGGGATCCGAAGGGGCCACCCTGGTTTCTCT
>WVXP01000123.1:16965-21834 GCA_011773445.1 Pseudomonadota bacterium | reverse complement strand
GTCCCTTTCGGGAAGCGGTTTTCAAGACCGCCGCCTTAAACCACTCGGCCACCCTTCCTCCACACCTTAGGACTTTTCGGGCTTTTCGGCAGCCTGATTTTTGGCCCATTTTTTGGCAACGTCCTCCGCAATATTTCCGACCAATGGAACCTTACAGGCCTGACCCGAGTATGCACGGACCATCAAAAAGACCCATAGCATGGCGGCAAGTACCTTTAGCAACATCCCAAACACCGGCACCCACCCGAAAATCCATAGAATGAGTGCAACAGGGATGAAAGTTATGATCGACTGAAGGGCGTGAAATCTAACAAACTCGCTTTTCTCCTCGTTCCAATAAAAAACAAACCCTGTGATAAATCCCAGGAGGTAACTCAGAAAACCGGCCACGTTCTCATCGAGGCCTGTGCTCGATTTTGCGGTCTTAGGGCTCATAGAATACCCTCCCCCTGTTTTTCATCTACGAAAGACGCTCTGCCTCGGGCGACGAGAGATCAACGCAATGGATTGTTTCTATCAGCATTTCTCAGAAAAGTCAATTTATTCAACCCCTTTCCCGTATCGACCAGTCATTCTCTCCCTATATCCGAACTGCCTTGGCAAGAATTGGCTTGAGGTATTGGCCGGTATAGGAACGGGGATTCGAGGCAATCTCCTCGGGGGCACCCGTTGCGATAACCTCGCCACCGTGGTCTCCGCCCTCAGGGCCTAGATCGATGATATAATCTGCCGATTTGATGACCTCAAGGTTGTGTTCGATCACAACGACCCCGTTGCCTGCATCAACCAGACGGTTGATCACGTCGAGGAGTNNTCGAGAATGTAAAAGGTCTTGCCAGTGCTCTTCTTACTTAGCTCTCTCGAAAGCTTGATCCGTTGCGCTTCACCTCCAGAAAAGGTCGTGGCCGATTGTCCCAGTTTGATATAATCCAACCCCACATCTTGAAGGGTCTGCAGCTTGTTCTTGATGGCTGGAATATTCTCAAAGAACGAGAGGGCCTGTGCCACGGTCATGTCGAGGACATCATGGATATTCTTACCCCTGTATTGGATTTCCAGAGTCTCCCGGTTGTACCGCTTGCCTCCACAAATCTCACAGGTCACATAAACATTCGGCAGAAAATGCATCTCCACCTTGATCACCCCGTCGCCCCGGCACGCCTCGCATCGCCCTCCTTTGACATTAAAACTGAACCTTCCCGGTTTGTACCCGCGAATTCTGGCCTCTGGAATCTGCGCGAAGAGATCGCGAATCATGCTGAAGACGCCCGTGTAGGTCGCACCGTTCGACCGTGGCGTCCTGCCGATGGGCATTTGATCGATATTGATCACCTTGTCGATGTGGGAGAGTCCGTCCACTGACCGGATCGTGTCAACCCTAGCTTTTGAACGGTAGAGCTGTTTCGAAAGAACACGAAAGAGCGTATCTACGACTAAACTACTCTTGCCAGAGCCTGAAACCCCTGTCACACAGACGAAGAGTCCCAGAGGAATCGCCACGTCGACATCCTTCAGGTTGTTTGTTCTGACCCCTCTCAACATAAGCTGCTCTTTCTTCAAGGACCGGCGCTTCCTGGGAACAGGGATGGCCAGGTCTCCAGAGAGATACCGCCCTGTCAGAGAGTCACCTGCCCCGATGATTTCCGAGGGATTCCCTGAGAAAATGATACGACCTCCGTGGACACCTGCCCCAGGTCCCATGTCCACGAGGTGGTCTGCTGCAAGAATCGTCGACTCGTCATGTTCCACGACGATGACGGTGTTCCCCATATCCCTCAGTCGATGGAGGTTTTTGAGGAGTCGGAGGTTATCCCTCTGGTGAAGTCCGATGCTCGGCTCGTCGAGAACGTACATGACACCCACAAGACTCGAGCCGATCTGGGTGGCCAGACGGATCCGCTGTCCTTCACCGGCTGAGAGGGTGACCGCCCTTCGGTCGATGGTGAGGTAGTCCAACCCGACATCGACCATAAAGTAGAGCCGCTCGATGATTTCCTTAAGGATCGGCACCGCAATTTGTCGGTCTCTCACATTCATTTTGAGATTCTGGAGAAAATCGAGGCCTTGGCCGATGGACATCTTGACCACATCCCCAATCGAGAATCCGTTGACTTTTACCGATAGACTCTCTTGCCGAAGCCTCGAGCCCCCACAGGACGGACAGGGCGCTCCATTCGAATCGCCTCGCTCAAGGTCGTCGGCCCCCTCAAAAATGACCGTACCATCCTCGCTAATTCCATAGATCAGTCCACCCGTCGTAATTCCGAGACCACCACACTCTGGGCAGGCCCCATAGGGGCTGTTAAAGGAAAACATCCTCGGGGCAATATCCGGATAGCTGATCCCACAGTCAATACAGGCGGCCTTTTCACTGAATACCATCTCCCGTTCGTCATCGATTTCCGCCCGGATCACGCCCCTGGCCATTCTGGACGCGAGTTCCAGTGAGTCAGCCAGTCTCTTTTCCAGATTTTCTCTGATGACGAGTCGGTCGATGCTCACGTCAATCGTATGCTTTTTGTGCCGGTCGAGATGAATCGGCTCCTCCAAATCTCTAAGGGTCCCATCGACTTTGACCCGAACAAAGCCTTCCCGCCGAAGCTCCTCCAATTCTTTCCGGTACTCACCTTTCTTGCCCCTAATGATAGGAGAGAAGAGGCTGATCCGCGTTCCTTTCGGGAGAGCCATCAGATGGTCGACGATCTGCTGTATCGTCTGGGAAGATATCTCTTTTCCACACTGGGGGCAATATGGCTTTCCGACCCGGGCAAAGAGCAAACGAAGGTAGTCGTAGATCTCGGTAATCGTACCCACCGTGGACCGAGGATTTCTGCTAATTCCCCTCTGCTCTATCGATATGGCGGGAGAAAGTCCTTCGATGGATTCGACATTCGGCTTCTCCATCTTCTCCAGAAACTGCCTGGCATATGCAGACAATGATTCCACGTACCGCCGTTGCCCCTCCGCATAGAGGGTGTCAAAGGCGAGAGAGGATTTTCCCGACCCGCTCAGTCCAGTAATCACGATTAGTTTTTCTCGAGGCATTTCGAGATCGATGTTCTTGAGGTTGTGCTCCCGTGCACCGCGAATTACAATCCGATCCATCGCCGTTCTCTTCCGGTTAGACTGACCTTTTAACATCGTAAAAAATAACAAAAGAATGTTTCTCAGTAAAGGCACGGCCTCCCGTCCGCAGATCTCAACCGGAGGTGAGAAGGGCCGTGAAACTCCAGAAGATTAGGTAGAGTTTCCTGACTTTTCAAAGCAAGAAGTTTGTAACCTTCTGATGTTTCATGAGATTTTGAATCTTTTGATAGGACCCTCATATCCCTTCGCGCCGTTGGTCTCGCCTTACTCGTGGTCCGTCGTCCGTGGTTCGTTGCATAATGACTAAGATTTGCGCATCCACGGCTATTCGAGTAATGGGCCCAGGGAACTTGATTTTCAATCGAATGACGTGAATTGATCGTTACAGCTGACCACTGACAACCGACAACTGACGGCACCCAGAGAAGCCTGTGAGCAGCGAAGAGCGCTCCTTTTCCACTTTCATCAGACAAAAGCCGGGAAAGGAGATTTGGACAACGGCCCGAGGAATACTGATACCCTTCCACCGCAAACGGCCCTCAGGGAAATGAGCGTCCTCAAAACTGAGGAAACTCCAAAAAATTAACCGGAGTTTCCTGGCTTTTTTGATCCATCTTATAAGCAGATAGCCCAGACCCCTTTGAGNNGTCTGAGCCCGAAGGGCGAGTTTTGAAGGCGCCTGAAGCGAGCCTTAGATTTATCAAAAAACGTTTGGGAAAAGCGAAAAGGGAGTCGGGTATTTGCGTAATGAGGGAATAGATATTAATTCCGACTACTTGCATAGGTACATGCCTTGTTTTTGAGGAAACTCCACAAAAAATTAAATCTTGACAAAAAAAGCAAAACATTATAATTTCGCAGTTTATTTTATTAAACTCTGAAAATGCTTTAAATAAACTTCCTCCATGAAGATCGGTTCGAAGATTCGAAGCCTGAGGCAGCAGAGCGAGCTGACTCAGGAGGAACTAGCCGAAAGGGCGGGACTGACAAAAGGTTTTATTTCTCAGGTCGAACGTGATTTGACATCTATCTCTCTGGACAGCCTTCTACAGATTCTCGACGCCCTGGGAATGAAGATCTCTGATTTCTTTGAGGAGATCGAAAAAGAAAGAATCGTTTATCGCATCAAAGATCGCGTGGATCTGCAAAAGAGAAACGGGGTCAAAGGCTTTTCTCTTCTCGTCCCCGGATCGACGAACCGGTTGATGGAACCGGTCATCCTGACCCTTGGACCCAATGAATGCACGGTAATGGAAGAGGCTCATCCAGGTGATGAGCTTGGCTATGTGCTGAAAGGGAGTGTTGCCGTCCATTTTGGCAAGAAGGCTCATAAAGCCAGGGAAGGGGCCTGCTTCTATTTCACAGCAGATCGTGACCACTTTATCAAAAATGCGGGATCGACTGACGCAGTGATACTCTGGATTACGACCCCTCCTGCCTTTTGAAAGGAGGCAAAATCCGAAGAAAGGAGGTATGAACGATGAGGGCATTGGGGTTTCATCTGTTGATCGAGTTTTATGGATGTGGCCATGGCATCCTCAACGACGTGGGGAAGATCAAGAACCTGATGGACGAGGCGGCCGTTGTCAGCGGAGCCACCATCGTGGAGAGTGTTTTCCATCGATTCAACCCCCACGGTGTGAGTGGTGTCGTGGTCATTGCAGAATCCCATCTGGCTATTCATACCTGGCCGGAATACGATTATGCGGCAGTCGATCTATTCACCTGTGGCGAAGATGTAGACCCCTGGAAGGCCTACGAATTCCTGGAAAAATGTCTGAC
>WVXP01000123.1:16759-16926 GCA_011773445.1 Pseudomonadota bacterium | reverse complement strand
CTCTCTCGAGAACCGATCAAGCTGTTGGTAAGCACCTCTGATATGTGGGAAAACCAGAAAGTACTTTCTGGAAGGCAATATCTCGGAATTCGTCAAAATGTCAGGATGACCTCGTTCAGGCCTCCAGCAAAAGAATGCCCATATATTTCCAGTAGCTCTCTCCCATA
>WVXP01000123.1:16277-16647 GCA_011773445.1 Pseudomonadota bacterium | reverse complement strand
TCGGAGATTCATAAAGAGGTCAAGGGTAAAAGGCCTGCGAGTGCTTGCTCTGTGCAGTAAGATGTACTAAAGTAATTCGGGAGGCATGGCTATACGTTCTTAATTGCGCCCATCGGCTCTTGAAAAAAGAGGTGCTTTGTGTTACCAGAAGGAGTTCAAACCCATGGCGTAACTCGTTGCAAAAAAAACGCATTCACTATTTTTCAGAATCCAATAGAGAGGAGATAATCGGAGGTAAGATGGTCAACGTAACAATGAAGGAACTTCTAGAGTCGGGCGTCCACTTTGGACACGAAACCAAGCGGTGGGACCCGAAAATGAAACCGTATATCTTCGGTGCCCGTGATGGCATCTACATCATCGATTTGCA
>WVXP01000123.1:12745-16183 GCA_011773445.1 Pseudomonadota bacterium | reverse complement strand
GAGGAGATATTCGATCTCCTCCCCAAGAAAGAGATTATGCAACTGGAAAAAGAGAGAAACCGCCTTGAAAAATCCCTTGGAGGGATAAAGGCGATGGATCGCCTTCCAGGAGCTGTTTTCATCATCGATGTGAAGAGAGAGAAGATCGCCGTCAATGAGACCAAAAAGTTGGGGATTCCCTCCGTCGGCGTTGTGGACACCAATTGCAATCCTCACGACATCACCTACCCCATTCCAGGAAATGACGACGCAATCCGGGCCATTCGTCTGCTCTCCTCTAGAATCGCCGATGCCGTCATCGAAGGGCGGCAGGAGTACGAAAAACAACTTCAGCAACAGATGGAGGAAGAGGCGCCGCCACTTGCTGAAGGACAGGAAGCGCCAATTCCGTCTGCTCCGTCTGACGTTGAACTGATGCCGTCCACAGAGACCGTATCTGAGGAAGAGGCAACCCCACCCGCGGCCGAGACTGAGACCACACAGCGTGGAGATGAAGAAGAAACTGCCCTTTCAGATCGCCCGAAAGAAAATGAACAGGAGAGTAACACATGATCGACGGAAATCTCGTGAAGGAACTGCGACAGCGAACCGGTGCGGGTATTATGGACTGCAAGAGGGCTTTGGAAGAAACAGCGGGGAACCTGGAAAAGGCTATCGACCATCTGAGAAAAAAGGGGCTGGCCAAAGCGGCTAAGAAATCGGGTAGGGTCACCAAAGAGGGTCTGGTGGGATCCTATATCCACGCCGGCGGGAAGATCGGCGTGCTCGTTGAACTCAACTGTGAGACGGATTTTGTTACCAAGACCGATGAGTTTCAAGGCCTCCTCAAGGATACGGCCATGCAGATAGCCGCCTCAAACCCCCTCTATCTGGATCGAGGCAAGGTCCCTGAGGAGGTGATAGAAAAGGAGAGACAGATCCTTCGGACTCAGGCGATCGATTCTGGCAAACCCGAAAAGGTCATCGATCGAATCGTGGAGGGCCGTTTGGAGAAGTTTTTTTCCGAGGTATGCCTTCTCGATCAGCCTTTTATCAAAGATCCTGACATGACCGTTCAGGAAGTTCTCAACACAGTGATTTCAAAGATAGGGGAGAACATTGCCATCAGAAGATTTACTCGGTATCAGGTCGGCGAAGCCCTGGATAGCGAATAGAGCCATTGGGAAAGACTGCATACAAGAGAGTTCTACTGAAAATTAGTGGGGAGGCACTGGCGGCAGAAGGTCAGTCTGGAATTAGCCTTGATGTGATCCAAAACCTCGCCGAGGAGGTTAAGGAGGTCAAGAACCTGGGAGTCGAGCTCGCCATGATGGTCGGCGGGGGGAACATCTTTCGGGGCGTTCCGGCCAGTGTTGCAGGGATCGATCGGGCTGCGGCAGATTACATGGGGATGCTCGCTACGGTCATCAATAGCCTGGCCCTCCAAGATATTCTGGAAAAGAGAGGCATTGCAACGCGTGTTCAGTCGGCCATCAAGATGGAGGAAGTGGCCGAGTCCTTTATCCGGAGACGGGCCATCCGGCATCTCGAAAAAGGCCGGGTCGTGATTTTTGCTGCCGGAACTGGAAACCCCTATTTCACGACCGATACGGCAGCCTCCCTCCGGGCAGCTGAGATCCGTGCCGAGGTGATTCTGAAGGGAACGAAGGTCGATGGCGTTTATGATGCGGACCCAGTCAAAAATGGGGGGGCGCGAAAATTCGATGAGCTCACCTACATCGAAGTCCTGAAGCGAAATTTGAAAGTCATGGACTCAACCGCCATTTCGCTGTGCATGGACAATGGGCTGCCCATTATCGTCTTTGACCTGACCACCAGGGATAATATCAAAAAGGCCCTCCTCGGTGAAAAGGTGGGAACCCTCATTAGGGGATGAAATCGTGGGCGACGATGCGTTGAAAGAATTCAGCGACAAGATGACCAAAACATTGGCCGCAATTCAAAGCGATCTCAACAAAATCCGAACGGGAAGGGCATCTCTCGCCATTTTCGATGGCATCCGGGTGGAGTACTACGGCACCCCGACACCCCTCAACCAAGTGGCCACCATGGCAATCCCCGAGAGCCGCCTCGTCACGATCAAGCCATGGGACATCAGTATCATCGGGGAGATAGAAAAAGCGATTCTCAAGTCGGAGCTCGGGGTCACACCCATCAATGACGGTAAGATCATTCGGATCACCATTCCGAAGCTAACTGAGGAGAGAAGAAAGGAACTCGTGAAACTGGTCCGAAAGAAAGGTGAGGAGGGGAAAGTTGCCATCCGGAACATTCGCCGGGAAGCCAATGATTCGTACAGAGCTTTAGAGAAAGAGAAAGCCATATCTGAGGATGAGCTCCATAAAGGCCTGGAAGAGATTCAGGAACTCACCAATGAGTTCATCAAAAAGATGGATGAAATCCTCGAAGAGAAGGAGAGAGAGATCTTAGAGGTCTGAAACAGAGTACATCCCGCGATGATGAACAGAACCTACGGTATTAGGTCCGTCTCAGGACGGACCTAATTTTTTTCGCCAATCGCAAAAATGGGAATCAGAGGGTCACTTTAGGAAAACCCGCCTAGGACAGACGGCGACTCAAAAAGGAGACTGCATCTGTGTGTGTCTTGAAAAACACGATTTGGTGTGTTATTTTCGGCTTTTAGAGATTCTCTATTTTTTGTCGATTTCTTGTCGCTAGGAAGTAACGACGTCATGGCGAGTTTAAAGATTGAGGGCCTGGATCCGGGTGGAATTCCGCGTCACGTTGCCATCATCATGGACGGCAATGGCCGCTGGGCCAAAAGAAAATCTCTCAGACGAATCAACGGTCACATCAAGGGTGTCGATGCGGTTCGGGCCGTTGTGACGGCATCTCGGGAGATAGGCATCAAATACCTGACCCTCTATGCGTTTTCGATGGAAAACTGGAAACGCCCAAAAGACGAGGTCAACGCGCTGATGGACCTCCTCTATAAATACCTCATTGATGAGCTGCAGGAGATGCTGGAGAACGAGATCCGTCTCAATGCCATCGGCGAGCTGAAAACCCTCCCGCCTAGGGTGTATGAAAAACTGCTCGGTGTTATGCAGGAAACGAGCCATTGTCAGGGCATGACCCTTACCCTAGCCATCAGCTATGGGGCGCGAGCGGAGATCGTTCATGCCGTCCAATCGATTATCGCCAACCTCTATAAGAAGAAAATTGCCCGGGAAGAGGTAACCGTCGATTCATTTGAGTCCTATCTGTGGACCAAAGACCTCCCCGATCCGGATCTTCTCATCCGTACGAGTGGAGAGTATCGGATCAGTAATTTCATGCTCTGGCAGATGGCCTATACGGAGATTTATGTCACAGAGACGCTTTGGCCTGATTTCGGGAAAAAGGAACTCATTGAAGCAATTCTGGACTACCAGTCTCGGGAGAGACGATTCGGTCTCACAAGCGAGCAGTTGATCT
>WVXP01000123.1:0-12717 GCA_011773445.1 Pseudomonadota bacterium | reverse complement strand
GTCTTGACAGCCCTTGTGGGCGTCCCTCTTGTTGTTCTTCTCATCGCCTTCGGTCAGAATATCGGACTTCTCCTTCTCATTTTAGCCGCCACAAGCCAGGGTCTATTTGAATTCTACAGGCTCACCTTTTCCGAGAAGCAGCCACGGGAGACGGCCATTGGAATCGGCCTCGGTCTTCTGTTGCCCCTCGGCGCTCACTTCGGCCAGGAAGAGACCGTCCTTGCCCTCACGGCTTTGGGCGTTGTCATCGTCTTTATTCTCTTTGTTGCCCAGCCTCGAAATATCGACACCATAATTTCTCAGATGGCCGTGACCCTCCTCGGAGTCATCTATGTAAGTTTCCTCCTTTCTCATATTGTCCTCTTAGGAAAGCAGCCAGAGGGAATTCGATGGGTTTTTTTCCTCCTCTTTACCGTCTGGTGCGGAGATACGCTGGCCTATTTTACGGGAATACTGATCGGAAAACACAAACTCTACTCCAAGATAAGCCCGAAGAAGACCTTCGAAGGCCTGCTGGGTGGACTCGCAGGATCGATCGCTGCAGCTTTGCTCCTCCGGAGATTTATGCTCCCAGGACTCTCATGGAGCCACGCGGTCCTATTGGGTTTTTTCATCATGACTCTCGGACAACTCGGAGACTTCGGCGAGTCATTGATCAAAAGGTCGGTGCATGTCAAAGACTCAAGCCGGTTGATTCCGGGACATGGGGGCGTCCTCGACAGATTAGACAGCTTTCTCTTTTCGGCCCCCTTTCTCTATTACTACTTACGATGGTTCAGCGGATAGATCGGGGCCTCGCCCCACAGCTTCTTTAATTCCCGTATTGGAAGAAGGGAAAGACGACCATAGCGGAATACAGCGAATGGATTGACCAAAGCCTGAGCTGACACGACCGTTTTAACGCATATAAAAACGAGGGCAAGGGGATGAAGAGATTGGCTGTCTTGGGGTCCACCGGTTCCATTGGTGTCCAAACACTCGACATTGCCGAAAGCTTCAGCGAGCGATTCCAGATCGTTGCTCTCGGAGCAGGGAGAAATATTGACTTACTGAAGGAGCAAATCGAACAGTTTAGGCCCCATACCGTTTCCGTTTTTTCCGAAGCCCTCGCCCAAAAGCTTGCCAATCAGCTGTCCGCTCCTCCAGAAATTGTTCATGGTATTGAGGGATTGATCCAGGTCGCCACCTTGGATGAGGTCGATATGGTCATTTCAGCGCTCGTCGGTGCCGTCGGCCTGGTCCCCACACTCTCCGCGGTCAAGGCCAAAAAAAACATCGCTCTGGCCAACAAAGAGTCCCTGGTCATGGGCGGCAAAATCGTGATGGAGGAAGCAAGGAGGATGGGCGTAGACATTCTTCCCATCGACAGCGAGCACTGCGCCATTTTCCAATCCATGGTCGGCCACCATAGAGAAGACGTTCACCGTATCATCCTAACAGCCTCTGGAGGGCCCTTTCTCCACTATCCGATGGAGAAACTCGAAAATGTGACCCCCCAAGAGGCCCTGAGGCACCCGCGCTGGGAGATGGGGAAAAAGGTGACCATCGATTCGGCTACCTTGATGAACAAGGGCCTTGAGATCATCGAAGCACACTGGCTATTCAATATTCCCGTTGAAAGAATCGATGTTCAGATTCATCCCCAGAGTGTCGTCCACTCAATGGTCGAGTACACCGACGGATCGATCGTAGCCCAAATGGGAATTACAGACATGCGGATTCCCATCTCCTATGCCCTCTCTTACCCCGAAAGACTAACGCTCCAACTCCCACCTCTCGATCTGTGTGAGATCGGTGAGCTGACCTTCTTCCGACCAGACCGGTCCCGGTTTCCAGCCTTGGAATTGGCAACCCACGCGATAACCATTGGAGAAACGATGCCAGCAGTCCTCAATGCCGCCAATGAACTGGCCGTCAATGCCTATCTTAGAGGAGCCCTGAAATTCATAGAGATCCCTAGGATCGTTGAAGCCACCATGGATGCCCACAAAATTCAGTCCGTTCAAACCGTTGATGACGTGCTCAAGGCCGATCATTGGGCGAGGGAAACGGCGAGGGAATTCCTGGAGCGGGACCGATAGGCACCGAGTTGCTCGAAGGTCGAAAAAAGGGTATGATGCCAATCCGGTTGCCTCGCCAACTCGACAGGCAGGCCGACTTGAAACCAAGGCCGATCAGGAGAGCATGGAATTACGGGTTCTTTTAGGGTAGAGTTATAGGGTGAAACGAAGGGAATGAGAAAATGTCTGTGTTCAGCATCGCTGTAGGAATTATTGTCCTGGGAGTTCTCGTTTTCATCCACGAGTTGGGCCATTTTCTTGTCGCCAAATGGCTGGGTGTTGGCGTTCTCAAGTTTTCCCTGGGGTTTGGCAAAAAACTCATTGGCTGGAATTGGGGCGAGACGGAATACCAGATCGCCCTTGTACCCCTGGGAGGGTACGTGAAGCTCTTGGGTGAATCTCCTGAAGAAGAGGTGCCAGAGGCCGAAAAGAGGCGATCCTTTAGCGACCAGTCTGTTTTGAGGCGGACGGCAATCGTTCTAACAGGACCCTTGATGAATCTTCTCCTCACCTTGCTCGTCTGGCCCCTCATATTCATGATCGGGGTTCAGCAACCGAGCTATCTCTCTGCGACGCCAGTTGTCGGATGGGTGGAACCCAACTCTCCTGCCGAAAGGGCAGGTTTCTTGCCGGGCGATCTTCTCGTCTCTCTCAATGAGGCCCCCCTTGAGAATTGGGAATCCCTCATCACTGGGGTCCTCACCCGTCCAAATGAGGAGATGACCATAGCGGTTGAGCGGAATGGACAGCTCATAGCCCATCGGCTGGTTGCCGAAGCGGATGCGAACACTGGAGCCGGACATATCGGACTCGAACCCGACATCCCCAAAATGGTCATCGCCGCAGTCATCGAGGGAAAACCGGCCCACGAGGGCGGTATGCGGCAGGGTGATTTTATTGTATCGATCAACGGTGCGCCTGATCAGGACTATCAAGAGATGTTGCGATTGATCAAAGAAAACCCTGGCGAGGAACTGGCATTTGAGATTCGTCGGGGGGAGGAAACCCTCTCATTCCGGATAACGCCGATTTACAATCCTGAAAAGGAAAGCGGGGAGGTGGGGATTAGTTTTACCCCTGGGTTCGTGAATGTGGAAATGGTGGAAAGGCGCTACGCCATGCTCCCAGCTCTCAAAAAGGGAAGCCAGGAGGTAGTCAGGTGGACAGGATTAACCTTCTCAATTCTTGGAAAACTCGTTACAGGAAAGTTTTCGATCCGCCACCTGGGAGGCCCGATTACGATTGTGAGATTTGCTGGCCAGGCGGCTCAATCTGGCATCATTGCGCTGCTGCATTTTGTTGCCATTCTGAGTCTACAGCTGGCCATCTTGAACGTTCTTCCTATCCCCGTTCTCGACGGGGGACACCTGGCCTTTCTTTTCATCGAGAAGGTGATTGGAAAACCTGTGAGTGCGAAGAAACAAGAACTGGCCTACAAGATAGGTTTCGGAATTCTCGTCCTCTTAATTATTTGGGTATCCTATAACGACGTGGAAAAACTCTTCAGGTGACCTTGAGAATCGAATGAAGCCTCAGCCCTCTGCATGAAAGTTCTCGGAATTAACACGGCCACCATTTTCGGTAGCGTCGGGCTCGTTGATGCCGATCGTATCTTGGGAGAATACTCTCTCAATATCCCAGTTACCCACTCCGAACGGCTCATGACCTCGATCGATCGTCTTCTGAGCGATACAAGAGTGAGTCTGGAGGAGATCGACGGGTTCTCTATCGCACTCGGACCCGGCTCCTTCACGGGGTTGCGGATTGGGGTCAGCACGGTCAAGGGCCTCGCCTTTGCAACGGGTCAGCCCGTGGTCGGTGTCTCGACACTCAAGGCGTTGGCTCAGAATCTTTTCAATTGTCCCTACAAAATATGTCCCATCCTCGACGCTCGGAAGAAAGAGGTCTATGCCGCTCTCTTCAGGGCTGACGGATCGCGCCAACTCAAAAGGCTCACACCCGATATGGTGACCTCACCCCAGGCCCTCGTGGAGCAGATTCATGGTCCTGTAGCCTTCCTGGGTGACGGTGTCGAGTTATATGGGGGCTTCTTGAAAAGAAAACTCGGTCGACGGGCCTCGTTTGTGGCCCCGGAATTCAGCTATGTCCGCGGAGCGGTCGTAGCCCAAATGGGGTTAGAGCTCATCGCAAAGGGGGAGAGACTGGACATAGTGAGTTTTGTACCCCATTATATCCGACGGTCAGAGGCAGAGATAAAGTATGAAGAAAGAGCAAAAAAGACCACACAGGGGGTTAATGCCAATGGTCGAAAGGGAAAATGACCTTGTGAGAAAACTACTTGAGGAGAACGAGACGTTTCGAACCATGAAAGCCAAGCACGCAGCCTTGGAGGATGAACTTCAGCAGCTCGAAACCAAACCCTATTTGACCCCTCAGGATGAGTTGGAAATCAAAAGGATCAAAAAAAGGAAACTGATGTGTAAGGACGAAATGCAAAAAATCCTGGTCACCCACCGCGCTCGAGGTTGAGCCCAGGAATTCGAGCCGAAAGCGCGTCCATTTGTAGAAAAACAAGGCCGATCTGCTAGAAACTCAACCCCATCTGAGGTCGTAATCACCAAACCGCAGGATAACGATTTCGTTTGAACTTTCGACCAAAAGCGAGTATAAGAGAATTGGGCGTGGACCTCTGGGATTCATGGCGATGACCAAGAATTTTCCGATTGCGATTGAGGGCCTTCCGTTTATCATCCCGCTCATGCTGGCAACATTGGTGTCAGTTTGGGTTGCCTGGCCCTATATCTTTGCTCTGCTACTCTTACTCACGCTATTTGCGATCTATTTTTTTCGGAATCCGAGGAGAGAAATCCCGATATCCGATTCGGTGGTCGTCTCACCGGCCGACGGCCGGGTTCTCCAGGTCGACAAATTGGGGGAGGGGCAATTCCTCAAGAAAGAAACGACAAGGATCAGTATCTTCATGTCACTCTTCGACGTGCACATAAATCGAGCTCCTATCTCCGGAGTCCTGGCAGAGAAAAGATACAACCCGGGGAAGTTTCATTTAGCCAACACGGATAAGTCGTCCATAGAAAACGAACAGAACGCGATGGTCATCCGACGAAAAGACGGACTCGATATCCTGTTCGTCCAAATTGCCGGTTGGATCGCCAGGAGGATTGTCTGTTACCCAGACAAGGGGGACCTCCTTGAGAAGGGCCAAGTGCTCGGGATGATTCGCTTCGGCTCGAGACTGGACGTTTACCTACCCGAAGGGATCGAAACCGTTGCCAAACCAGGTGACAGAGTTAGGGGAGGAGAGTCCATACTGGGGAAAATTCCATGAACCAAAGGACGCGGAAACACAGACGGTTACGGGGGGTTTACATTCTCCCGAATCTCTTCACTTCGGGGAACCTCTTCTGCGGCTTTTTCGCCACAGTGGCAACCTTCAGCGATCGATTTGTCCACGCCTCAATTGCCATACTGGCGGCCGGGATCTTTGATGTACTTGACGGCAAGATTGCTCGATTATCTGGAGCCAATAGCCGGTTTGGAATCGAGTACGATTCTCTCGCAGACCTAATCTCTTTCGGCCTCGCTCCAGCCCTTCTGGTTTATTCATGGGCCCTCAAACCCTATGGGAGAATCGGCTGGCTCGCCGCTTTCCTTTTCATCGCCTGTGGAGCGCTCCGTCTCGCCAGATTCAATGTGCAAACGGTTACCCTCGATACCAAGTTCTTCACGGGGCTTCCTATCCCGGCAGCCGCCTACATGATCGCCCTAACGGTTCTCCTTCAACACCGTCTCGGATTCTGGATTACACACGAAAAGGTCTCCATCCTGGTGATGATGTATGTCCTCGCCTTTCTCATGGTCAGCAACGTCCGATATTTTAGCATCAAGGGATTAGATCTATTTCGGAGAAAGCCATTTCGCGCCCTCGTGATCCTCATCCTCTGCATTATCATCGTCGTCGCTGAACCAGAAATCACCCTCTTCGCCATCTTTGCATTATACGTGCTTTCAGGTCCGGCCAACCTCCTAGCGTTCCTTTGGAAGCGACGCCTAGCCAAGCGGGTCCCGCAGCAGCAAACGACCCCCTTTTCTCGATGATTGATGATATTATGAGAGGATTTGCCGGACCCTAGAAGACTCCCTCTTCCCAGGGCGCCTCTGGGGAAGAAGGGAGAAAGGTTCCCCCCTTCGGCGGCATAAGGGTCAGCGCGAGATTTGCTTTTTCATTTCCTCAGCAAAGTTTCCCTGGAAAACCGCCGAAACCGTTCCTCGCATCTCCACAGAAAATCCCGCCGATATCGAGATTTCCAGCTTTCCTCCGGGCATGTGGACCCGAATGTTTCCGTCGCAGTATCCCAACCTATAGGCAACCCCAGCAGCAGCGCAACTACTGGTTCCTGAAGCCAACGTGTATCCGACACCGCGTTCCCATATCTCGATCTGAATGTTCTCGCGATCGAGGATCTTCATAAATTGGACATTCGTCCGGTTGGGGAAAAGACTATGCTCTTCAATCAGGGGACCGAGTTCCAAAGCAAGGCGCCGATCAATGTCGTCACTGACAACAACGCAGTGGGGGTTCCCGATGGAGACCGCACAGATCTTGATCACTCGGTCGTTCACCTCAAGGGGCTCGAGAAGGACCTCTCTTTTCGGTCCCTTAACTGGGATCTCTTCCGCATCAAAAGTCAAACGCCCCATGCCAACCGTCACGAGGCTGCCATCTGGAGCGTCAAGATGAATGGAAACCTGGCCTCCCTTGGTGTTTAACGCAAAATCCGGTGACGTCACGTACCCGGCCTCAACGAGGTATCTGGCGAATATCCTCACGCCATTCCCGCTCTTTTCTGCCTCGCTTCCATCGGAGTTGAAAATTCTGAGAGCCATCGATCCATCTTCAGCCATGATCGGACCGTGAAGAATACCATCAGATCCAATGCCATAATTTCGATCGCAGATGAGCCTCACCGATTCTGCACATAGATTCAGGTCCAACTTGGCAGGATCAATGACCAGGTAGTCATTCCCCAAACCATGATACTTGTAGAACTCGCTCATTGAGGCAGCCTCCTCTTCTCATTTGTCTGCATAAGTACCACCTCTTGCGTCCTACAGGGGACCGGTTTTCGATGGATCATAGCATCGGAAACAAACCAGTGATACTCACCGTTCTTTCCAAAGGGGCCGATCCCAGAAGGAAAGGGCTGCAAGGAATCTGAATCGACCCCGACCCTCCCCATTACAGCCGATCCAATGCCCGGGAGAGATCGGCTATGAGATCTCGTGAATTCTCGATACCCGCTGAGTATCTTACGAGTGTCTCGGGGATGCCTGCGGCCTTCCTTTCATCCTCGGTACACTCAACATGAGAGGTCGTCGCAGGGGAGCCCACCAGACTCTCCACGGATCCGAGATTTGCGGCTCGATGAGGAATCTCGAGATCCTCTAGAAATCGCTTTGTGGAGGCATAATCCCCCTTGAGTTCAAAGCTCAGCATCCCACCAAAGCCCTTCATCTGTTTCTTGGCAATAGGATACTGCGGATGGCTTTCTAGGCCCGGATAAAACACCCGCGCGATTTCTGGTCGGGTCTCCAGGAACCGAGCCACCTCGAGGGCGTTTTTGTTCTGTCGATCCACCCGGAGGGCCAGAGTCTTCATGCCCTTGATTAACAGCCACGCGGCGTGAGGATCAAGACAACTCCCAGTAATGCCCCGGAACTGATCAATCACTCTAATCCAACGCGATGAGCCTGCTACGGCCCCGCAAAGTACGTCACCATGGCCGCTCAGATATTTCGTGGCGCTATGGATGACAAGCGTTGCACCCAATGCGAGGGGCTGCTGATTGATCGGCGTTGCCAGTGTGTTGTCCACGATCACGCAGATGTCTCGCCCCTTGGCGAAATGGCAAACGCGCTCCAGATCGATCAGCTTGAGCGTGGGATTTGTTGGCGTCTCGAGGAAAATCACTTTGGTTTTCTTGCCGATCGCTCTCTCAATCGCATCCAGATCTGTCGTTTCCACAACCTCCACGTGGACACCAAACCGTGGTAGGACCGTCGTAAAAATCAGATAGGTCCCTCCGTAGGAGTCTTTGACGGAGACGACATGGTCTTCTTTTGAAAGGAGACACAGAAGGGTGGCAGCGATGGCGGCCATTCCCGATGAAAAAACCAAAGCGGCCTCAGCGCCCTCCAAAACAGCGATCTTCTCCTCAGCCACCATCTGGGTTGGGTTTCGGTTTCTGGAATAGATGAACCCACTCTCCTGGCCAGTCGCCGCGCGATGCCACCGATCGATGCTGAAATAACCAAATGCCGCCGTCTGATAGATCGGCGGCAGGGTAGCCCCAGTTTCTGGGTCGATTGACTCTCCGGCATGGACAACCAACGTATCCAATCTTTCCTTTCCCCTTTTCATAGGATCCCCCTCAATCGGCTACATTTGCTTCAGGAAAACGTTTCTCTGAGTCGATGCTTAAACATTTGGACAGACCTGAGTTTCCACAAATCCGTTCATCAAACTGACGACAGCGGTATCATCAAAATAATCGATGATGTTGAGGCACCCGTTACCCTGTGTGATTCTGAAGAAGTTTGCAAGTTCTAGATTTATCGCATCGCAGAGGATAACCATATTCATACCACCGTGACCGACAAGAACGATTTCGCGACCTTTGTTTCGGTCAATGAGTTCTCGAATCTTGGGAATTACCCGGTTTTTAACGTCCATCACGTTCTCTCCATCTGGGATGCGGTAATGGATAAAGTCATCAAATTTCTGCCTCACCTCCTGAGGGTACCGGTCCTGGATCTCCTGAAAAGTCAACCCTTCCCAGATACCCATTTTGATCTCCCTGAATTCGCAAAATGCCTGAACCTCGAGATCGTGGTATCGCGCGACGGCCTCGGCCCCCCGTTTTGCCCTGAGAAGGTCACTCGAGTAAACCTTTGAAATGTCCTTGTTCCTGAGGTATTGGGCGATCCGCTCCATTTGTTCCGCCCCTCTCGGCGAGACGTCCACATCGATGTGGCCGTTGTACCGAAATACGCCATCAGTCACGTTGGCGGCCTCGCCGTGACGAACCAGATAGAGTCGAACTCCCCTGGTTCGATCCAATCCCAAGAGCCTATCCCTGAGACTAACGGAGTCCATGTCCAAAACCTGCGGTCAGGGGTCATCGCTTCAAAATGTTTAATGGTCCAGCCCTGACAGGCGGTTGTTTCTTCGCACCCTGCTGGCAACTGATCCCTGATCCCTGAAAACTAGCTCTTTTGGTCCGGAGCCACCTTGAAACCAGAGAGGGTCACCGTGACGACAAACGTCCGGTCCTCGCCCGGAAATGTGTAGGCTGTACTTCCATACACAGCCCCAACGAAAGGAATCTCATCATGATGCCGGTAGAGCCAACGCCACATAACCTCTGTTCTTGAGTTCCCCATATCAAACACGGTTCGAGGCTCGGAGAGTTCATCTTCAGGCTTGAGATATCTTCCTTCGATGCGTGTAATCCGATATCCAGTGTGAAGTCCGAGTATGTTGAGCCAGGGATGCCACTGGAGGATATGCCCACCCACCGCCCACTGGTCACCCCTGAGACGGAAAAGCCGGGGAAATCCCTCCTGCTCACCCCCTATGGGCACAAACCTCAGGACCATGTCATAGTCCAATCCCTCCACGGATACGCATTGGACTCTGGCAACGGGCTCTTCTCGGGTAAAGGCCTCGTAAGTCTGGGCAAATAGGACAACCATGAGCAGAAACAAACCCAAAAGAAATACACAGGCACTTGCCAAGGCCTTCATGGCCTGGAAGATCAATCCCCCTTTGGTTCTCTCTCTCCGTGAGAAGGGAAGAAGACGGAAGGCATGAAAAATAAGCAGGATCCCCCCTAACACAGTCATGGTCGCTGCAACAAAAAAAAGTGGGCTCGTCTCCTCCAAAATCGATGAAAAAACCATTTCCTTTCCTCATCTTCTCGAGGAAAAATACTCGGCCATAGCGTTGGTCAGTGCTGGAATCGTGTATTCGGCCGGACTCACGTGAACTGGAAGGCCCAGCGCAACCGCTCTATCACGCGTAATTGGGCCGATGACAGCGATGGCTACATTTTTGAGTCTTCTCAGGAGGTCATCCTTCGAGGAAGGAAAGAGATCCACGAAATTGGATACTGTCGAAGAACTCGTGAAAGCAATCGCATCGATCCTCCCTTCCTCCAGAAAGCTCAGAAATTGTGAGGTCTCCACTTTGGGTTGGACAGTTTGATACACCGCAACCACGTCGACCCTTGCTCCGAGGTTCTCGAGCTCTCTCGGAAGAATATCTCTGGCCTTCTTCGCCCGAGCGAGGAGAATTCTTCTGCCCTTTAGTTCCTCCCCTTTCAGACTCTGGATGATCGCCTCGGCCCTGTATTCACCGGGAACAACATCTACCTCTATCCTCTCCGTCTTCATTTCCCCTGCTGTTCGGGGCCCAATTGCGCAGAACCGAATGCCCTCTAATTGTTGGATGTCCTTGCCTCTGGCCTTGAGCCGCGACACAAAGGACCTGACACCATTGGCACTGGTGAAAATCACCCAATCATAGAGTTGGAGATTGTCAATGGCCGTGTCGAGAGGTTCCCAACTGTCCGGAGGGACGATCTCTATGGTCGGAAATTCGATGACGTGGGCGCCTAAATCTGTCAGCAAACGATGGAACTCAGCAGCTTGATGCTTGGCCCGTGTGATGACAATGGTCTTTCCTTTTAGCGGCTTCGGATTTTTCGTAGTCATCTTTGACCGCCATTCACCAAATGGAGGGATCTCCGAGGCTTATCGAAGATCCCGGATCCCTGAGCGAGATTTGAGAAAGCGGTGAGGTACCCCTAGACCGTGAGCGGTAACTCGGCTCACGCACCGTGGCTGTAAATCTCTCTTAGGATCTCATCCCCTCCAAGAGACAGTATCTTTTCAGCTAGCCGAACACCGAGAGTTTCAGCTTCTTTGGAACTGTCCCGCTCGGCTTGCCGTACCATCTTCTTTCCGTCCACCGACGCTACCATACCCTCGACCTCCAATTCACCGTCGACGCGTCGAGCATATGCAGCAATGGGAACCTGACAGCCTCCCTCGAGTCTTTTGAGAAAAGCCCGTTCCGCTTCCATGGCAAGAGCAGTCTCTGAATCATTCAAGAAGTCGATCCTTTCGTGTACCCTCTGGTCATCCAGCCTGGTCTCAATTGCCAAAACACCCTGACCGATGGCCGGTAGGCAAATCTCGGTTGAAATGGTTTCAGTGGTTCGATAACCGAGACCCATGCGTTTAAGGCCAGCGGAGGCCAGAATGATTGCGTCGAGGTTTTGTTCTTCCAGCTTTCTGAGTCTGGTGTCGAGATTTCCCCGGATCGGAACGATGATCAGATCCGAACGGAAATGGAGAAGCTGTGCCTGCCGTCTGAGGCTACTGGTTCCGATTCTAGCTTTTCGTGGCAAACTTTTGAGCCCATTGCCACTCCGGGAAATCACCACATCGAAGGGTTCTTCTCTCTTCGTCACACTGCGCACCGAAAGACCCGGCGGAATGATGGTCGGAACGTCTTTCATGCTATGAACAGCAAGATCAACGCGGCCGTCCAGCAGGGCATTCTCAATCTCCTTGACAAAGAGACCCTTCCCGCCGATTTTGGCAAGAGGAACTCCAAGAATCATGTCTCCACTCGTCTTGATGGGGACCAATTCCACGTTCACATCAGCATGGGCCTCGATCAACCTAGACCTGACCCACTCGGCCTGCCAGAGGGCCAACTTGCTCCCCCGGGTGCCAATTCTAAGGGTTCTCATCCTCTGGTTCCCCACTCGTCTCTGATTCGTCTAGGTGGAACAACTTCCTTGCCGCATCCACCAGCATTTCGCCAGACGAATCCTGGTCTGATCTTTTCAGGGTCGTGATGGGGTCGTGGAGAATCTTCTTCACAAGGGCCGACGTCAATGCATCGAGCACCCTCCGGTCGCCCTCGGTCGAGGAGGATAGAGCTGAATAGGCCTTCTTTAGCTCAATTTGACGAATCCCTTCCAGTTTAGCGCGCAATGAGCGAATGGTCGGAACCGTTTCCAGCGACTCACACCACTTCCAAAACTTTGTGACCTCATTCTCGACGGTCTCTTCTGCTTTTTCAGCTTCCTTTTGTCGGTCTTTAATATTCGCCTCAGCAACCTCCTGAAGGTCATCAATATCATACAGGTAAACGTTCTCAATCGCGTTGACGCGTGGATCAATATCTCTGGGAACTGCAATGTCGATAAAGAACATCGATCGGTTTCGCCTGGCTTTGATGATACGAGCCACTTCAGCGTGGTTGATCACGTAGTGGGGAGATCCCGTGGAACTGATGATGATATCGGCCGGCTTGAGTGCCTCAATGAGTTGATCGAAGGGAATGACGCTCCCGTTGAAGATCTTCGCCAGTTCCCGAGCCGTCTCAAGGGTTCGGTTTGTTACCGTAACCCGAGAGACCCCATGATTTACGAGATGCCTCGCAGCCAGTTCGCACATCTCGCCAGCTCCAACGAGTAAAACGGCCTGGTCCTGAAGATCACCAAATATCTTTTTCGCCAACTCAACGGCGACGAAGCTTACGGAGACGGCCCTGCTACCAATGGTCGTCTCAGTGCGAATCCGTTTGGCAACGTAGAAGGCC
>WVXP01000235.1:21339-22024 GCA_011773445.1 Pseudomonadota bacterium | reverse complement strand
AGTGCATGACCTTCTTCGGTACCTCGTCAATAGAGGCCTCCAATATTGGTTTGAGAAAGCTCTTGCTTCCGATCGTAAAATGACCGACCGTAGCAAAGGCAGCAAAAAGCCCCCCAATTAGTAGTAGCCAGTTCATTGAAACCTCCTTTCATTATTTGAGATGGAACGATTGTTTATGGTGTAGACAAAAATGAGCCCGGCCGGGTCACAACCGGGACCTCATCACCGCTTGTGACCCTTATCAATCAACAGAGACCGTTTAGCCTTTACGCGCTACGGTGTAGGTGACCTTTTTCAGACCCTTATCGCGCAGTGGAATGAGCTTCTCATACTCCGGATCTGCAAACGCCCGGCGACAGGCCTCGGCGCTTGGCCATTCCAGCAAGGCGACCGCGTCAGGCTTGAAGTCACCGACGAGTGTCTCGGTCGGTAGGTAAGATGTGACCATACCGCTACCATACTTCTTGAAGATACTTCCAGCGGCTTCGATGTATTGGGTCCTCTCTTCGGCATGGTCCGGGTCAAACCATCCGGCAATAATCATGGTCACCGGGCCACTATCGGTATTGGACTTTCCCTCACCCATGTTTGATCCTCCCTTCCTATGTTTTTTCACTTTCTCTACGAGCAAAATCGCGCTTATGATGCGCTCGATGAATACGACTGAAGACAAGGTCGTGAAGCA
>WVXP01000235.1:17822-21197 GCA_011773445.1 Pseudomonadota bacterium | reverse complement strand
AGGATCAGAGCAACCTCTTCCTCAGGAGGTATTGAACGGGCGACGCAAGTAAAACAGAAAGCGATATGCTCGTAAACATCGAATACAAATGATGGGTCAGCAAGCGTCGCGAGAACCTCTTGTCGCAAGCTCGGGCTCGCTCGGCATTCACGCTCCGCCTCAACCTGCGCTTCCCAACGCCGTCGCTTCTCCTTGCAAAGATAGTCCAGGCACACACGTGTCGTGATCGCGAAGAGCCAGGTGCGAAATCCGGAATCACTGCGAAAGCTGTTAATTCCCCTCCATGCCCGCACCATGATTCCTGCAAAAGATCCCGAGCGTCTTCACGGTATCCGATCATTCGATAGGTCAAAGAGCGCAACCCCCGCATATGGGGTTCCAAAAGCTCCTCAAAGGAGCGCCTATCTCCGGCCTTCGCTGCCTCAACCAGCTGTCCCTCGGTCATTTCTGGCTCCTCACTAAATTAGACGAGGGAATTCGAGAAATCAGCCAAGTCCATGAAATAACTAAACGATATAGGGTCACGAGGAGTCAAGCCCTATTCATCAGTCATGGACGATTGCCACTTCAGTCTCTCTTCAACAAAAAACTTGAGCGACATGGTACGGGGAGCTAAGAGGCTCAAATCATTTCTTNNGTCCTAGCGGCGGGGGCTTTCCCCTTCCTGTTCACCCTCGAAGGGTACCCACCGCTTCCGCAACGTCGCTCAGAGACAGGAAGCTCCCTCTAAAATGGAGGAACTCCTCTGTGATAAAGGGTTGAAAATGACCGGGCGATACTGTTAAATGCTCCCAGAAACCGATCGTAGATAGGTGCATGAAAAATAAGGCGAAATATAACGGACTCACGGATGTTCGGGGAATCTCAGTTGGCCATTTCGCGGACCTCAATCTGATGACCGGGGTCACCGTGGTTCTGGCCGGAGACGGGGCTGTCGCAGGAGTGGATGTTCGGGGGGGCGCCCCGGGCACAAGGGAAACAGATCTCCTCGATCCTGTGAATCTTGTCGAAAGCGTTCATGCCATAGCCATCTGCGGAAACAGCGCCTTCGGCCTGAATGCCGTGGGTGGAGTGATGCGGTTTCTTGAGGAACGTCAAATCGGACTCCCCGTCGGGGAAGGGAGGGTGGTGCCGATTATTCCTGCAGCGGTTCTCTTCGATCTGGGCCGAGGCCAGAAGGAAGGCCACATTTCAGAAGAGTTTGGCTACAGAGCCTGTGAAAGAGCCGCAAAAGGAGCCATCACCCAAGGCAATGTTGGAGCCGGTGCAGGCGCTGTCGCGGGAGGCTTGAAGGGAGGAATCGGTACAGCCAGCGAGATTCTCGCTAACGGGATCACCGTGGGTGCACTGGTAGCAGTCAACTCCTTCGGGAGCCCAGTGGATCCTGAAACAGGAGAATTCTATGCCCGCTATCTCGAGAAGGCCGGAGAATTCGGNNGCCTCGTAAATCTCCTCATGTCGAACATCCAGGTGGGACAGGGCGACACACCACGATTGGTGTCGTGGCAACCGATGTCAAGCTCACCAAGACTCAGGCAACAAGGGTCGCCCAGATGGCACATGATGGTTTGGCCAGAGCTATCCGGCCAGCCCACACCATGTTCGACGGAGACACGATCTTCGTGCTTGCCACAGGAAAAGTCGATCTGCCAGACAAAAAAACGCCCTTCGGGCCAGGTATGGCTGCCTCTCTCAGCAGTGTCGGCTCCTCGGCCGCGGATGCTCTCTCTCGGGCAATCATCCACGCCATTCTGGCTGCTGAGACGGTGGGCTCATTCCCCTCCTATCGAGACAAGTATCCGGAAGCCCTCGAATAGACGTAACTCACTCATAAAACTCTAAGCGATGCTTTCGTTCATGTTTCTTAGCGGCTCTCAAGCTGATAGCCGGCAGGTCCCTACCGGAGACCCGACTCTGACTCCTGGTTCCTGACCCCTGACCCCCGGCAGCTGAAGTAAATTCCCTTGAGAACCAGCCATTCTTCGATCTGCCAACCCTGAGGTAGACTCGCCTGGAACAGCCTGCTTCCCTGGCCGGTGAGAACAACTGGCGTCGTCACGTTCATCTCTTCATGGATTTGGGAGACGAGACCCTGTATTTCCGCTCGCATGCCATGGTAGATCCCGGAGCTCATGCATGCCACGGTACTCGTTCCGATCAGAGGAGNNCCCTCACTGTCGACAAGATCGATGGTAACTGCGCTTCCGATGTCAACGGTGACAACCGGTTTACCACAAAGGTTTGCCGCGGCTACTGCGGCAAGCATCCTATCCGTGCCGAGAAGGCCTGGCTCGTAAGCGGATTTGAGGGGAAAGGGAAAGTCCCTTGTGATGATCGATACCAGCGGCCTCTTCGCTTTTGAAGCAGCGCGGGTCGCATCCAATACATTTGAGATTTTCGTATCGAGCTTTTTCACGACCGATGAGATTCCAACTTCCTCAATCCCCATGAAACTGTCTCTCCCAAGCCATTCCAGTATCCGAGACCCATACTTGCTTGGAACCAAAGAGGAGGGTATCTCCAGGGTTTTTTTGAGGTCGCCCAAAAGGAAATGGCCCGTCGTGATGTTGGTGTTACCGATATCGATTGCGAGAAAACCCATGTCGTAACCCTTATGACCCTGTCTGGGGTTATTTTCCTTCAGTGATCACCATGCAGGTCCCGATACGCGGGGATGCCCTTAACACTCTCGGCCACCCGGGCAGCATTGTTGACAGCCCGACCCAGAGCTTCCTCCGCCAGAAGTCCGATGACGTTGAGATCGACCTCGCCTCTGTAGTTTCCCAGAGAAGCCGCGAAGATCACGTCCCCGTCGAAGGTTGTATGGATGGGATCGATGGTCTTCACAAGACCCCGCTGAGCCATGAGAGAGATGATGTTCAGTTCTGGTTTAATCAGCGCTGCGTCAACAGCAATAACCGCCAGCGCGGTATTCTGCTCCTCTCGAAAGCCGAAGTCAAACGCTTTTGTCATCTTTTTTGTCTTCATCTCTTGCGCCGTACTGATCATCTTTTTCCCACTTTCATCTCGCAGGCCCGCCAATGGCTCGGCGGTATCGTAGTCTAGAACATCACCAAAGGAGTTGACAACGACCAGTGCCCCGACGCGGCCGAATGGGCCCTCGAGACATACAGATCCCACACCGGATTTCATTGCTCGGCCGAGTCCATAGAACTTCCCCACCGTTGCACCCGTGCCAACGCCAACGCTTCCCTGTTCGACAGGACCGCTGGAGGCATTAACACATGACTGATAGCCCATGGCTGCATCTGGGCGTCGAACACAGTCTCCCAGAGGAAGATCAAAAATGACCGCACTCGGCACCCGAGGAACCCGGGTGACTTTGACATCAAATCCAATGCCGTGTTCTTCGAG
>WVXP01000235.1:0-17740 GCA_011773445.1 Pseudomonadota bacterium | reverse complement strand
CCCGGAATGAATCCTCCGCCGATGGCCTTTTTTTCAAACTTTACGACAGTGCACCCAGTCACACACCTAAAATCAGAGGCATGCCCCACAGAGACGCCCTCAACGTCGGTTATGCCCTTATCCATGATTTCCCTCTCCTCACCCCTTTAGGAATTCCAAAACACTGACGGCGAAAATTTTTGTTGTTTCTAACAATTGGTCCCTGTCGACCCACTCATCCTTTTGATGAGGGACTATGCGGTCTCCGGCTCCGGTCGTAACAATGGGGATCTTCGCCCACGCGTGAATGAAGGTTCCATCCGTTGCGCCTGGAACGCCATTGTAGATCGGTTCTTTCCCTGTTACGAGACGATAGGCCTCGGTCACAGCCCTTACAACCGGTTCGCTCTTTTTTGTCTCTGTCCACGGTCGATCTTCAAAGATATCGATCACCGCTGAGAACGGAAACCCCATGGAGAGACCCGGCTGAAGCTGTTCACGAATCGCTTTTTCCCAGCCCGATTCGAGATCTCGCCGGGTCTCCTCCTCCAGATCCGTGACGATTCGGGTGAGATGGGACTTCAATCTCTCATGAGACTGCCCCGGAATGGTACGGATGTCAATCAGAACTTGGCATCCTGAGGGCATAACATTCAACTGGGGCTCACCTTTGACGGGGGCGCGCACAACCGTAGGCGTAATACTGGGAAATCCGAGAAACTCATCCTTACCATGGTTTTCGATCTCCTGTCTCTCAAGTTTCCTCATCCGCTGGACAATTTCCATCATCGGATGGATGGGGTTGAATCCGGTCAGGGGCATGCATCCATGACTCATCTTGCCATGCGTCTCGATCCTGACCCGAAGGGCACCCTTCTGACTGATGCAGATCTGATTGTCTTCTGGTTCGCATATGATCGCAGCATCGACCCCAGCCAGATGACCCCGGTTAATCATATGTTTGATGCCCAGCATGAGGCCTTCTTCATCAACGGGTATGGCAAGTATAATCCTCCCTTTGAAGCGCCGTCTCGACTCTTTGATCGCCTTAACAGCGACAATTGCCGCAGCGAGATTACCCTTCGTATCGCAGGCCCCTCGGCCATAGATCCGATTTCCAACCACCTCTGCAGCAAAAGGCAAATGATTCCATTCAGAGCTGTCCCCTTCGGTAACCACATCGGTGTGAGCCTCGAGAAGGATGGTTTTCCCCGCNNCCGGAGCGACCTCCTCGATTTTCACGTCGAGTCCGATCTCCTCGAGTCGGCGCGCAACAAAGCGGGCGACCTTCTCCTCCCCTTCTCCCGTCTCAGGTTGATATACGCTCGGTATAGAAATCAACTCACGGGTTAACGTCGTCACTTCAGAAGGATCGATACAGTTGATAACATCATCAAATTCCATGGCACGTTTCTCCTCAATAAATTAGCTCTAATCACCTAAGAACAGTGGTTTTGGGATCTGACTGGAAGGCACCTGATAATCACCAAACCAAAGCACGGACGAACCATCCCGGCACGGATCGGTTCGAAATGCGAAACAATATGGAAACCATTATCTTATGTCATACACCTGACTCTGCTGGAGTAGCTTGAGTTCCGAATCCCGCTGGTTCGCCGTGTCGGGGTAATGAATTAGAAAGATTTTTTGTTTGATGGATTCTGGAAGCCGAAGAAGCTCGTGATAGTCTGTATGGATACCCCGGTGTGGACTCGTCTTCTGAAAATCACACTCGTGGACAATCATGTCGCAATCCTTGAGAAAATCAATCAATCTCGGGTCGAAAAAGGTATCACTTGAGTATCCAAGGGCCTTGCCCCCATATTTTGCCTTAAAGCCGAAAGTAGGGACGTGATGTTTCACAGAACGAACCTCTACCTCGAGGTTATTGACACGATTGGTCTTATTGAATTCAAGGGGAATGACGGACAAATAATCCTCGAGTTTCACTCCCTCGCATTCCTTTAAGAGTTCCCGAACTGGAAGAGTTCCAATTCTCTCTGAGGGACCAGAATAGAGGTTTTTCATGGCGCTCTTGAGCTTGCCGGACCAGAGATCTTTGAGTACTTCCCGAATTGAATAGACAACGGGTTTCTTTCCTCCCTGGAGGAACTTCTTATAATAGGCAATTCCTTCGAGACCATTTGAATGATCTCCATGAAGGTGAGTCAGAATGATATGGTTAATTTTTTCCGGGCGAACGCCGATGTCTGCCACCCGATTCATCTCCTTGATGATTCTTGGCAACCCATCTGGACAGTCGACCAGGGTGAACCTTCCATCTGCATTGACAACAAAGCTGCTGTAGTTGTGGATTTCCGTAAAATAGTCTCCCACACCGAGAATCTGAACCTGGAAAGTCATGGCCTTATCATATGCCAGCCCTTCTACCGGGGTCAAGCTCATGGGCCTCGCTGGCAAAGTCCTGGCCGTGCGATCCCATTACCCGTTTTATTCATTTCGCCCCTTCTTTTTCCCGCCTCGGGAAACCGTCGATGACCATCTGGCGTCAAACTTCACCACAACTTGACAATTCAGCTTCTGGCCACCTATAATGGCGGAAATTTCAAGGGCATAACTCTTATCAAGGGGGAAGCCGTGGACTTATTTGTCTATGCAGACGTCCTGCTCTATGGCGTGGTAAACGGCATGACTTTTTTCTTAATGGCTGTCGGCTTTTCCTTTGTCTACGGCATCAGCAGACTACCGAACTTCGCACACGGTGCCTTATATGTCGTGACTGGGTTTATCACTTGGAGTTTTATGAACAACATGGGGCTTCCGTTCTGGCTCAGTATCGCCATTTCGCTCATTATTGTTTCATTAGCCGGAATGGCCATATACCAGTTTGTCATGATTCGGGTCAGAGGCATGCCAATATCAGAAATTATTGTGTCATTCGCCATCGCGCTCGCTATTTTAGAGGGACTGCGGTTGCAAGGCATTGGGGGTTTCAAAGGCTTCATCGGTCCGGGCTATGTGCTGCCCCCATTCGTCGACGGTGTGGTCTCAACACCTTGGGTGATGATCGACATCCATCGTCTTCTCATTATCGCTGTCGGTCTGCTCATTCTTGGTTTCATGTGGCTCTTCACCCGTTACCACAGGATTGGGCTCGCACTGAAGGCTATGGCTCAACACGAGCGGGCTGCCCTGATGCTCGGCATAAATTCGGATCGAATGGCCAATTTCGCCTTAGCCATCGGTTCAGGCCTTGCTGGAATAGCCGCCGTAGCCATCATGCCATTGGGTAATGTCAATGTTGAGTCAGGATACAGCGTTCTCACACATGCCATCGCGGTATGCGTCATCGGTGGCCTGGGCAGTTGGGGAGGAACCTTGCTGGCCGCTCTTACCATCGGCCTCGCTACAACAGTCATGTCCGCATTTGGTGGAACCATGTGGAATAACGTACTCGTCTTTGGGCTCATTATATTTATTCTGATCGTCAGACCTTCGGGACTCCTGGGTAAACAGAAGGAATTGGAAGAGAGGGTTTAGGAATGCCTGCAGAGGATAGACGTAAAGAGCGGTTGGACCGGGGGATAAAGGCACGAACCGAGGGCCTATACGCTATTTCCTCGTGGCGTGAGATAACCTATCTGTTGGCACCGAGAGCAGCGTTGGTTTTGGGTTTGCTTATCGCCCCCGCAGTTGTCCCAGGTCTCTACTGGCAAAGGGTTTTGGGGCTGGCCGGAGTCTATGCCTTGCTTGCGATTTCCTTCGACTTCTTGGCCGAACGCGTCGGGCTGGTTTGCATTGGCGGAGCATTCATGATTGGCGTTGGTGGTTATATTTCTGGGGTTCTGAACTACTATTTTCACCTTCCGCTGGCATTGACAATTCCCGTGGGCACATTTGGTGGCGCCCTGATTTGCACACTCCTCTGGCTCCCTTGTTTGCCTCTTCGGGGGATTTACTTCGCTGTGGTGACGTTTATGTTTCCCTTTCTTGCTGGCAGTATCATTCTTGCCGGAGGCCTCTTTAGAGGCACTGAGGGATTAAGCCCAATTGCCGGTTTTCCCAACATATGGGTCGGCGTATATCTCATTATTGTGCTCGTTCTTTTCGCGGTTTTCGCTCTGAGGAGACTCTGCGGTGAAGATATCGGACTTGTGTTCGCCGGCATCAAAGACAATGATCAAGCCGTCCTGGCCTCTGCAATCAACATAACCCGGGTCAAAGTATACGCTCTGTTTATCGCCACCGTGATAGGATGCTTCGCGGGTACCTTTGTTGCTCATTTTTCTGGTTTTGTGGGGCTCTCCCTTTTCGCCATTGATTTCACCATAATGCCCATCGCAGCCTGCGTCATGGGAGGGCCAGGAACGATCGCAGGCCCAGCAGTGGGGGCTTTTATGCTTTCGCCTTTGTCCGAATTGTTGCGTGGCTTTGGACAACTTCGGGTGGTCCTCTACTGCCTCGTCCTCGTGGGATTTATCCTCTACAAACCAGAGGGGTTGCTGAATTGGGCGACTCGCAGATACCACCAGTTCGAACACTGGGTGAAGTTATGAAACAAATGGATGATGGGAATGAAGCGATAATTAAAATCCGGAATATCAGAAAGTCGTTCGGCGGGATCATGGCGGTAAAAGATCTTAGCTTTGATCTATTCGAAGGGGAAGTCTTAGGGGTCATTGGACCCAATGGAGCCGGCAAGACCACGATCGCCAATATTATCAGCGGCTTTCTGAAGCCAGATTTCGGTGATGTCTTTTTCAGGGGAAAGAAACTCACGGGCTTGCCCCCTTACAGAGTTGCTGAACTTGGTGTGACGAGGACTTTCCAAGTCGTGAGACCCTATCCAAGCCTGAAAACATACAAGAGTCTCATTGTGCCGCTATGGTCACCGAGGGCTCGTCGATTTGCGGGGAGCCGGGGGGGAGACAGGGATGCGGTCGCTATCGATTTGTTGGAAGAAGTTGGCTTTGAGCGAGACGCCTATGTCCCCTATAAACTCGCCTCTGCACTTCCCCTGGGCTACCTCAAGCGGCTCGAGCTTGCAAGGTGCCTCGCCCTGAGGCCTGAAGTTATCATCTGTGATGAGGTGCTTTCTGGTTTAAGTATGAGCGAAATTGCAAGTCTGATACCCCTTGTCGAACGGCTTCATATCAAAAGAGTCACCCTGTTGATGATTGAACACAGGCTGAGGGAACTCTTCAGCGTGGCGGATCGGGTGATCGTGGTCGACTTTGGCACAAAGATCGCCGAAGGCGTTCCGGAGCAGGTAATGGAAGACGAGAGGGTTAAGCGGGCCTACCTCGGGGAGGAAGTCGACCTGTGAGTGCCATTCTCCAAGTCAGAAATCTGATGTTATTTTATGAAAACGCAGTCGCTGTGAATAACGTTAGCATGACTGTCGATCGGGGCCAAATTGTAGGGGTTTTCGGATCCAATAGCGCCGGCAAATCATCTCTCATGTTTTGCATCTCAGGAATCATATTAGATGTTAGAAGAAAGGAGGCGATGAGAGGCGGGGAGAGGATAACCCTCACAGGCAAGATCAGATTCAAGGATGAGGACGTTTTGATGGTTGAACCCAGTGAGCGAGCCAGAAAAGGGATTATTCTCTGTCCGGAAAGGCGTCTCATCTTCCCCGAAAGCAGTACCCTGGAAAACCTGAAGATGGGGGCATATCTCGCGAATAGAGCCCAGGCAAAGAAGACCCTGGAATATGTGCTCGTCCTCTTTCCCGAACTCAAGAGAATCAAGAGGAGAGCAGGCGGGTTTCTCAGCGGGGGGGAGCAGCAAATGTTGGCCATTGGGCGGGCCCTCATGGCTCAGCCAGAGCTTCTTCTACTCGATGAACCCCTCCTTGGCCTAGCCCCGATGATCGAAAAAAGACTCGCCCACGCTATCAAAGAGATCAATGAAGAAAAGAGGATCACCGTCGCCGTCGCCGAACAGTACGCCCGCCCAGTCCTCCCCATTATTGAGTACGGATACGTCCTCGAAAATGGGGGATTGGTTGCAGAAGGAATTGGCAGAGAATTATTCGAAAATCCGGATGTCAAAGAGGCCTACTTCGGATTATAGCTCAACGATTATCTTTTTTTGGAGTTTCCTCAGTTTTGTGGACGCTCATGTCTCTGAGGGACGTTTGCGGTGGAAGGGTGTCAGTATTTTTCAGACCGTTGCCCGATTCCTTTAGAGCACTCTGGTCAAGGTTTTGAAAGAGTAATTCGGCAGAAAGTGGGAAGGTAAGCTCTGAACCAAAAGTCGGTGTTCGTGGTCCGTTGTCCGTGGTTCGTTGTTTAAAGACTAAGATTTGCGCATCCGCGGCTATTCAAGGAACGGGGCCGGGGAATTTGATTTTCAATGGAATGACGTGAATTGATCGTTACAACTGACCACTGACAAGCGACAACTGACAGCACCAAGAAAAGATTTCGGAGCACCGAAGAGCGCTCCCTTTTCGCTTTCATGAGACAAAATTCGAGAAAAGGAATGTGGGCAACAGTCCGTCACCACCTGACCCGCCTCCCGCGGGAAGGAGGAAGCGAAGGGATATGAGGGTCCAATCAAAGGACTCGAAATTGTCGTGAAACATCAGAAGGTTAGAAACTTCTTGCTTTGAGAACTCGGGAATCTCAACTTATCTTTTCCTGCTGTCTAATGTTCAGCCTGTTAGATCTTTTTGTCAGCTCTCTTCTGCGTTTTCCTCCGTTCCTCGTCCCTGATCTCACGCCGTAAGAGCTTGCCCACTTTCGATTTCGGCAACATGTCTCGAAATTCGATGTATTTCGGAACCTTGTAGGGGGCGAGCCGCCTTCGGCACCAACTCGCCAGTTCGGGCGAACTCACACCCCTGGCATCGTCTTTCAGTACAACGATCCCCTTGATGCGCTCCCCTGTTCGCGCATCGGGCACACCAACGACACATGCGGCGATGACCGCGGGGTGATCCTGGAGGACAGCTTCGATTTCAGAAGCTGAAACCCGATATCCTTTGTATTTGATAATGTCTACGCCTCGGTCAACAAAATATAACTGCCCATCATCGCCTTTCCTTGCGAAATCATTCATTCGGTAGAAGACCTGGCCAGCCATTGGAACAAAGGACCGAGCCGTCTCTTCTGGTTTGTTCCAATAGTGCTTAAAGGTATATTCGCAGCGAACCAAAACCTCACCCACTTCATTTTCCGGCAACGGCTCCAGGGTATCCGGATCCACAACCTTGACTTCCCGGGAAGGTAATGGGATACCGATGGACTCTGGATGAGGCTCCTGGTCGAAAGGAGATGTGGTCGTGAAACCAACCTCAGTTGCCCCGTAACACTGAAATATGGGTCTATGAAACATCTCCCTCCATCGGGCATTGACCTCTGGAGGAAGCTTATCAGCGCCACACAAGCAAAGCCTGAGAGATTTGCAATCATACAACCCGGCCCTGTCATGCTCGAGGATCATCCGGTAGAGCGTGGGCACGCCGAGGAGCAGTGTTATTTGATACCGTTCTATGGTGTCTAAAATGGCATCGATGTCAGCGATAGGCATGAGCACCACTGGGTTCCCTTTGGTCAGGCCCCAGGCCATGGTCATCCCCTGAGCCATTTCATGGAAGAGCGGGTTGATCATAATCAGTCGGTCCTCTCCTCCCTCGCCAACAAAACCCTCGCTAATCTGACGGACCTCGCTTACGAAACTCACGACGGCGGTATGATTGGTCGGAACTCCCTTGGGGAAACCAGTAGTACCACCGGTGTAGAGCAAACGGCTGAGGTCAGCCCGGGGATTGATTTCAACCTTTGGCGGGTCGGGAGGAGACTGCTTCATGAGATCTTTGAATTGATATATCTCCTTACCCTTTTCCACCACACCATGGGGAATCTTATCGAACATCACGCCTGCAGCTCGTTTCCACCAGGGAAGGAGGTCGGCATAATTGGTGACGATAATCCCTCTAAGGGTGGTCTTCGGAAAGACCTCCCTGACGTAACCACAATTCGTGTCTTGGCAGAGGATGATCCCTGCCCCAGAATCATTAATCAGGTATTCAATCTCGAAAGGAGTGTAAATGGGGGAGACGGGGACCGGCGTCGCACCCGCCTTCATCGCTCCAAAGTAACCCGCAATGAATTGGGGGGAATTCGGGATGTAGAGCATGACCCGGTCGCCCTGCCTGACACCGAGGTGACAAAGGACGTTTGCAAATCGATCAATAATATCCGTCATCTCAGCGTAGGTCCACGTCTCCCCCAGGTAAATGATCGCCGGCCGATCAGGGTACTTCTGGCACATGCGATCGATGGCGGCAAATACCGGCTCATCATAATCGGTCCGTTCGTAATCACCCACCTGTCCGTATGTTAATTCTTTTGATTCGGTCATTCTTGATCCCGGTGGGCACCCATCACCCTATGCCTAAGGTTTATCATTTCATCCAGGGCGGCAACTGATACGGTCCAGTAGCAATTTTGGGTGGCCAGACGGTCACCCTCTTTCCATCCTGCCACTGGAGTGCCTGACCCACGAGGGTCTCTTCTGGATTGTCCCCATACACGGCTTGGTGGTTCGACTTGTCAAATCTCAACCTACCGCCTACTGTAATCATATCCGTCTCTTCAATGGCGGTGATCAGGGCATCGACATCCATTGTCCCAGCACGCTCAATGGCATCTTTTATTAAATAGAGAACTGTATAGCTCGGCACATTCGCCGTTCCTCGTGGCTCCACACCCCATCTGTTTTTATAGGCGCTAAAGAAAGGTTTGGTCAGTGGCGTAATTTCCTGATCGGGAAGCGTACCGCCTTCGCCACCCCACTCAACCAGGTAGGCAACTTTGCCCCTGGTTTGCTCCCACATGGCCGGATCATCTGTGGGGCCAACGAAGCCGATGGGCGCTGCTGGCACCTTGTAATCATACCACTGCTTTACCAGGGTCAGGGATTCTGGGGTGTGATCCCAGATAAAGAGGACATCTGCCTTGGATTTCCTGACGTCGCGCAGCATCATGGAGAAGTCTGTTGTGGCCAGGGGATGGACCTCCTTACCTACAATTTTCCAACCGGTGGCCACTGCGCCCTTTTCAACAAAGTCAGCGCTCGCTCTGGCATGAGCCGCCTCGGCGACCGTAATATACATTTTGTCGAACCCGTGCATTTCTTTTATATTTTTCAGCATCGGAACTATACTTTTTATCCAGAATACAACGTTTCCGCTTGGCTTAAAGGCATATTTGTAGGTCTCAAGGTTCCCCGCACTTTTCTTGTGCCAACCAGGCGTCCAGCAGCCNNAGGCAAACCTCTGACATAATCGGACCTCCGGCGAGGATCTTTGCCCCTTTATCCAGAACCAGCTTCTCCATCGCCAAGAGGACCTCACTGGTCGGTACACCCGGTTCTTGATCTCTCGTATCAACGATCTCAAGTTTGATGGGCCGCATTTCTCCGTCCAGTTTGATCCCACCCGCGGCATTAATCTCTTCCATAGCGAGGATCATCGATCTTTCGCAGTTCTGTCCATACGTAGAAGCACGGGGGATTGGCGCTCCAATCACGATGGGCTCGGCCGATTGTACGTTGGAAGGATGAAGCCCAACCATGAACACCGCCAATCCCAAGGCGACGACCATTAAACCTCTCTTCTTCATCTGACGTAACCTCCTTTCCTTGTGACTCGGTCAATTAACCCGACCAGCTTTAACCCTTCTGCTAATATCAGTAGCGGCATGTTAGTTTGAAGANNTTTATCGGAGACTCCCAACAGAAAAGAGAACTTTCTGTTAGGAGCATAATGGGCAGATTTTCAGGTTCATTCCTCCCTCCCGGATCTCAACTGAACCTGGCGATGGCTAAAAGACGCTGGTAGACGTTACTTTATACTCGCTCTTCGAAAGCCTGTCAACTGAAAACAGCCAGGAGGTTCTCCCATTTCTTAGGCAACAAAACGCCTCGAGCCGTTTTGAGGAGTTACCCCGTTTTTCAACGCAGCGTTCCCCTATGATTTGGATTTTGTTGAAAAACTCCGACTTGCGAAGTGGATTCTCTCATCCCTTCGCTCCCAAGCTCACGCGGTGACCCTATCGCGGTTCGCAGGTGGGGAATGCCCGCCCCTTCCCCGCTCTAAAGGCGGGGTCTTCCCCTTCCTGCTCACCATCGATGGGAACCCCACCGCTTCCGCTCACGTCGCTCAGGAATAAGAGAATCCCCTACAATTGAGGAAGGTGCTCCTATACTTACTGGTTGACCTCCGAATTTTTGGGGGAACTCCTCGAGCCGTTTTCGCTTGACTTCCCCAAGAGGACTTCTATAAACTATCTTTTCGGGTTCTGTTCTGCCAGGGAGAAACCCACTCGGAAGAGCGGAGACCTTGAAGCTTGCTTTTCAGGACCAAAGAAAGGGCTTCCCTGCTCTCTTAATTCATGAAACGTATGGCAGAGAAAGGAGGGGCATCATGAAGCGAGCCCATGTTGGACTTTTTCTCGTTTGTCTGTTTCTCATTGCAACTGTCGGAACAGCCCAGACCGCCCAAGAGCCGGTTTACGGCGGGACCCTTAGGGCCGGTATGGAGGGCGAACCTCCCGGGCTCGATCCCACAATTAACCCCGCGGCGATTATCGACCGTGTGGTCTACAACAACCTCTTCGAGGGGTTAGTGAAGTTTGATCGCCATGGCAAGATCGTCCCGGGTTTAGCCAAAAGTTGGGACATCTCGAAGGATGGAAAAGTTTACACCTTCCATCTCGAGAAAGGCGTTAAGTTTCACAATGGCCAGCCCTTTACCGCTGCGGATGTGAAGTACACCTTGGACCTGGCCAAGGATCCGGATAACAAAACTAAAACCCATAAGGAATACTACAAGGACATTGCAAGCGTTGACGCCGTTGATGACTACACGGTCAAGATCACTCTCAGTGCCGTGAATTCTATGTTCTTCTATGACATGGCTAGGGGAGACTCGGTGATCCTGCCAAAAAACATGCAGCCCGAGATGAAAACCCGACCCATCGGAACCGGACCATTCAAGTTCAAGGAGTGGGTGAAGGGGGACCACGTCACACTAGTGAAGTTCGAACAATACTATCGTCCAGGCGTTCCCTACCTGGATGAGGCCGTTTTCAAGTTCATTGAGAATACCCCAGCCAGAAACGCTGCCCTGAAGGCGGACGATATTGATGTCATTGGTTGGGTTGCAAGTCCGGAAACAGCCGTTGAATTTGACAAGGATCCACGACTTAAGGTTACCAGTGGTGTGAGTACAGGGGACGTCATCATGTCGACCAACAATTCACGGAAACCTTTTAATGACGGCCGTGTCCGCCGCGCCATGGCTCATGCCATCGACCGCAGGGCTATCATCGACGGCGCCATGTTCGGATATGGGACACCCATTGGAAGCCACATGTCCCCGATCAACCCGAACTACGTGGATCTGACCTGGATGTATCCCTATGATCCGGAGAAAGCCCGAAAACTCCTGGCTGAGGCGGGATATCCAGATGGATTCGACGCAGTGATCAAACTGCCCTCTATATATCCTTACTCGGTTCGAAGTGGGGAGATTATCACCGATTTATTCAAGAGGGTCGGGATCAATCTCAAGATCGAACTCATCGAGTGGGGGCAGTGGATCGACCGGATCTACAGAAACGCGGACTATGATCTGACCGTGATCGGTCACGTCGAAGCCTTTGACATCGGGATTTACGCCAACCCGGAATACTATTTCCGCTATGATAACCCGACGTTTCAGGAGGTTATCAGGAGGGCCAGAGGGTCTGCGGATCCAGGCGAACAGAGTCGGCTTTATGCCATTGCCCAGTACATTCTCGCCAGTGATGCGGTGAACGGTTTTCTCTTTGAGGCCCCCAGTCTTATCGCCATGAGGGAAGAAGTCATGGGATGGTGGAAAGACTATCCGGCCATTGCTCACGATGTCACAGAGGTTTGGATAGCCAAGTAACTCAATTTGTGTCGATCTGAAGAATTCGAATATTTAGGGGCGGCCATTGTGTAACCTGGGGGGCCGCCTCGTTTTGCTTCTAAAATGACAACCTACCTTGTCAAGCGACTGATTGTCTTGATTCTCACCCTTCTCCTGGTCTCCATTGTGATCTTTGTTGTAATGCGGATCATCCCCGGAGATCCAGCCCAGATCATTCTCGGAATTCAGGCTACTCCAGAGGCAGTGGCAGCCCTGAGAGAGCAGCTGGGACTGGATCGGCCCCTGGTCGTCCAGTACCTTAGCTGGATCGGAGCGTTGGTCAAGGGGGATATGGGCCACTCCATCAACTATGGGGTATCCATTTCCGAACTGGTCATTCAACGACTGACAGTCACGGCTCCCCTGACCCTACTTGCGGTTCTTTTCTCTGTGGCGATTTCCATCCCCATGGGAATCTATGCTTCGACCCATCAGAACCGGCCGGGAGACTATGGTGTTATGATCTTCTCCCAGATTGGGCTTGCCATTCCGGCCTTCTGGGCGGGCCTTTTGCTAATTCTCCTTTTTGCTGTTCATCTCAATTGGTTTGCATCTGGTGGTTTTCCGGGCTGGTCAAAGAGTTTTTCGGGCTCCATAAAAAGCCTCCTCCTTCCTGCTGTCGCTCTCGGGTTGATCCGGGCCGCTGTCCTGGCTCGACTGACCCGTTCGTCCCTTCTTGAAGTCCTCCGGGAGGATTACATTCAAACGGCCAGGAGCAAGGGCCTCGGTGAACGTGTCGTCATCTACAAACACGCCTTTCGGAATGCGGTGATTCCGGTTCTGACCATCCTAGGTCTTCAGATCGGACAACTCCTGGCCGGAGCCATCATCATCGAGCAGGTCTTCTTCCTGCCCGGCCTCGGCCGGCTGGTCTATCTCGCTATCAACCAACGGGACCTTCCTGTGGTTCAGGCAGTTGTTCTTCTTATTGCAAGTATTATTGTGATTGTCAATTTTCTCGTCGATCTCATGTACGTCCTTCTCGATCCCAGAATTCGCCTGGAGTAGGGACGTGAAAAGATTCTTCAGAAACAGGAATTTCTCCATCGGGTTTGTCATCTCGTCGATTATCGTTACGGGCGCCCTCGTAAGCTTTGTATATACGCCTTATGATCCAACGGCCATGGACATCCGTCACCGCCTCCAAGGTCCCAGTCAGACACACTGGTTAGGAACCGATCATTATGGCCGAGACGTTTTCAGCCGTATCATGCAGGGCGCGGTCAACTCCATCATCGTGGGCCTGGTGGCCGTCAGTATCGGCATGGGTTTCGGGGTCCTGCTGGGCTCTCTGGCCGGATACGCTCGGGGAGTTCCGGACGAGGTGATCATGCGCCTGTCTGATCTTCTCTACGGTTTCCCTGCGGTTTTGTCGGCCATTCTCATCACCTCTGTCTTTGGTCCCGGCATCATCAACTCGATGGTGGCAATCGGCATCTTCTACATTCCTATCTTTTCCCGGCTTACACGGGCCAGCTCTCTCAGTGTATGGGAGCGGGACTACATAACCGCGGCAAGGGCAGCGGGCCGGAGCGATTCTTCCACGATGTTCCGACACATCCTTCCGAACATCATGGCTCCCCTGATCGTTCAGGGAACCATTCAGTTTGCCGTCGCCATACTCGCAGAGGCGGGTCTGAGCTATCTGGGGCTGGGGACACAGCCGCCAAAAGCAAGTTGGGGACAGATGCTCCAGGAAGCCCAAACTTTCATGGGGACATCACCCGGGCTGGCTGTGTTCCCAGGGCTGGCCATCGGTCTGGCGGTTTTGGGCTTCAATCTTCTCGGTGATGGACTCAGGGATACGCTGGATCCCAAGATGACCGGGGCAAGATAGATTGCCGAACCATGGAATATTCTGCTAAGGAGAAAATGAATTCGTGACGATAACACTACCAAGATGAGGAAGGAACCTCTGATGTCAGGGTTCCACATAAAGCGCTTCTAGAGACCCCTATGGAGCGAGGAGGGTCATATCAATGCGGAGTGAAGTCGATCAGTTGCTCGAAGACCTTGAATACATCCGCAGCAATGCCGGAAGTATTGGCCCAGATCATCCAAAAGTCAAGAAGTGGGTCGGTGAGGTGAGGAGTTACCTCAACCGCGAAAAAAATACTAAGGGACTCAAAAAGTTTGAGCAAATGGACTTCGTCAAAGGTGGCACCGAGATGTGGAGTCAAAATACCATCAGCCGGGGAAGCATTCGAAATTATAAGGCCGATCTTGATAGGATTGAGGGAATCCTTGAAAAAATGGAAGGGAGTTCGAGTGACTCATCACCAGATGAGAAGATTAAGGAACTTCTATTTGCGTCTTCTGAAGAACCCACACCGGAAGAGATCCCAGTCGACGCCCAGATAGATTCTCTTGTAGAGGACGCGCCAGTGGAGACCAGAAAGGAAGAAGAAAAAAAAGCCATCAAAGAACCACTTCGATTGGAGAGTACGATGGACCAAAATGTTGAACCCAACTTTGAAGCCATTAAGAAGCAGCATTTGTCCGCATCGGCTAGAGACGAGGCTGTTGATAAACTGATGGACGATCTCAAGGCTGAGATGAAAAGTTCTGAGCCCGATTGGGGAAAAATTCAGAACGTGATGGCTGATATGATGGGGCTAAAAAAGACCGGCGAGATCCTCGAGAGGTTAAAAGCCAACGTCAACACACCAGGGGTCTCATGGGAGACTGTTCGAGAAATCATGTCCGAACTCTGGGCCATCAAGAAGGATATGGTCATAGACCTGCTCCCAACCATACTGAAAACGTGAAAAAATGACTCCCTCTATTGTTTTTCTCACAACCACTGCCCAAAAAGAGATTTCACCTGTAAAAAGGGGATTGTCTCAAATCTTTTTGAGTTCTTTTTGCCCCATTCTAAAGCTATGTTCCTCCCCGGGGAAGACCCCCTTTTCCACCTCTTCTTTGAACTGCTTGAATGAGTGAAGCATGATCTCGCCAACCTGAGAATACTGCTTTACAAATTTGGGCACGAAACGGTCAAATAGGCCGACCATGTCCTGATACACCAGGACTTGCCCATCGCAACTGATTCCCGCACCGATCCCGATTGTGGGAATCCGGACGTTTCCGGTGATTCGTTCTGCGATCTCGGCGGGTATGGCCTCAAGAACCAGAGAAAACGCTCCAGCGTCTTCCAGAGCCTTGGCATCCTCGATTATCTTCTTTGCCGCTCCCGCACTCCTACCCTGGACCTTAAATCCTCCCAGTTGAGAGATTGTCTGGGGCGTCAGACCGATATGACCCATAACCGGAATCCCCGCCCGCGCGATGGCCTCAACGATATTCTGGACGGTTGTCCCTCCTTCGAGTTTCACAGCATCGGCTCCACCCTCCTTAATGAAACGCCCTGCATTTACGATGGCATCCTGCTCCGACGTGTTGTACGACATAAAGGGCATGTCGCCAACAACCATGGCAAATCGAGCGCCCCTGACAACCGCTTTCGTGTGGTGGATCATCTCATCCATGGTCACAGGAACCGTGGTCTCGTAGCCGAGCACGACCATTCCTAAAGAGTCCCCAACCAGAATCATGTCAATTCCCGCGCGGTCCACCAAAAGGGCGGTTGGATAGTCATAGGCGGTGAGCATGGTGATCTTTTGGCCCTGCCGCCTCTTCTCCAAAATGTCCGGAATGGTAATTTTCTCTCTTTCCATTGCCTAAGATCTCCGTCATGGTTTGAAGTTGCTTGGACGCCTAATGAAATATCCCTATTAGCCGTGGCAAAAAATCTACATCATTGGCCACAAACTTTTTTCACCACAGAGAACACCGAGATATCTCTTTTTCGTTTGCCGGGAGAGAGCGGCAAACGAAAAGCATGGCTGTTTTTGCACATCGCCGTCTCCCGATGGGCAAAAAATAGAGAATCCTTTGTGGCCTCTGTGTCTCCGTGGTTAGCAAATCCTAATAATCGGAATACGCTTGCGTGAGTCGTTTAACAAAGCACTAGGCTCCGAACCGTGCTTCGATTGTCTTAATGAGATATGTCAGGGTCGCGTTGACAGGTGTCGGGATTCCGAGAGCCTCTCCCTCTTTGACAATGCCCCCATTGATAAAGTCGATTTCTGTTCGCCGTCTGTTATCGATATCCTGCCCCATGGAGGAGCGATTCTGTGCAGTTGTTTTGCAGACCTGAAGGACCGTTTCAGCCGGATTTCCCCTCACAGGAACGCCTTTTTTCAGAGCGACCCTTTCTGCCTCCTGGACAGCCATCGTCATAAGGCGCTTTGTCTCATCATACTCGAGAAGCTCCCCGTTCTTTAGGCCCGTAATCGCGGTCACGGCATTGATTCCCACATTAATCAGGAGCTTCTCCCAAATAAGACACTCGATGTTATCGGATACCCCAGTAGGAATTCCAGCTCGGTTGAAGAGCGAGGAAATTCGTTCTACCTCTGGGGTCACCTTCCCCTTGACTCCTCCGACGGCGGTCGGCCCCTTTCCGCCATGTCTGATTCTGCCAGGGCCCAGGACGGTCGATCCCTGTGAGGTCACCCCCCCAATGACCTGGGCGCCACGGACTGCCGATTTGATACTCTCGATATTCCCGAGGCCGTTTTGAAGACTCAGAAAAACGGTCTCCTCTCCTACCATGGACAAACCGTATTCAACGGCAGCCTTCGTGATGTATGCCTTGACAAAGACAATGATAAGATCTGCGACACCCACCTCATCCGGATCGGTGGTCGCCCTCAGTTGGTAAACCAACTCCTTTCCTTCGGATTCCACGATAAGGCCATGGGAATTGATCTGGTTGATGTGCTCCCTCCAGATGTCCAAGAGCCACACCTCTCCCTCTTCTGATTGAGACAACATGGCCCCGAAGAGACTACCCATTGCACCAGCACCAAGCATAACGATTTTCACGGAGTCCTCACCCCATATGAATTGCCCTAAGGATACAGGGTTCGAAGCATGTTGTCCACCGCGGCCTCGTCAGGGGAAACCCCCTTCCCGGCTCCGGCAGGAGAGAGGGTCAACGGGAGAGCAAGGGAGGGAAGGCATCTGAGGGTTCCAATTCGAAACCTAAAATCGTCCTGAAAAAATCGGAACGGTAGAGAAACCCTGATTTCAAAACCGAGGAAACTCCTTAGTGAAGATCGATTGACTTTTTTCCTAGAGGTGGTAAGTTCACTCAAATCTGAGCCAGAAAAACTATTCCAGGGGAAAGAAAACCATGCGTTCAGACACGATGAAGAAAGGATTAACACGGTCACCCCATCGCTCCCTCTTCAAGGCCATGGGCTACAGCGATGACGAACTCGACCAACCAATTATCGGCATCGCCAATTCCGCCAATGAGATCATACCAGGCCATATTCACCTCGATCGTGTGGTGGAGGCAGCTAAGGCTGGAATTCGGATGGCCGGCGGAACACCAATGGAGTTCTCCACAATCGGGATTTGTGATGGAATCGCCATGGGCCATGAGGGAATGAGATACTCCCTTGCATCCAGGGAAGTGATTGCAGATTCGATTGAGCTTGTTGCATCAGCCTACCCTTTCGACGGTCTCGTTCTCGTACCCAATTGTGACAAGGTAATTCCGGGAATGATGATGGTCATGGCACGCCTCGATACCCCCTCCATCCTCCTCAGTGGAGGTCCAATGCTTACGGGCCGGTGGCAAAACTGCGATGTCGATCTCATCACCGTCTTTGAGGCACTTGGGAAGGTTACTTCCGGACAGATGACCGAGGAAGAGCTTTATGACCTTGAAAACGAGGCATGTCCCGGAGCGGGTTGCTGCAGTGGTATGTTCACTGCCAACACGATGAATTCACTGTCTGAAGCCCTGGGAATCGCATT
>WVXP01000199.1 GCA_011773445.1 Pseudomonadota bacterium | reverse complement strand
AATGTTTGTTGCTTTGATGTGGAAGGCAGAGATCCCATAGTGATGATCTAAAAGGAAACGGTCGTGTTTTTGAGCAGCTCGGCGTCGTCCAAAACCCTGCTTGCCCCCAAGACCACTGCAGAGAGTGGATCATCCGCAATCGTGACGGGCAGAGCCGTGACCTCTCGCAGGAGAACATCCAGATTCCTCAAGAGTGCTCCCCCACCGACAAGAACGATTCCCTTGTCTATAATATCAGCCGCCAGTTCAGGTGGTGTTTTCTCTAGTGTTAGCTGGACTGCCTCAACGATCGCATTGATCGATTCACTCAGGGCCTCTCTGACTTCATCAGCGGTAATCTCAAGGGCCTTTGGAATCCCTGTCACCAGATCCCTTCCCTTGATCTCCATGGATTGAGAGTTCCCATCAGCATAGGCCGTCCCAATCGTCATTTTGATGTGTTCGGCGGTTCGATGGCCGACTAGAAGGTTATACTTGCGCTTCACGTAATGGAGGAGGGCTTCATCCATTCTGTCACCGGCCACCCGGATGGACTGACTCGTGACCGTGCCAGAGAGGGAAATAACGGCTACCTCAGTTGTCCCCCCGCCGATATCGACGATCATGTTTCCAGTCGCTTCTTTGACAGGAAGATCCGCTCCAATTGCCGCAGCCATGGGTTCCTCAATCAGATAGATCTCTCTGGCGCCGGCAGAGTCGGCCGATTCTCGAACAGCCCTCCTTTCAACCGCGGTGATACCTGATGGAATACCAACAACAACCCGGGGACGCACGAAGCTCCTCCGGTTATGAGCGCGGAGAATGAAATAGCGAAGCATCTCTTCTGTCATGTCAAAATCGGCGATGACGCCGTCTCTCATCGGTCGAATGGGAATAATCGGTCCTGGCGCTTTTCCTAGCATGTCTTTGGCCGCGTTTCCGACTGCCAGAACAGCCCTCTCTCCGTTACCGCTTCTTTGGACCGCCACAACGGAAGGTTCCCTGGCGACAATCCCTTTTCCCTTCATGTGGACGACCGTGTTAGCCGTTCCAAGATCAATAGCCAAGTCATTAGAGAACATCCCCATCAGCTGGTTGAAGACCATAAAATTCTCCGGTGATACCGTCAATTCGTTGGCGCGAAATTGATCTCTTATCTCTAAAGAAGACTACCAAAGACGCTCTGGAAGACGGCAGTTTTGTCAAAATTCACCGTTAATTCACTTGCTGCTGAAACGACCTGGTAGGTAATTTCGTGTCAACTGTTGTAATCTGGTGTAAATATTTGAAAATATACTAGTTTTCCTATTGAAAGAATCCCTGTTAAACTGCTATATTGATTGAGTTCAGAGTTCGTCTCAGTAATTCTGCAAGCATACCCGACGGTAGGTGGTCAGCCCCCCGTTGCGGACCACCTCAGTACAGTACAAGATAAAAAATCAATAGCGACGCATACCCCAATAGTAAGAGAATGTTCGTTTTCATAGCCATCCCTATAGTTGGTCAGTGGATCGGACGGTGCAGGATACGTTCGGTCGCTGTTTTGCAAAAATGGGTCCAACGCACACGGCCATAGGTTTCGGGTGGTCAGGACAGATGTCAGGAGAAGACAGGTGAGAGGAATCGAGCGAGGAAATGACGATAATTGCCTGAGACTGGCCCCCTTGGAGGCAAATCAATGACACTCATATGGATCAGGGGTGTTGGTATTAGGAGGCATGCATGGGGGAATTTCACCACGAGAATTGGTCCGCTGATCGCCGGAGCGGTGATTGGTCTCTCCCTCCATGGATCAAGCTTTGCCGATCCTCTATCTGACCCTACCCAAAATTATGTGGTGAAAAAGGGGGATACCCTCAGCCAAATTGCCAGGGATTATATTGGCTCTGCTAAGAAGTACAAGGAGCTGGCCGAGCTCAATAACCTTGATGTCAACACTGTTGACGGCATCGATTATGTTTGGCTGAGGGTAGGACAAGTAATCAAGCTGCCCCTCACAGAAGATGGTGCGTTGCAGAGATCCTGGGATCTGATAGTGGAACGTATCAAGAAGGTGAGAGGCATCGATCTAAGAACGGCTCCGAAAGACCCTCCTGGTTTACACATCACTGTAACGACAAAAGGTAAAACCGAAATAAACGGGCAGAACATCCATCTCACCCTAGCAAATCTAAGCCATATAAAGCGGGTTCTTGAATGGCACAGCCTTTGGGACTTTGCTCTAGCCATCAGAAGTGCAGCCTATGAACGTGCCAATACTCCGAAACAGATCATCGACTATACAAAGGCTCTCTTGGCCTTGGCAGAGCAGGAGTCGTCATACAGAAACATACCTGGAAGAGACGGAGAATTCAGTTGGTGGCAGATGAAACCGTCTACTGCGGTGCTTCTCGATGATTCAGTTGACCCTGCTACAGCAGAATGGAAGTTACAGAATGATTCAACCTGGACAGCAAGCCGTGTGCTGGATCATCTCCTGTGGGGCAAAAAGAAAAGTGGCTCTTGGGAGGGAGCGTTCACTTTCTACAACGGAGGACCAAAAAACAAGCACCTCGATGAATCCTATAGTAAACAAGTCATAAAACGATTGAACGAATTCTAACTGAGATCATCGGTTTCACTGATTCCCATTCATATAAGATTTGAAACACAAATCAACANNGTGTTTAATACAAACCCAAATAAACGAAAAACCACGGGCAATGAGGTTGCGATTTCATCTTGTATTCGAAAGTGTGCCCGTTATTATCCTTGACTTTCTATGGCTTATTCTCTTTTAATGGTGAATTGGTAAGTTTGAGTTTCTTTCTGCGCACACTGGCATTCGCTCTCATGGCAGGTGTCCTCTCAAGGAATGGGGGAAACGGGATGGACTCCCAATTGCGCAAGAGAATTCTCATCTGTGACGATGATAGAGCATTCCTAGCGGTTTTGGTGGAGTCGCTTAACGCTCGCGGCTATGAACCAACGACTGCAGCGAAGGGAAAAGAGGCGTTAGATAGGTTTGCGAGGCTTAGCCCGGATCTGGTTCTTTTGGACTATAGATTGCCTGACATGGATGGAGGACAAGTACTGCAGAAACTGAGAACAGCTGAGGCACGGATCCCCATCATTCTCATGACCGGATTTGGCGATCAGAAGGTCGCAGCAGAACTCATGAAGTCTGGTGCTATGGACTACCTGGTCAAGCCCTTTCAGATGGGGGAGCTTCTGGAAAGCATCGAGAATACCCTGAGGAAGGCTGACGAGATCAAGAGACGGCAGGAGCAGGAAAAGCTCATCCTATGGGGCAAGTTGTTCCCTTTTGTAGCTCATGAAATCAGGAATCCCCTTCATAGTATTGGCGGTGCGGTGGCTCTCATAAAAAAACGCTGTCAGAATGATGAGACAACAGCGCGGGCCGTCAAGATTATTCAGGAAGAGATTATGCGCCTCAATCACTTTATGAATCAATGTCTCGATTTTTCCCGGCCCTCATCGAAAGAAGGCTTCAGCTCGATCAATCTCAATGAAGTGGTGAAATCTTGCCTTCAGTTGATGGTGCCCTTTCTCAGGAGTGTGGCCAAGAGGATAGATGTGGAGGCGAAGCTTGAGCCCTCACTCCCCCTGGTCTACGCCCATGGAGACCAGATCAAACAGGTCCTTATTAATCTGTTGCGAAACGCGACGGAGGCCATCAAGAAAGAGGGAGAGATCATTGTCGAAACCCACCACAAGAGGGAAAGGTCGCATGCACTTGCAGAAATCAAGGTTATCGATACCGGTGTCGGGATCAGAGAAGAGGACCTTGCCAAGGTATTTACTCCCTTCTTTTCACGGAAGAGACAAGGGATAGGTCTGGGACTAGCTGTATCTAAGAAACTCGTTGAGGAAAACCACCACGGTCATATTCGGATGGACAGCAGACCGTCAAAGGGGACGACAATTACCGTGACCCTGCCAATTGGCAGCCCCGATTCTGCTAATGACCGTCCTGATCCATCCCAGCATAGTCGGGCCAGTTTAGGACCGCTGCCAGACGAGTGTTGAGTCCCACCTGAAATCGACGGCCAAGCACCTTGGGTTTCGCACTCCTGATCTAAAACCAACGCCTTCTGAGGAGGCGGGACGGAATACTACTCTGCGGTGGCCGCCTAATATTTGAAACAGAAAGCCAGAGCGACTTCTGGCCCTGCCCAGGAAGAGAGCACAACTCGTATCATAATGCCTTACAACTCCACGGCCAGGAGGGTCTCCACTTTATCAGCTGTTTACACGTCTTTCTATCCTTTTACGTCAAATAACTATTGAAATGGAAAATTTTTTCGTATGAATTCTAGAAAACTTCCCTCTTTATAGCTGGAATTCTACACCATTCCTCGATAAACACCCTGGTTATGAATCAGAAGATTGCGCGAATTCTGATCCACCATAAGGCATTCTCCTTTTTTGAACGGTTGAACCATCTTTTGGCCTTCTTATTGCTATCTCGTCAAGCAATAGACACAAATGCTCAGTTTAGCGTCTCCCATTCATTTAGTTTACAAAGGTTGGGGAGAAAGGTGATTCAAGACCGGAGGGAAAAACGCACATATCCACGTTTTCAGATCAACTGCCCGGTGTCTTTCTTCTCCTTTGACCAATTGGGGATTGCAGAGACTTTGGACCTAAGCCTTGGTGGCATGAAGATTCGATCGCGTTGCATGCTATTCATAAACGAAACATACGACTTCATGATCATAGTGGGTGGCCGTGCCATCAGTCCTAAAGGCAGAGTCCTTCGCATTGAAAATCAGCTAGAATTCAACTATGAAGCCGGCGTCTCTTTCCTAGACCTAATTGACCATCACCGAAATCAACTCAACGGGTTTCTTTCGGCCCTCCTTTAGTTGCTGATCGAGCCAACGATCCTCGGGACTGCTGAATAAGTTCAACCATTAGTCCTCGGTAGGTAGTTAAGGTGCGAATCGTCTCAACCTCATCCTCGCGCACGAGACGGCTGTGGCCTTTCACGTCAGCACTGAGGATGGCGGTGAGTTTGCCCAGCACCGAGTGTGGTCCCATGAAATGGTCCTTAATGGAGGAATAACCACGGAACCAATTGTAGGTAAGGGGTTCTTGGAGCATCAATGAACCAATCTCGCCCAATGCGGAGGTTGCTAGTTCTAACTGAACGAATGAGTTTCGGCCCGTCATCAGACCTGATGATTTGCGACGCAAATAAACGGAATCCTGCCTTGCGCTGGACGCCTTATTCCATCTTGAATTAGTTAGCTTGGCCAGCGAAAGGGAGGCCAAAATGACCAATTGTTGGTGAAATCCTCGGATATTTTTGAAACGAAGTTTGGAACATCTGTGAAGAACTCTTCCATTCTGATAGTTATGAAAAACCAGTTCCTCGAGAGGACTATGTGATTTCAAATAGTTACAAAATATAAAGTTGTTGGCATTGGAATTGCTCAGCAGCAGAGAATTGACTCGTTCAGGGTAGTTTTGACCATGTCACGGTGTCTGTGAAATGGAGGTGCCGGTGTGTTCAGAGCCAGGTTGAACAGCGTGAGAGCGAACCTCAAGATGCTAAGAGAGAAGAACATAATCGATGATGAAACGTATCGTTGTTTCTTGCACCGAGGCGAGGGCGCAAAAACATTAGATCAATTGGATACAATCGATCACGACTTAACAGAGAAGGGCGCTACAAAAGTATTCGAGAGATTGGTCGAGGAACGATTCGTGAGCCTCTGAAGAGGTTAACAAGTCCCGGACTCGATTCCGACCTTAACGTGGAACACGGCGGCTTTTCTCCTTACTGTCTACCTTTGCCACTATGACTCTCTTAAAAAAGTGAATTAACAACATTTTCTCAATCATATTATGGAAGCTTCAATTTTGAGCAAATCATGGGGAGGAACAACTCGATGAAGAAGCAAAAGATCGCCGTTCTGGGAATGGGATACGTGGGTATACCGGCGGCTGCGCTTCTGGCCGATGTTCCAGGTTTTGATGTGACAGGGATCCAGCGGAGGAGCCAGAGGTCTGGGTGGAAAATCGAGGTTCTGAACTGCGGTCGCTCCCCCATCGAGGGGGATGAACCAGGGCTGGATGACCTGATTGCTCGGGTCGTCAAGAAGGGGAGCTTCAGGGTGACCGACGACTTCTCGGTGATCCGGGATATGGGCACGATTTTGATCGACGTCCAAACTCCAACAGACAGTGCAGACCACGCTCCGAGTTATCTCTCGCTCAAAGAGGTGTCGAGACGGGTAGGCGAATACTTGACAAAGGGAACGCTCGTTATCATCGAGTCCACCGTTGCCCCGGGGACTACTCAGAACGTTGTCCAGCCTATTCTGGAGAGGAAGTCCGGCATGAAGGCAGGGAAGGACTTCTATCTGGCCTACTCTTACGAACGGGTCATGCCCGGGAGGCTGATTGAGTATATCCAGAATCTGCCCCGCATCGTGGGAGGGATCAATAAGAAAAGCGAAGAGTTAGCCGTCGAGCTCTACAAGAAGATCGTGAGGGAAAAGATCTACTCGACGAACATCCTGACGGCCGAGACGTCAAAAACCATGGAGAACGCCTACCGTGATGTCAACATCGCCTTTGCCAACGAAATGGCCATGATTTCTGAGAATCTCGGCGTCGACGTGTTCGAGATCAGGGATCTCATCAATTCACGGTCCGAACGGCACATGCATCTCCCCGGTTCAGGTGTTGGTGGCCACTGTCTCCCAAAAGACACCTGGCTTCTGCGTTATGGACTCCAACGATATGGCGAGAGGCCCATGGAGACAGAGTTTATCTCCCTGGCGAGACGGATCAACGACTACATGCCAAAGTACATGGCTGAGATGGTCGAAACGGCCCTGAGAAGAAAGAAGGTTCGGATGAGGGAGGCCAAGATTGCCGTCTTGGGGGTTGCCTATCTTGAAGATTCGGATGACACACGGAACACGCCAGCCTATTCCCTGATCCGTGATCTCGAATCAAAGGGAGCGGAGATCATCGCCCATGACCCTCATGTTCGAGATTTTCCAGAAGCTGATCTGACGAGAGACATCGATGCTGCTCTCTCAGGTGCTGACTGCATGGCCGTTGTGACCAAACACCGGGAATACTTCCGTCTCAAGCTGCCAAAGGTGAAGAAGCTCATGCGGACTCCTATCATCGTGGATGGGAGAAACGTCATCGACAGGAAGAAAGCGGAGAGGGTAGGATTTCTGTACAAAGGAATCGGAAAGGGCAACTAGATGTTACGCCTTGGCGGAGCGTACTGAATGAGTTCGGCCAGGACGCTCACGGCAATCTCCTCCGGTGTTTCCGCACCGATGTCGAGACCAATGGGAGCATGGACCCCTTTCAAGAGATCTTCGGAGATTCCTTATAACTACACCTCCTCTCTCAGAAAGTCATGGACGACTGCCACCTGCCTCTAGACGGACCCCTGAAGGGCTCCAATCGCGTCTCCAGCAGAAACGAAGTCGATGTCTGGCAGGGTCAGGATTCTCTGGACGACCTTGCCCCTGCCGAGAATAAAGGCGGAACAAAACGGGATCATTTTGGTCAACAGAGGCATTACCATATTCATTGAGTGATACTCGTCTAGAGAAAAGACCAATTAGTCGACTATCTCTGGTTTTCTACGGACTGGGCATCACACGGGAATGAATACTGCCACAAGATCATCTGAGGTTAAGCTCCGTATCTGTTCCAGGAGATGCGACTGGGTCATCTTTTTATCAGTCCATTGGGCTAGTGGCTTTCTGCTGCGTGGAGATTTGCCTTTGCCTCGAACTGACCTTTATCCGTGCTGCCTTCCCCTTACCAGGGGTCCACGCAATAGTTCTCTCAAGAAACTCGACGGAATTTGATAAGTTACTGATAGCTATGAGGAAAGAGGGTT
>WVXP01000278.1 GCA_011773445.1 Pseudomonadota bacterium | reverse complement strand
GGGGAATGAACAGTGGGGATGTCCGAATCGACGGTTAGGAATTTGACCGATAGAAGATCTGAGTGGTTCGTCCCCAAATTCGGTCCCTTGAAGTTGAGGTTCTTTCTGGGTCTGCTTTTTCTGCCCTACACGGGAATGGTGCTCTCCTTCGCCGTGATCGGCTCCATGGTCGCCGAAAGAATTCACTGGGATAGGGTCGGGGCCATTGTTCTCATCTATTTTCTTGGATTGGGCATCGGCGCACATGCTCTCGACGCACTGGGAAGCAAGGAGGCAAAGCCATGGGGTGAAGCCTTCCAAAGGAGACAGTTGTGGCTCATTGCAAGTATATCTTTGGCGGCTGCGTATCTTATCGCGATCTACTATATGATCCTCTATGTTCCCTGGCTGTGGGTTGTAGCACTCCTCGAGGGCTTCTTTGTTTTCGCATACAATCTGGAGTGGTTTGGAGGGAAGTTCCACACGGATAATTGGTTTGCCTTCTCCTGGGGATTCTTGCCCGTCTTGGCCGGCTATCTCATACAGACCAATCGAATTTCACCTGAGGCGCTGCTCTTGGGACTATCCATGACACTTTTCAGCCTTATCGAGATAAAATCCTCGCGCCCGTACAAGGATCTCAAGCGGCATTCGCTCGATCTTTCGAACGAGCAAAGGATCCAGATGGAAAAATATGAGGTCATCCTCAAAAGTGTCAGCCTGGGGATAATTCTCCTTGGAGTGGGGTTGGTAGTTTGGCGACTATTCTCATAAGTTTGCGGACCTCTGAAGGAATGGCAGATGTAAGGAAGGGGGAGGAAACTGGATGATCATGCGATTTCACGACTACTGGGAAAGATTGAAACCCAGGCTGGATGGCGCTTTCGAAAGGCATCTTTCCACGTTTTTGGAAAGCACGAGCATAATCGATGCTGCCCCTTTAAGGGCTACCTTAAAGGGCGGGAAGAAGATTAGAGGNNGTCGCAGTTGAGCTCATCCAAACCGCAACATTGATCCACGATGACTTCGTGGATCAGGACACGGCGAGAAGAAACAGCCCTGCAACCTGGACCTTGGCGGGTGCACGAAGAGCCGTTCTGCTCGGGGATGTCATTTTTGCGGCCGCCATTAAGATGATGAACGACCTGAGCAGAGAAGATGGAATGGTGATCGCGCATGCTATCGCTCAAGTGTCGAGGGGGGCCTTTTGTGAAACACTTAACCCGATATCACTGATCGGAGAGATAGAATCGAATCGATTGAACGGGGAGCTCTACGAAAAGATCATTCGCCTCAAGACAGGGACACTCTTTGGTGCTGCTTGCCAACTGGGGGCTATTGCGGCCGGAGCCCGCGCCGAACTGGGCCAAGGATTCCACCGGTATGGATCACGCATTGGTGAAGCATACCAGATTGCAGATGATCTTCAGGAAGTGAAACAGCATATTCTTACCAGATCCATCCGTCCGGACGAGATAGCGGTTCTCACGCCAACGTTCCTCTATTTTGTAAAAGAGGTGCGGCCGTACCTCCCGCGTCTTCTGGAAGGCGAGTGCCTGGACTTGGATGGGGTTTTATTGGAATATTTCCGCGTTGCGAAGAGGCTCATGGAGTTTGAAATAGAGCGCCGTTTGTTATCTGCAGTGGCCGAGATAGAGGATTTACAGTGCAATGAATACAGCGAGCTAGCCCGCACGGCACCATGGGATCTGATTGAAATGATAAATGGACCTTGACGAACTGACTATCTCTTGGCTGTAACGAGGGCTGAAGTACCAAAAGTCAGGGGTTCTACNNTCGAATAAACGCCGGCAATTCATAAAAAACCGTCCTCCACTGCGGATATTTCCAACTCCCGGCCATCTGCATGAACCTGAAGTAGTGCTCCCAGATCCAGGCAAAGACCTGTCTTCGGGGGTAAGTGAAGTCGTGCATCACCAGGAGTCCCCCATTTCGGAGCATCTTTTTCGCGTTTCGGATCAAGGTGCTCAGATCAGCGTACTTGGCCAGATACGAGGACGTAATACAGTCGAATTTGTCCTTCAGGAGAATATCTTCAGCTCGTCCCAAGATGAACTGGACGTTCCCTATTTTGAGTGCCTCAGCCTTTTTCTTGGCGATGCTCAGATATTCATCTCGCAGTTCGACACCGATGACATGGCAACTGGGGAACTTCTGAGCAATTTTGAAGGTGAGGATACCAGTCCCACAGGCTTGATCCAAAATTCGAGTCGGTCTTTCCGGGATTTTTGCCAGAATCCGCCTCTTCCACCAGAGATCAAACCCGACAGTCCATAAGTTCACTGTCCAATCATACGTGGGACCTGTACCGGAAAAGAACCGATGGACGCGTTCTATTCTTGGATCACTGCTCATCAGGCATTAGGACCATTCAGCCTGGGCGGTTCAGGGCTCTGTTTCGTCCTCGAAGAACTCCGAGAACTTTTTGTAGAGGTTTCTCAACTTCCTCTGGTAGTACCGCACATTCTCGTCTGGATGCCGGGAATCCCACTCTCTGGCAAGCTTGCAATGGTCATAGGCCTGAACCCTTTCCGAATCTCCCGTAACATAGTAGGAGATTTGGTCTCCAGGTTGATACCGTTTTTCAGATCTTAAGGCGAGCTCGTACGGGGCACTTCGATTTCTCGCGTTATTGCGAATCTTCTCCCTGTATTTTTCGAGCGACTCCTGGAGCATCTCAGTCTTCATAAACATCTTTACATCCCATTGGTGCAGGGCCATCCGCTCCAGATACTGCTGAAACAGTTGGGGGATCCCCTCTTTCTGACCGGCAAGTAACCGCGAGATCATTTCCTCAAGAAAGACCCGCTGGAATTTTTCCAGCCCCCGGGACCGTAGACCAGAACCCTTGATCCTGAGGGTCCCATCGTAATCGAGGAGCGCGTAGTTCTTGATTTTATAGGAGAACATGGCCTTGTAGCGGCCACCATACTCAACAATGATTCCCTCCGGCATGAAATCCGACAGCTCCTTGACCAAATCCTCCTCTTGACGCTCGATGGTGATATCCGGTCCCGGAACAAAGTATATGCCATCAGTGTCAATCTCAATCACCTGACATCCTTTCTTTCCAAGCCACTCGATCATCGACTCCAGGAGTTCCCTCCCCCTGGCCGTGATTCTTTCCGCCTGATCAAAATCGCTGAAATGGGACTGGGCGTGACCCATGTAGCCGTAAAAGGAATTGATGAGAATCTTGAAGGTTGATTGGAGGGCGTCGAAGAACTGTCTCTCTTCCGGCAATGTGGCTTGTGCGGCCATATCCTTGGCCCGAAAACGAAAGTCTCTCAAGTCAGCGAGAAGGCGTGAGAAGATGTGCAGCTCATCCTTTTTGGGCCATATCTCCTCACTGAGCATGAGGGATGGATAGAGGGATCGAACATCGCAGTAGACAACGCCCTTGGCCACTCCCTGGTAAAAGATGTCTGTGTATCCACCGGCAAATGACCGGGCTTCTTCCAATTTTGGGATGGCATGTCCCTGCCTGAGGTACTCCCGGATGAAAAGGGAGTCGATCTTGGCGGCGTTTCCTCGGACAACCGCGTTCTGGAAGGAGAAGGGAAAGATCTGCGCCTGAAAGAAATAGCTCCTGCTCAGAAGATCGCTCACGGCCCGTGTTTCTCTTACATCGTCCAGGGCATACCGGTGGAGTTTTTCCGGGTGGTGGAGGAAGTGCCAGGTAATCTGGTCTCCATCCACGTAAGTTCTGTCTGGGGATGCGAGATTGAGATGCCTCGCAACTTCCTTCAACCCGAAGTTCTCAAGCTCCCGGGTTACGACGTCGTAAAACTGGGCCAGGATGAAGGTATCGACCACATGACGGCCGTAGATATCCCATCTGGAATAGTTGATGGTTCTCTCCGCGATCATTACCCGGGAAGATCGAGATCTGGCGGTCTTACCCTCCCTTCCAAGATCCAGAGGAATCCCATGAATTCTTGCCCGGCGAGATATATAGTCGAGGTCATAATTGAAGATGTTGTGTCCCTCGATGATGTCAGGATCCCTTTCCTGGATGATCCGAACGAGTTCTCCAAGCATCTCCTTTTCCGACAGGTCTTTGCCAGAAATAACCTTCTCCCACCCAGTATTGTCACAAAAAGAGATCACGATGATCCGATCCTCCTGTCGGTTGGGGTTTGGAAACTCGTACCCTTCTGGGCAAAATGTCTCGATGTCGAGCTGCATCCTCCTAAGCTCTTCAAATGTCAGACCCTTGAAGAATGTTTGCCCAGTGACTATGAGGTGCTGCTGAATCGGATCGCTCACAAAGAAAACCGGTGAGTCTGGATGGCCGGCTGAAACCTCGGTCTTTTGCGCAATCGCCTTCCTGACCCGATCCATTTCCCGCCATGAGCCAAAGCTCACCTGATACCGGTATTCGCCGGAACCCTTCAGTGTTTTCACTGACGGCGAACACGTGATTCCCTCCAGAAGGGAAGTATCCGACAGGAGAAGGAAGGGCTGGAAGGGCTGCAATTCCGATAGAAGCCGGTCCCCCTCCTTTCTGAAAACTCGAATCCCCTCATCCCCTTCCACCTCCATTGCCACGATCCCACGGGTCTCGTCCTGTCCAAAAAGGATGTTACTCTTGACAAAAGAGAGCATTTCGCGCTTCATGATTTCGCCAAACCCTCTATCTGTGCTGCCATGCGATGTCCGTTTAATCTTATTATGAAGCTTATGGAATTTCCCTATGTTTGTTCGTTAATCAAGGCAAGATTGTAACATGGTAACTTTCAATAAGGAAGGGTTATCGAAACGGGAGTTTCCTGAGTTTTTTAAGGGATTCCGTTGTTTCTGAGCGTAATCTGCCGGAGAA
>WVXP01000080.1 GCA_011773445.1 Pseudomonadota bacterium | reverse complement strand
ACTGCCGATAATCTCCTTGTTCAATGAGTAAGTCACATTGCCCCGTTCATCAAAATTCTGGGCAAGATCCGTCGATTTATTGATGAAAAGGTTGAATACCTCGCCGCAAGTGTTACAGCGAACATTCAGGAAGAAACCCTCTGGCGATCGCACCGGGGAACCTCCACCAAAGAGCTTCTTTGTGAGTCTTTTGAGCATATTACACCCTCCTCCGGAGTTTGACCCTCCGAATCGATTTGCGAATCCATCGGTCGTTAAACGATGTGACTCCTCCTAAAAAAGGTCTTGCCACAATGATTTCTCTCTATAGAAGGCGTATGGTTCAATACCAGATCCCAATATAGGTGTAACCTCACCCATACTCACAGTTAAAGAGACAGTCATCGAATTCCTGATGGTTGAGCTTAGCGCAGAGCGGTGGATGTAAAAACGTCAGTGCCCTATGGATTAGTACAGCTATCACACTTCCGCAGAGTGGAGCTCCGATATAGAGCCAGAGATAGGAAAAGTCCAGCATGACGACCGCCGGGCCAATTGAACGGGCAGGGTTGAGACTTGTCCCTGAAATGGGAGCGGTTAAAAAAACAAGTATGGCAACGAGCGAGCCAGCAGCAAGGCCGGTAAATTTAGTTAATGCTTTGCGGTGCAGGAAGAAGAAGATCAAACTAACCAGGAGAAACGTGATGAGAACCTCTGTGAAAAAAACGGAGAAGATGCCATACCCCGTACCGGGCAAAGTCATACCAACATTGACCTTCCGTGCGCTCTCGGACCAGAGGAAGAGGGAGATGAAGGCCGCGATGATGCTGCCAGCAATCTGCATGAGGGAATACATAAGGAAATCTCTCCCCTTTAGTTTTTTCTGCGGAAAAAAGGACAAGGTAACGGCAGGATTAAGATGGGCCCCACTAATCCTGCCAACAGGTGAATAAACTACCAAGGTGGCACCGCCCGCAAAAAACACACCGATGAGGAGCAAGCGCACGGAGAATGAAGAGATCGCTTCTTGCATGATGCGCGTACCAAAATTCAGCACAATTGCGGAGATGCCGATGAGTACCATGAGAAAGGCGCCGATAAATTCTGAGAGATAATAGGACGCTCGCTTATTCATGGTGGCTCGTGTAATTTCTTCTCAAAATTTACAATAATCTACTTCCTTAGTGAAGTTAAGGCAAGGGTTGCTTTCTGATAGTTCCTTTTTTTAATCCTCATTATTATGTAAAGAGCAAACCAAAAATCCCAGCGCAGCCGTGGCGAGCAAAACCCGGTTAGGCATGACAAATGTAGTATTGTAAGACTTTTCCCGAACCATTAACGGGCAATACCAAAAACGAAGATCTCGTAAAAAGTCAAAATTCGATGNNGTACTTACAGTACGCTGCAGTGACGAAGGATGCAGCGCAACGCAGCCCTTCGGCTTTGCTCAGGACCGTGAGCATGTCGAACGGCCCTTCGGCTTTTCTCAGGGCCATGAGTCCTTCGACCTTGCTCAGGACCGTGAGCTTGTCGAACGGCCTGTCGAACGGAAGTTGGACTTTTTACGAAGCCATCAAAAATAACTCTTGCAAGTATCATATGTTCAATATATAAGAATGGCAAAATGGAAAAGGACTGCGTCTTCTGTCAGATCATTAGAGGAGAAAAGGCGGCTGATTTTTTGTATCAGGATGAATCCCTGGTTGTCTTTAAGGATATCCATCCCCATGCTCCGATTCATTTGCTCATTGTACCCAGAAGACATATCAGAAGCATCAATGATCTAACGGAACAGGATAGAGATGTCATTTCCGAGATGATCCTAAGGGCTGGGGAGATGGCAAGGGAACATTCGATTGCTGAATCGGGGTATAAACTGCTTTTTAATGTGGAACGGGGCGGCGGACAGGTTATTCCGCATCTCCATCTCCATCTGGTGGGTGGTTGGGGATAGACCCAATCTACGACGTGTTCTGCTCCAAATACCCAGAAATATGAGGAAGCGGGTTTATGGATTTACTCTTTTGGTTATTAAAAGGGGGGAATAGGAAATTATGAAATCAACATCGCACAATCTCGTGATGTCTGCGTTGTACAACGGCAGAAAAGGTGATAGGCCACCTGCCGGAAACCCCACATCAATCGTCTGTCATGGTCTCATGGACGCTGCCGGAATCTCCTTTCCGGAAGCGCATGTGGATGCGAATGCCATGGCCGATCTGGCCTTAGCAGGTCATGAAATCTTAGGTTTCGACACGGTGATGCCGGAATATAGTGTACATCAAGAATCTGCTGCCCTTGGGTGCGATGTAGACTGGGGTGATCGGGATACTATGCCCGATAGTAAGACCTCCCCATATGCTGATTTCTCCGATATCCAAATTCCGGAAAACATCCTTGAGAAACCTTCTATGCGGGTCGTTCTGGATGCCCTCTCCATCCTCAGACACAACGTTGGGGACAAGGTGGCAATCATCGGTAAGGTAATGGGCCCTTGGACCCTATCCTACCATATGGCTGGTACGCAAAACTTTCTGCTTCGGATTGGAATGGGTGAGAAGGAGAAGGTTATCAAGATGATGCGTCAGTTGATGCCCGTAACCATTGCTTTTGCTCGAGCTCAGTTCCAGGCAGGAGCAGACGTGCTCGTCCTTGCGGACCATGTCACCGGAGATTTGGCGGGTCCGCACCACTATCGGGAACTTCTTCTGCCCATTCATAAGGAGATCACATCACAGATGGGAGGACCGCTGATCCTTCATGTCTGTGGAGACTGTAATGATCGCTTGGAGCTATTCGCAGAGGCAGGATTTGACGTATATCACTTTGAGTTCCAGATGGACGCTCAGGTAGTTGTGAAGAAAGTTGGGCATCGTATGTCCCTGGTTGGATGTGTAAACAATCCTCAGGTCCTCTACCAGGGAACCCCGGATGATGCCTACGCACAGGCCCGCTATGCAATCGAGGCAGGGGTCAACATTATAGGGCCTGAATGCGCAATACCACTGGCAACACCGTTGGAAAATTTGGAGGCGATTATTTCGGCAGTCCGTGAAGGATATTAACATTTCCCTATACCGAAAAGGCGTTAATGAGGGACCGATTTTGTGCGCCAAGCGTTGTATGGTGGTCTGGAATTTCAACATGTAATAGGGAGGGTAAGGCTATGAGTGGTCATCTGGATGAGATTAAGGACGCCGTTATCGACGGAAAACATAAAGAGATAGAGGATTTGGTGAAAGCAGCGATTGAAGATAATGTAAACATAAACGAAATCGTAAACGATGCCATGATTACCGCGATGGACGTGGTAGGTCAAAAATTCGCGGACAAAGAAATTTTCGTGCCGGAAATGCTCGTTTCGGCCGTTACCGTGAAAAAGGGATTGGGTCTCATCAAGCCCCTTTTGAAAGGTAAGGAGACTGAACCAAGGGGCACGATTATTATGTGTACGGTCAAAGGTGACATACACGATATCGGCAAAAACCTCGTCATTATGATGTTGGAGGGGGCCGGGTTCCACGTAATCGATTTGGGAGTAGACCTCACCGTTGAAAAATTGATTCAAGAAGTAGAAAAAATGAAGCCCAACATCCTTGGTCTATCCGCATTGTTAACCACGACTATGCCAGAGATGAAAAAAGTGATCGAGGAATTGAAGGCACAGGAATTGCGGGACCGCGTTAAAGTCATGGTTGGTGGGGCACCTGTTAATGCTGCCTTTGCGGAAAAGATCGGTGCGGACGCTTACGGAAAGGACGCCGTCGAAGCCGTTAGAATTTCTCGACGCTTTGTCGGTCAAACCGAGCCGTTCCCTTTATAAACGGCAAGGGAACGTACCAAGGCCAGTGAGAAATCTCACATTTCAATGCCAGACTTCAATTTCTTATGCAACGCACTGCCTCCAGTAACTTCTTTTGTCCATCAAACACCACGCCCGATCGTTGACTCCGAACGCCAAATCTCTCTATAATCATAAAAACGGGGATTTGGTATGGACATTATGAGCCTATTAATTATTTTTGCAGTAGGCGTGATTGCTGGCTCATTCGGAACCTTAACTGGCGGTGGTAGCTTAATCACAATTCCAGCGTTGATTTTCCTCGGTTTACCCCCACATAGTGCAATTGGGACAAATAGGCTGGGAGTAACAGGTGTGCATATTGGTGGTTGGTACAAGTTCAATCAAAAAAGGATGGTTAACTACGCATTTGGTTTCATGATAGGAATTCCCGCCCTGTTTGGCTCTATGTTGGGGGTAAATCTGGTATTGCAGATGAATGAAATGATCCTGAAGCGCTTAGTTGCAACTTTGATGATTTTCATCCTGGTCTTCATAACGGTTAAGCCAAAAATTGGGCTAGAAAAAACGAAATTTATGGTAAAAAATCACGTATATATTATTGGCGCAGTCGTGAGTTTTTTTCTTGGCATTTACGGTGGGTTTTATGGCGCTGGAGCTGGTACTTTTTTCTCTTATATCCTGATACTCTTATTCGGACAAACCTTTTTGGAAAGCGCTGCAACTCGCAAAATAGCGGGTTTTCTTATAACAACGATGGCCGCCATACTCTTTGGCCTCGCTGGCGTGATTGATTATTCTCTGGGGATTGCACTGTTTATTGGCACTTCTACAGGCTCTTTCATTGGAGCTCATTATTCGGATAAAATTGGAGAGGTCTGGATCAAAAGGTTGTTTTTTGCAATTGTATTAACAATGTCAATAAAATTAATGACTTAGGTTTCCGTTTCCCACGCTCCTTCAAGGTATCGGGAGGGTATTCCATATTTGTCAGCTGAGAATAAGACTGGTTGATGGTGATTGAAGAGCTTTCAAGGGGAAAGGGTCTATACCTATAGCAAGGCAGGCGCTAAGATCATGAACAATTCGCTCGGAATGAGCTGCCTTATGATGCAAAGGCTAGGCTACATCTTATGGATTGCCGTTGCACGGCCTCTTTGTTCCTGGTTTGGACGATGCCGGACGAATGCAAAGGAGGTTTTAGCGGGGGGAACGTCATTATTCTCAGAAGACATATCTGTTGGAGGCCAAGCCGTCATCGAAGGTGTGATGATGCGTGCGCCAAAGAGTATAGCTACCGCTGTACGCAAACCTGATAGGGAGATCCTGATCAAAAGTGATCCTTATATAGCCCTGTCAAAACGATACAAGGCATTGAACGCCCCTATACTCCGGGGTGCTGTTGCTTTTTTTGAAATGTTGTTCATAGGTATCCGGGCATTAAACTTCTCGGCTGATGTAGCCCTTGTGGAGCAGGAAAGGGCTGAAAAGGGTGCGGATTGGAAACGCCCACAAGGCAAGAAGTTCACAGATGGGCTTATGCTTGTGGGAATGATAGTGCTTGCCTTTGCGCTCGCTATCGGCATTTTCTTTGCCCTGCCTTTGTTTCTCACCCAGGTCATGGGGCTATCAAAGAATGCTCTATCATTCAATATGGCAGCGGGAATCATACGAGTTAGCTTTTTCTTAGCCTATCTGTGTGCTATCAGTCAGTGGAAGGAAATCAGACGGATCTTTGAGTATCATGGCGCAGAGCACAAGAGTATTAATGCCTTCGAGTCAGGTGAAGAGCTCAGTGTCGAGAATCTCCGTAAGTATAGCACCCTTCATCCTCGCTGCGGGACCAGTTTCTTGCTCATTGTAGTAGTGCTAGCGATTTTCTTGTTTGCGGTTGCCGACACCATCGTCGAAATAATGATAGGCCATAGGCCTACCGTTTTACAGAGGTTCATTACCCATTTTTCGTTTTTGCCGCTGCTTGGCGGAATCTCCTACGAGCTACTAAAACTGTCCGACAAGAAACGCAATAACCGGTTGTTGGGGAGATTGATGGCCCCTGGTCTCTGGCTGCAGAAGATAACAACCAAGGATCCAGACGACGCTCAGATAGAGGTGGCCATTGTAGCGTTGAAAAGTGCTCTGGAAGAATCATAAAACTGCAGGGAATCATACGTAACAAAGGCGCGTCCTTGGAGTTTCCCAAGGCCAGGTCAGCAGGAAATATCCGATACTCATAGTCATCCTGTCAAATCAAAAATGTCTATCGACACTGTAAGGGTAAGAATTCGCTAACTCCGAGCCACAGGGTCATTTCAGAAATGTTTCTTGCCCTGATTCGCTGGAGCGAAAGGACAAAAAAGTACTCAAAGAACTCAATGAGATGAGTAAACTTAACAAACCCAAGTAACTCAATAAACCAAATAAACCGAACAAACGAAATAAACCAAACAAACCCTCCATGGTATGGGACAGAGCGATGATCAACCTAACTGCCGATGTTGTGATCTGCGGTGCAGGAATTGCCGGCATCTCCGTAGCCTACCATCTGGCTGTCAAATACGGCATCAAGAACGTGGTTCTCATAGAAGAGCATACACCGCTCTCGCTGACCAGTGACAAATCCACTGAATGTTATCGCAATTGGTGGCCCGGACCAGGGGACGCCATGGTCAGCCTCATGAACCGCAGTATTGATATCCTAGAGGGACTGGCCTACGAAAGTGATAACTTTTTCCACCTTAATCGACGGGGCTACGTCTTCGCCACCGCTGACCCAACCCGTATTGCGGACTTCAAACGGACCGCAGAAGAATCGGCCGAACTGGGTGCAGGCCCCGTTCACTGCCATAAGGATCAACACGGCGATCCCCCCTACTCGCCTGCCCCGGCCCAGGGCTTCGAGAATCAGCCCACCGGTTCGGACCTGATCCTTGATCCCGTGATAATCAGGAAACATTTTCCGTACCTCTCTGAACGCACCGTAGCGCTGATCCATGCGCGTCGCTGCGGTTGGTTCAGCGCCCAACAGCTGGGAATGTACATGTTGGAACGAGCGCGGGAGCGTGGAGCTAGACTCCTGCAAGCCCGGGTGGAAGGAGTGGAGGTGGTGGATGGCCGGATCCAGTCGGTTCGCCTGATCGAGGGAACTTCACCTGGTACCATTTCGACTCGCAATTTCGTCAATGCCGCAGGCCCGTTCCTCAAGGATGTGGGGCAAATGGTGGGGATTGACCTACCGGTGTTCTCCGAACTGCATGCCAAAGCTGCCTTCAAAGACTCCCTGGGCACGGTACCGCGCGATGCTCCAATGATCATATGGACCGATTCCATGGCCCTTTCCTGGTCGGAAGAAGAGCGCTCCATCCTTTCCGAGTCCGAAGAGACGAAATGGCTCTTGGGGGAATTTCCATCCGGCATCCACACGCGTCCAGAGGGGAGTTCCGACAGCAACATCCTGCTCGCCCTGTGGAGTTACCACATCCCCCCGGTGGAACCCGTCTTTCCGATTACCTTCGACCCGCGCTTTCCCGAAATCATCATACGGGGGTTGGCCGAAGTAATTCCCGGGATGAAGGCCTACCTCGGTCGGATCCCCAAGCCATTGGTCGATGGTGGCTATTACACGAAGACCCGCGAGAACCGGCCCCTGATCGGGCCACTTCCCGTTGAGGGCGCTTACGTAATCGGGGCCCTTTCAGGCTTTGGGATCATGGCTGCCTGTGCCTCAGGTGAACTGTTGGCAGACTATCTAACTGGCGGCAACTTGCCCCATTATGCACCAGCTTTCAGACTGGAGAGGTACGAAGATCCGGAGTATCAGAAGCTTCTGGAAAGCTGGAGCGAATCAGGGCAGCTGTAGCAGGTTATAAGGATACCGTACCTTCAAGGAACGGTTTTCATGGACTGGTGACTCAACGGTTCTCTATTCGGACCTTTGCGGCAGTGGATTCTACGGATTAACCTTATCAAGAGAATACTCCCTCCCAACTCTTCTCTTCTTTGATTGGTACAACAGATTGTCACTCCGGACGAGCATCCTTTTGATGGCCGTGGGCCCATGGATAGCTGCCCAACGAACCATGTTGTGAAAAGGGACAAGCGGCTTGTTCCAAGGGCAGACGGAGATGCACCGGCCACCACAGCTCATCCATTTCCTCTTGTTGACCGCCCAGAAGGTCAGGCATCNNACATACCATTTCCGGAAACCGGGGTTATTGTGAATCGCAGGCACTACGTCTGTGGGTGGGCCGAAGGGGTTGGCTTTAGCTGGACAGTAGGTAGCACAATTTTCGCAAACCATACAGAACTCGTGGACGCCAAAAGAGATCGGCTTGTCCACCTGGAGTGGCATATCGGTGGTAACCGCCTTAAGGCGCATATTGGTCCCGAATTCGGGGGACAAGACGCGGCCCTTGCGGGAGAATTCCCCAATGCCGGCATCGATGGCCAAGGGCACCATGAGTATCTCTGGGTTCAAACCCAAAGTCTCACGATAGGCGGCGTCATATCCCAGACCGCGGATAAAATCGGTCAACTGGGTAGCAATGAACTTGAGCCGTGAATAGGCTTCAGTGGTCGACAGCCAGGAAAAATAAGAAGGGGCCGTGTCGTTCAGGCTGCGGACATGGGAGACGACAACAACGATGGCGTATTTATGAGGGATCTCAATGTCCTGATAGACCCAGCGCTGATCCAGTTTGGTGATGCCTACCATCTCCGCCCCGAACAGGAGGGCCGCTTTCTTAATCAGCCTCGTCATCCAGGCCTTGTCAGACACTTCCACCCGACCCTCAGAGGGTGTCGTCGGCAGGGGCTCCGGAAGGTACTCGTTGCAAGGTCGCCAAGACGCTGAGGCCAGGCTTTGGCCGATGCGGTCCTCCGGCTCTAGTTCGCTATAAGGCAGACGATCCCTCCAATGACCGTATCGAGTCCTGGCCTTGAACCGTTTGCGAAACTCCTCACCGAAGG
>WVXP01000126.1 GCA_011773445.1 Pseudomonadota bacterium | reverse complement strand
AAGGTATTTGTGCTTGATTTTGAGGTGTTTTTGTCATAAATTTGTATCTTTGGCCTCTTGGGAAACCCAAAAGGTTTGATTTGTCGAAAGCCCTCGGGATTTTCAAGAATCCTGGGGGCTTTTTCTATGAAGAGTATGCGAGGTTGAGAGGTGGTCGAGTATCTGTTTGGTGATTGATTCTTGTCGAATCTGGTGGTCTGTTCGTTCGCAACACTTCATCGTTCGATTGGGTAGGTCAATGGACGGGAACTTTGCAATTTTGAAGGAGTCCTCATGTCTATCAGCGTAGAGGTCAGGGACAATATTGAGAAGGCGATCAAGGCCCTCAAAAAGAAGATGGCCTCAGAGGGTGTACAGAAAGAGATCAGGCATCGAAGGTTTTATGAGAAACCGAGTGTCAAAAGGAAACGTAAAAGACTTGAGGCCCGGCGAAGGAGACGCAGGTCTCGACGCCGGCCAGACCAGTGAACCTTGGATTTATTAAAACAAAGGGGAGAATGCCGATGTCGAAGAAACTCTACGTTGGGAATTTGGCCTATGGAGTCACAGAGGAGGATCTTACGAAAAGCTTTGAACAGGTGGGTGAATGCATTTCAGCCAAGATTGTAAGGGACCAATATTCGGACGCCTCAAGGGGATTTGGATTTGTGGAAATGGGTACCGAGGAAGCAGCGCAGGAAGCCATCAAGAAATTGAATGGTCTGGAACTTCAGGGAAGGAAGATTGTCGTCCAGGAAGCCAGGCCTAGAGGAGATGGAAGGAAGACGCGTTTTGGAAGACCCGGTCCGAGGCGAGGAGAGCGATATTAACAGGAAGAAGGGGCGACGGAGTTCGCGTTAGTGCTATTGGCTTGACAGATCGCCCAGATCCAGAAAAGAAGGTGCTCATGGATGTCACAAAACCGGGAGACCGAGTCCAGATCCATTACACCGGTCGGCTTGAGGACGGCACCATCTTCGACAGATCGCATGATCGAGCCCCCTTGAAGTTTACGGCGGGAGGGGACGAAGTGATGCCGGGGTAAGTCAGGCGGTCCTGGGCATGAAACAGGGTGATTCGAAGACCGTCACAGTGGATGCTGAAAACGCCTATGGCCAGCACCAACCCGACCTTGAACGTCGTGTTTCTCGCAGTGCACTGCCCAAGGGTGCGGGGGTTGGTGATCCCCTTCAGACCAAGATCAAAGGCGAAACGATCCTGATCTGGGGCAAAGAAATCGGTGAAGATTTCGCGGTCCTCGACCTCAATCATCCCTTGGCCGGGCACTCCCTTACTTTTGAGATTGAACTGGTTGCTTTGGAGTCGAACGAAAGCTGACTCAGATACATGTCTCGATCGACCTGGCATGACCCAGTCGGGTCGCAGAACTTGAACCTCATTTTCTGGCTGGTGGGAGGTCGCCCGGAATCCCTCGAGTCAGTATGGACTTGATCGCTGTGGAGCCTTTTGGTGAGCGGATTCTATGACTTTACGACGTTCCGAAGGAGGAAGCATGATGCAGCTACAAGACCGAAAATGGTATCTCATACTCGCGATGGCTCTGGTTCTGACATCAGTTGGTTTCCGTACGTGGGCAGAAGAAAAGCAGCCTTCGGAGGCTAAAGTCGCTGAAGTCAACGGCGCTGTCATTACACAGAAGGATTTCGAGAATGAGATGCGCCGGGTGGAGCGAATGTTTTCAAAAAGGGGAAAACCTCTCAGCGATTCTCAGGTGTCAGAGGTCAAAAAGGAGGTCCTTGAAAGCCTCATAAACCGCGAGTTGCTGTATCAAGAAAGCGCGAAAGAGAACGTTGACATTGCCCAGGCAACGGTCGATGAACGATTGAGCAAACTAAAAAAACGGTTCGCGGATGAAGCCGAGTTTCAACGAGCATTGAGCCAGATGAACCTCTCTGAAATGAGCCTAAAAGCCCAGCTCAAGCGAGAGATGGCCATTCAACAATTGATCGATGAGAAAATTGCGGGCAAAGTCAGTGTTTCAGACGAAGAAAGCAAAACTTACTATGA
>WVXP01000035.1:2701-3277 GCA_011773445.1 Pseudomonadota bacterium | reverse complement strand
GCTCACGCCCGATGAGGGGAGCATTCTGTTCCGGGGTAAGCCAATAACTGGCCTACCGAAGGGCGAGTGGGATGCCTACAGGAGCCAGATCAGTTACATGTTTCAGAACAACGCCTTGTTCGACTCCATGACGGTTTTTGAGAATATCGCCCTGCCGCTTCGGGAAACCACAAAGATGAGTAAGAAGGAGATTGAGAGCAAGGTCATGGCCAGAATCGAACAAATGGAGCTTTCCGAGGTGGCGCGTAGATACCCGGCGGAGCTTTCGGGCGGCATGCAAAAGCGGGTGGCTTTGGGCCGGGCGCTCGTTACCGATCCGAAGATTGTGCTTTTTGACGAACCGACTACGGGCCAGGACCCCATCCGGAAAAATGCCATCTTGGGCATGATCGCCGAATATCACAGAAGATTCGGGTTTACCGCGGTGATGATCAGCCATGATATTCCTGATGTTTTGTTCATCTCAAACCGCATTCTCATCTTGTATGAGGGAAAGGTCATTTTTCAGGGTACCCCTGAAGAGATGGAGTCCTTTGACCACCCTGCCCGCGAGGAATTCCTCAACAGCCTCGAGGG
>WVXP01000035.1:2201-2671 GCA_011773445.1 Pseudomonadota bacterium | reverse complement strand
TGAGCCAGAATGTGGGGCACGAGAAGGCGCAGGAGGTCCTTAAGAACCTGGGGAGCTATATCAATGAACACTTGAGTCCCGTGGGGGGATTTTCCGCGCGGACCAGCACGGGTGAGGTTCGGACGGTGCTTCCCTTTTCCGAGTGCGACGAAGCTCAGCAGATACTGGACCGTATGAGCAACGTACTTCAGGAAGTGGGGTTAGGCGAGATCCAGACCGAAGTCTCTCCTGATCGGTGCTTTGAATTTTCCATTCGCGCCGGTCTGGCAGAGGGTCAATCAAGTGACGAGATAGATCGCGTCTATGAGAAGGCTCAATCCGAACAGAAGATCATTGCACGGTATCGGTGCGAAATGAGGTGAGGAACGATGAAAAAGTATTCAATGGAGACAATAGTCGGCATTTTTGTGGTCATCGGTTTGTTCTGCGTGGGATATTTGACTGTGAAACTCGGCAATGTTGGGTTTCTC
>WVXP01000035.1:507-2164 GCA_011773445.1 Pseudomonadota bacterium | reverse complement strand
ATCTACGATGATGCCATCGCCTCGATCAAGACGGCCGGTTTGATCGGGGACAAATATGTCAGTATCGATGCAGGAGGGGCGGGAGAGCTGCTGAAGTCGGGGGACACCATCACGGAGACCGAATCTCCTCTGGATCTCGGGGAGCTCATCGGCAAATATGCGTTCGGGGAGGTTGAGGAGGAGAAGGAGAAGAAGAAATAGTTCGAGATCAAAGGAGGTAGCCATGAAGAAGGGACGTATCGGACTGGCTCTCATCGTTTTTTTGGTTTTTCCGTTTTCCATTCATGCAGGTGTACCGCTTGAAACCACTCAGGCGAACGTCAACAAAGTGCTGAAGGTTCTTGGCGATGCGAGCCTTCAGGAGGAGGCCAAGAAGGAAAAGATCCGATCCATCTCCAACGAGATGTTCGATTGGAACGCGCTTTCACGGCTGACATTGGGGCGGAATTGGAAGAAATTGAACGATGCCCAACGCAAGGAATTTATGGAGCTGTACAGGGAAATCCTTGAGGGGGCATATATGGGGAAGCTCCTGGATTATACCAATGAGAAGGTGGTCTTTCATAAAGAAACCATGCTCTCCAAAAACAAAGCCGAAGTTCAAACCAAGATTATTGCAAAGAACGCGGAGATCCCGCTTCATTACCGGATGATCCAAAGGGGTGGGAGTTGGAAGGTGTATGATCTCATTATTGAGGGTGTCAGCCTCGTCAAGAACTACCGCAGCCAGTTCAATGAAATCCTGAGGAAAAAGTCGCCTGAAGAGCTGCTCAAACTCCTGCGGAAAAAGGGGGGTAAGGCATAAATGTCTCTTAACATAATGAGAGCGTTCGAGACGCCCATGAGACAGCTATCATGTATTGTCGTGTTCGTTGCCGTTGTTGCAGTTGGCTCCCCCGAAAAATCAGCCCAATGCTCTTCCTTTGCACCGGCGGACGCATCATTTCATCAAAACCAAGAACCGATCACTACCATCGGAGACCAGGTTCCATCGAAACCCGAAGAGGCGCTTGGAGGTGAAAAGGCGAAGCCGGAGGCGGTGGAGAATGATCTCGAAAAGGATGCCGATTATCTCGAAGAAGAGGCTGTGAAAATTAGAGACCCCATCTGGCCCTGGAACAGGGCCATGTACCATTTCAACGACAAACTCTACTTCTGGCTCCTCAAACCCGTTGCCAGAGGCTATAGGTTTGTGGTTCCGGAGCGGGCTAGGATCGGCGTGCGCAACTTTTTCTACAATGTGGCAATGCCGATTCGCGCAGTCAATTGTGCGCTTCAAGGCAAGGGAAAGGGATTTGCCGACGAGCTAGCGAGTTTTCTTGTCAATACGACGTGGGGCATACTCGGCTTCGGCGATCCGGCAAAGAACCGCTTGCATATCAAAAAGTACGATGAGGATTTTGGCCAGACCCTGCAAGTCTACGGGATCGGTAACGGGTTTTACATCGTGTGGCCCGTTTTTGGGCCTTCCACCGTACCCGACTCGGTGGGGCTGGTTGCAGATCTATTCTTGAATCCCGTCACTTACGTTGCGCCCTTTGTAGCCTCAGCCTCCGTGGGGATTTCCGCGTACAAAACCGTGAACGATACCTCATTGCAAATCGGGGATTACGAATCCATCAAGGATGCGGCACTCGATCCCTACATTTCGATTCGT
>WVXP01000035.1:0-471 GCA_011773445.1 Pseudomonadota bacterium | reverse complement strand
CAGAGCGGAATGATACTCGATCGTCTTCGATCTTTTCCTCTTTGCCCTCGAGCGACAGTGCCTCAGTTGCACGCAGAGTCGTCTCAATGATGTCGCCGTGGTGGGCGATTTGGAAGCTCCTAGACTTACCCCTACAAACGCGAGAGACGCCGGCAGGCAAGGAACTCACTCCTCCTATTACGACCGAGGACACACACCCGCCGCTGAAAGTCAAGACGATCCGCAGGGTGGTCAGCACAAGCGGGCTTTTTCCGGACGGCTTTTTTGTTGGATAGGGCCTCACGTTTCACCAAGGCTATCTCGGCAAAGAACGAGCCCACCGGGGAAAGCAATATTTAGGAAGTTACGCAATTCCCCCACGAACGTTCCCTTTCTCTCTTGAGAGGAAACATGCCGTAGGGCAAGGCCTCTGCATGCATGGAGAACCGCCCTTTTTTTCTTCGCAAAGGTCAGGAGAGTTGCCGTCAAGAA
>WVXP01000169.1 GCA_011773445.1 Pseudomonadota bacterium | reverse complement strand
GGAGATCTGAACTATTTCAGACGTGGACAGATGGTTAAACCTTTTGAAGACGTTGCCTTTGCGCTGGAACCGGGTGAAGTAAGTGATATTGTCGAGACCAGGTTCGGATACCATGTCATCAAGGTGACTGATAAGAAACCTGAAACTGAGATCGCTTATGATGACGTTAAGGGAAAGATTGAGGCGTTTCTCAAGCGAAAAAAAATAGAGGAAGAGACGAAAAAATACGTCGCGAAATTGAGAGAAAAAGCGGAGGTGAAAAGATTTCTCCACCCGGGACCCTAAGGCATGAAGCCATTCGCGCTGGTCATCACGACGAGGTTTCTAAGGCTCCGTGCTAACTTCTTCCAGTGGTCTTTACTGAAGCCTCAGGGTCAAAGGGGAAGAGTGGGCAAAAGGAGCTGACAGTCGAGACGCCCAAAAGCCCTGACAGGTTTAGGTTTTCCTGGCGGGAATGGGCAATTTCACAATACATTTTGTGCCCTGGTCCGCAAGTGCCTCCAGGTAAATCTCCCCTAGATCTTTCCTCGCTGCGAGCTGAGCGATCGGTAGGCCAAATCCTGTGCCATAGGGTTTGGATGAGTAAAATGGGACGAAGAGGTTACTGAGCTCTTCCGGTTTCGGAGGCGTCCCTGTGTTGAAGATTTCTATTTCGATAAAAGGGGAGGGAGGGTCTTTCATTTTCGAAGAAATCCTGATATGGGGGTTATCTGGGTTCAGGGCCTCTATGCTATTTTGAAGCAGGTAGTAGAACATGGTCTCCAAGTCTTTGGGGTCGCCTTGGATTTCAGGGAATTTAGGATCAAGATCAGTATGGATTCTCAGATTTTTGAACCAGTCTGTCTTTCTCAGCCTATCGAGTGCTCTCGAAATGAGGCCCTTCAGCGAATTATTCGAAAACCTCGGATCCTTTTGAAACATTTCTGAGTAAACCCCGGCGTCAATCGCCATTCGTTCGAGCCGCTTATTCTCCTGCATAATGATTTCATAGGTATGGTAAAGCGAGTCGCCTGGCTTCACCTTCTTCTGTAGCCTACTGATATTCCCCCCGATAATGGTTATGGGATTCCGCACTTGGTGGGAAATCCCTCTGACCACCTTGATGTCGCACTGAGAAGTGGCCGATATAAAGGCCTGCGTTTCGATCAAAAGACAGTTATCTAACATCTTATCGATGGCGACAAGAACGGGTTCGAGGTCAGCTGTTGGAATCACTTCTCGGGCGATTCGTTGACAGAATCGCCTGACAATCGAATAGCCCAGGTTGACAAAACGCTGGTCAATGTTGAGTTCGACGTGCCTGAGACCACTTCTCCACAGATAAGGAAGGAGTTGTCGATCGAGTTTATGTTTGAAAAGGGATTCGAACCAATGCTGCCAGATCCTCTTCATGTTCCCAGATCTTTCTTCATGCTCCAAGATGATTCTCGTTTCTGGGATCTTGTGGAAGTAATGGTAACAATGTTCCGCAAATTCCTGACTTTTTTCGAGAAAAAAGCCCTGGTAACGTTCAAGGGTCGGTGCTTCTCGCTCTTCGAGGCCAAGGAGCTCCTGGAAATAGATCAACCTTTCATATGGAATTGGTATATCGTACTTCACTAAGAAACGGCGCCTTCTCCCTTGACACAGGAATGATATGGTATTTTCATTTGAGTGGACCCTTTTGGGTTCGTCAACGGGAATTATCTCTGGCCAGGAGAGTCCGCATGATTGTGTCGGCGAGATGTCTGGCGGAGTTCGTTCCACTCGCATTGTCTTTATCTCGTGTTTTCAATGCGGATTCAGGCGCGACTAAGGTGTTTCTTCGAGAGGAGTTTAACAAACCCGATCAGCGGAAACCGTTCTATTTTGAGAAAATTGACAGACACAATTCCTACGCCATTTTACGAACCAATAATGAAAGCTTCTTGAAGACCGAGAGTGAAGGGCCTGTCGCGAGCATCGCCTTCATGAATGACTGAGATAATAAGGGTGAAAAGTCCGTATCTGTCCTGGATTCTCTCGAAATCTATAGCGATTGAGGGGAGTGAAAAGAATGTGAGAGGGAAAGGGATGCAGCCCCTGTCACGGCGCTCCACTGATGTGAATCCGGCGTTGGAAGAGTCTTTCGAGGAGCGAGAACTTTGAGGGTGAACCGTTCGACCGTCATCAAAGCCGTTCTGGGCTTGAGTCTGGTTCTGTTCCTTTTTCTTGTCGGATACGGGTGGGATATCGCTTCCCTGTTCCATCCAAAAAGAGTTCAAGAAATCCTGCTGAAAGCCGGCGGTCTTGCGCCGTTGCTCTACATGATCGTCATGGCCCTGACCGTGGTCATCAGCCCGATCCCAAGCGTGCCCCTGGACATTGCCGCCGGAGCTTTCTTCGGACCGCTACTGGGGACGATTTATTCTGCGGTGGGCGCTTTAGGGGGTGCAGTTACCAGTTTTCTCATTGCGAGATTTCTCGGTCGGGATTTCATTCAAATCTTTCTCGGTGGACATATTAATTTCTGCACTCAATGTTCGAATATACTCCTCGCCAAGGTCATTTTCCTCTCTCGGCTTATTCCTATCATCTCCTTCGACATCGTCAGCTATGGGGCCGGTTTGACCAAGATGTCCCTCAAGGCTTTTGCGGTCGTCACCTTCCTAGGGATGCTCCCCCTCACCTTTGTCTACAACTATTTCGGATCTGCACTGGTTGTGAGTCGCGGAATTGCCCTGGTTTCTGGGCTGGTTATAATCCTTTTCGTTTTTGTTTTCCCTCGGTTGATCGAGCAGTACGATTTCCTATCGTTGCGGAGGTTCTTTCAGCACTCGGACGAGGATCAGGCCTCCTGTGAGAAAACTTAGGCGGGTCTTGCCTCTCCTCGGGCTCGCACACCAGAACGTTTCTTTCATCGACCTCAAAGGTACATTTTTCTTCAAGGATCCCCTTAAACCTCTTTCTGGCTCGATGCAGTTTCACTTTGGCGTTTTCTGTTGTCAATCCGAGAATCTCGGCGACCTCCGAATGGTTGAACCCCATCACATCATAGAGAACGAGGACAGTCCTCATGGACTCAGGAAGAACGCTCATCTGGTCCTGAACGCATTGTCCCATCTGGCGCTGCTCCAGTTCTTTTTGAATCGAATCCCTCGTTGATTCTGCCCTATCTGGCTGGTCCTCGACCGCCACTGTCGATGGGCCTCTCGATTGGCGGAAATGGTCTTGGCAGAGATTGTAGGCAATGCGAAATACCCAGGAAGACAGCTTCGCAGGGTCTCTGAGGCTTTCTAGCTTGGTTTGAACCCGGAGGAATGTTTCCTGGATAAGGTCATCGGCGACCCATTCGTCCTTGACGAGAGTCAGGACAAACTTTCGGACTTTCTCGTGGTAATCATCATAGATTTCCCAGAAATCCATCGTTGAGCCCTCTCGTGGCTAGCTACAGCATGGGTTTTCAGATTGCCTGCTGCAGGATAATTCATACTTGTTCTTCCGGCCCATAATATCACTGACACGACTTCTCATCGCCATGTGGGCTCCCTTCTTCACTTGACTGGCGAGTTCCACAGCCTCCTGGATCTCCTCGGTTGTCAGGCCGACGGTGTTCGCCTTCCCAAAATAGTGTTCAAAACACGGGACACAGTTCGCAGCCGTGGCTGCCCCCAAAGAGATCAAAACCCTAGTCTTCTCGTCCATTATTCGGCCCCTCCTCGTTGTTTATTCGTAAGACGGAAAATAGCTCGGGAGGGTTACAGTCGCATTATAACAGTTTTCTCATTCGAGGTCTTTAAATGCGTGCTTCTCGAGCTTCGCCTGTGGCAACGATTGTTCGTTTAGAAGCTCAATTGTTTGACACTGCAATTAGGGAACGATACGGATAACTCCTCAAGACGTCTTGATTTCGTGGACTCGTTGTTTTACCCTGGAAAACCCAGTGGGCACCGTTGCAGCGGATGGAATGGAATTTGTTGACCAGGATGGGGCCCTTTGAAGGTGTCAAGAGTATCAGCGGCCGTCCGAGGAGCACAAATCTGGGAACAAGGAGTAGAAAGGATGAAAGAAAAGGCAAAAACGATCTCAACGGATGAAGCTCTGAGGCAGATCCGGCTCGCGCTACGCAGGACGGCTCTGCTCTATCATTTCTTTGCCAGGACCCTGGTCGATGAACTTGGTGAGGAACGCGGAAAAAGACTCATACAAAAGGCAATAGACGCTTATGGAACTCACATCGGAGATTATGCCAAGCGTCGAGCCGAGGAGCGGGGCCTTTCGGTCACGCCGGAGAACTTCGAGAGTGATTTACCCGACTTGGGGTGGGAAACCGAGACTGTCATCGTTGAGGGGGAGGAGAGGGTCCGGGTTCGCGATTGTCCTTTGGCCAAGGAATGGCTTGAACTGGGAGAATCAAAAAGGGCTCGCCTTTACTGTTATGTGGACCAGGCAAAAATGCATGGCTTTAACCCAGAGTATGAATACCTTCATGTCAAGAACATTCTGGACGGTGACCCTTACTGTGAACTCGTGATTCGTCCGGTGACCGAAAAGGCATGATTGGAGACCGGATGGGTGATTATTTGAAAGGGCAATCAACAATCTTCTTTGGGAGGCAGATTATCGAATGCGTCTCCAAATCCTCACTCCGATAACATGGAAAAGGCAGGCCAAGATGAGCTTCTCAAAAAAAGTCAACTGGGAAATTGATCAATATATCACCTCAACTCAGTTGACACCAAACCCAGCCAATGCTAAATTGCAGCTGCGATAGTCTCCAATAGCATAACGCTTCTCATTGTTTTGTAACTCGTTCGGATTTTTACTTACGGAACGGTTCCCGATCACCAGAAACGAAAGCTGCCTTTTTGTAATTATTAAACCGGGTAGAGCATCTTCTACCCTCATAACTAGAAGGGAGGTGAAGAGTTATGTGGATTTTGCGTATCAACATGACCGACCGCAGCTACCAGCTCGAAGACGTACCCAAGGCCTACAAGCTTCTTGGAGGCAGGGGGCTAACGTCCACCATCATCCACGATGAGGTACCGCCCCTGTGCCATCCCCTGGGACCCAACAACAAACTCGTCTTTGCTCCAGGCATCGTGACAGGCACGGCTGCCCCCACCTCGGCCCGCATATCCGTTGGCGCCAAGTCGCCCCTCACCAACACCATCAAGGAGTCTAACGCCGGCTCCGGCTGGCCGCCTGCGCTGGCCGCCATGCGCATCAAAGCGCTGGTGGTGGAGGGTCAGCGCGAGCAGAAGGGCAAATTCTGGATGTTGTCTCTCTCCTGGGACCAGACTGAAGGCAAGCCCAAGGTTGAATTCCTTCCGGCTGACGAATATGTGGGCCAGGACCTTTACGAGGTCTATCCCAAACTGTTTGAGCGCTTTGGCAAGGTAAATATAGGCAGTATCGGCTTTGCGGGTGAGTCCCTCTACAGCAACTCGGGTGTTGCCTTTGCCGACCTGGCCGGGCGACCCAGCCGATATGCCGGTCGCGGCGGACTGGGCGCGGTGATGGGCAGCAAGGGGCTAAAGTTCATCGTCCTGGATCGCAAGAGCGCGCCGGGCGTGGAGATCGCCGACAAAGCACTTTTTGATGAGGGACGGAAAAAGCTCACCGATGCTCTGCGCACCGCCGACATTACCAAGCCCAAGGGCGCCCTTAACACCTACGGCACCGCGGTCCTCATCAACATTATGAACGAGGCCGGTGGCCTGCCTGCGAACAATTTTTCCAGCGGGCGCTTTGAAGGGGCGCCCAACATTGCCGGCGAAGCGATCTTTGAGGGTAACAAGGAGCGGTTGGGCAAGGAACTCTACAACCACGCCTGCAGTCCTGGCTGCATCATCCAGTGCTCCAACACCTGGCACAAGCCCGATGGGACCGAGCACGTCTCCTGCGTCGAGTACGAGTCAGATTGGGCTCTGGGGGCTAACTGTGGCATTGACGACCTAGACAAAATCGCCGAACTGGTCCGGCTGTGCAACGCCTATGGCCTGGACACCATCGAGGCCGGCACCACTATCGCGGTGGCCATGGAGGCCGGGCTGGCCGAATTCGGCGACGGCAAGAAGGCCATCGAGCTGATGCACGAAATGGGCAAGGGGACCCCTCTGGGCCGCATCCTGGGTAACGGCACCGATGCTGCTGCTCACGTCTTGGGCGTCGTGCGCAGCCCTGTGGTCAAGGGACAAAGCATGCCGGCCTACGAACCACGAGCAGTGAAGGGCATCGGCATTACCTACGCCACCTCCACTATGGGCGCCGACCACACTGCTGGCTACACCATAAATCCCGAGATCCTCGGCGTGAGCGGCAAGACAGACCCACTGAGTCCCGAGGGCAAAGCGGAGGTGAGCCGTGCCTTCCAGGCCGCCACCGCGTTCATCACCGATACCACGGGTCACTGTCTATTCATCGCCTTCGCCATGGACATCGAAAGTTGTTTTGAGGGAATCGTGGACGAAGTTAACGGTGTCCTCGGCACCCATTACACCGTGGATGACATTGCCAAACTGGGCGCCGAGATCCTGCGCAAGGAACGAGCTTTCAACGAAGCGGCGGGCTTAACCAAGGTTCATGATCGCCTGCCAGAGTTTATGAAGTACGAAAAGCTCCCGCCTCACAACAACGTCTATGACGTGCCCGACGAGGCGCTGGACGCCGTCTATGGCGAGCTGTAAAGCTGGCTAGTAGCAGGGAGCAGAGTCTCGGTCTGGGGTTCTGCTCCTTATTCTTTGAAAGAGAAAACACATGTCCAAGGCCGTCATGGGACAAGATGGCTCCATCAGGCTGTCGGCAGAGTTTCTGCTTAAACGTCGTCTCTCACAAGGCATGGAATGGTGGCTCGACCAGCGAGACGTCGCCTTGATTCTGCTTCCACGATTGTCTGACCTGCGCAAACTTTACGTAGAGCCCACCACCGTTTGCAACCTCAACTGCCGCACTTGCATTCACAACGTCTGGAAAGACTCCAAGGCCCATATGGAGATGGAGATCATGCGCCAACTTGTGGAGCAGACGAGGGAATTCCCCGAGCTGCGGCGGGTGGTCTTTAGCGGCCTCGGCGAGCCCCTGACGCACCCTCACATCCTGGAAATGGTGCGACTTGTGCGCGAGCGAGACTTAGCGGTCACTATCGGCTCGAATGGACTCCTCCTGGACAAAGCGATGGCCCGGGAGCTGGTGGCGTTGGGGGTTGATCGCCTGGTTGTCTCACTCGACGGGGTCACACCGGAAACCTATGCTGGCGTGCGCGGGGCCATGATCTCCCAGGTTTTGGACAATATTCGGGGCCTGAACGAAGCGAAAAGAGAGCTGGGCTCCCTGACGCCAACCTTGGGAATTGAATTTATTGCCTTGCGAAGCAACATCGCCGAGTTGGCCGATCTGACCGGGCTGGCGTCACAACTGGGCGCGGCTCGCGTCTTGGTCAGCAACGTTCTGGCCTACACCGACGAGATGCGCGATGAAATCCTCTACGGTTACGAGCCGCACCCCCCCTTCAGCACCGGCAGTTGGCCTGTCAAGGCTGGCGCTTGGGTTATGTGGGGCACTTTGGAATTGCCCCGCATGCACTGGGGTGCAGAGCAACATTGCCGATTTGTGCAAGACAGGGCCATGGTAGTCGGGTGGGATGGCGGCGTGGCCCCCTGCTATGCCCTCTCCCACAACTATAGCTATCTTGCCATAGACGGGCGGCGCAAGGAGGTCACCCGTTACGCCCTGGGCAACATTGCCGAACAAACGATCCTGGAGATCTGGACCTCTGAGGAGTATTGCCGCTTCCGCAACGAGGTGCGAGATTTTCACTTTCCCTCCTGCCCCGACTGTGACCTACGAGAGAGCTGCGACTTGCGGGAGCAAAACGAGGGCTGCTGGGGCTGGAACCCCTCTTGCGCCGATTGCCTTTGGGCCCAAAACATCGTCCAATGTCCGTGAGGTAAGTGATGAAAGTCGATGTCAAACTCTTTGGGACCCTCGCACAAAGCGTCTCAGGGCCTATTCTGGCCCATTACCCCCAAGGGATTCGTGCGGGTTCTCTCCTGGAGGTGGAACTGCCGGAGGACAGCACACTCGCCGACCTGGTGGCCCACCTGAGTTTGCCGACAGAAGAACTCAAGCTCACCTTTGTCAACGGTAGGCCCCAGGAACTCGACTACCGCCTCGCTCCTGGGGACGAGGTGGGTATCTTTTCGCCCGTTGGAGGAGGCTAGATGGAAACGATCACCCTGGAGGTGTGGCTCTACGGCCCGCTAGCTCAATACGGCGGCAAGGCGGCTGGCAAGAGCCATACCAGTCTACAGCTTGATCTGCCAGCTGGGAGCCGGATGCGCGATCTCCTGGAGTGTCTGTCCTTGCCCACCGAGAAGCGTGGCATCACCTTTATCAACGGCAACCTCAGTGCCATGCCTGGCCTTCAGCCAGACGTCGATCACCCTTTCGAGGACGGCGACCGGGTGGCCTTCTTCCACTTGAAGAGCATGTGGCCCTACCAGTACCGGGACGGTGCCGCGCTGGCTCCCGACATGGAGCGCGCCATGGCCCAGGAGAAGAAACTCTTCCACCACCACTCGGACCGCTGAGATCGCCAGGTGCCAGGCACATTTGAAGTGACCTGGCACCTAGAAATTGCCCGAATTGGAGTTGGCTCCGTTTCCTTGCGAAGCCCAAACAAAAAACGCACTCGTCCCCAGGGAGAAAAGCAGGCCCTCTGATCTTCGTCCTGTTCGGCCTCTTTCAAGTCCGTAACAGCTTCAACAGGAGCGTCCCCATCATTGCAGACCTGAAACCACCGTTAGGCGAAAAATACAACGCTCGTTCTGTGGTTTACAGGATTTTGCTGACAGAGTGCCTCCATGGGCTGCTCAGACCGCCTGATGTTAAGCTCGCTGCGAAACATACGAGGATCTTGCTCAAATGCCCGCTGTCGACTAAAGATCGAAAATCTTTCCAGGATTGAGAATATTCTTGGGATCAAAGGCTTTCTTCAAGCGCTTGAGGAGCTGAATCTGGCCTGAATCGAGGTTCATCGATAGATAGGATTTTCTCAAAAGACCGATACCATGCTCGGCCGTGATCTTCCCTCCCAGCTGGATGGTCTCGCTGTAAAGGGTTTTCTGGATTTGATCAATCTGTCTTTCCCACGCCTCATCAGGTAGTTCCCCCTTGAAGAGGAGAACATGGACGTTGCCATCCCCGGCATGACCGAAGGACATGGCCCTGATTCGATGCTTTTCCGATACTTCCCGGGTTTTCCGGACAAGGGCTGCTATCCGATTCCTCGGGACAACCACGTCAAGGCTCTTGTATATCCCTCCCACATGATTTGCCGCTTCAAAGAGGCACTTTCGGCCTTCCCACATCCGCTCCATGGCGCTCCGCGAGGTTGCGACCAGAATTTCGTGGGCCCCATTCCGCTCGCAAATTTCTCCGATGCGATCTCGGCTCTCCTCCATTGCCCTCTCGTGATTTCCGTCTATGGTGATGAGCAAATGAGCGGCCGCTTCACGAAAAGAGAGCTTCTTTTTGGTGAAATCCTCTGCGAGATCGAAACAGCTGTTTTCCATGAATTCGATGGCAGTCGGAACGATTCTTGCCTCGATGATTTCTGAGACGGTCTGAGCTGCCTTCTCCACGGATCCATAGGGAATCAGGAAATCCATCCGTCGTGTGGGGAGGGGGATGAGCCTCAGAACGACCTGAGTTACGACGCCCAGTGTGCCCTCGGAGCCAACGATGAGCTGTGTCAGGTTATATCCTGTCACGTCTTTGACCACCTTGCCACCCGTCTGAATCATCTCTCCATTGGGAAGTACGATTTCTAAACCGCTCACATAATCCTTGGTGGTTCCATACCTCACCGCTCGACTTCCGCCCGCTCCCTCGGCGACGTTTCCCCCAATGCTGCAGCTTTCCGAGCTGGCCGGATCGGGAGGATAAAAGAGGCCCTCTGACTCGACGGCAGCCTGGAGCTCTCCTGTGATGACTCCGGGCGCCGCGGTGACCATCAGATTCTCTCGGTCGATTTCTATGATGCTGTTCATGTTCTCACAGGAAAGGACAATCCCTCCGTGGAGGGGAATGGCGCCGCCGCTGAGTCCTGTTCCGAGCCCGCGTGGGGTGATGGGGAGATTCTCACGGTTTGCGAGGTGCATGATTTCCGTGATCTCATTTGAGGTGGCAGGCTTGACCACGATATCGGGGCGATGTGAAAGTCCAATCGTTTCGTCGCGAGAGTACTTTTCCAGATTCTCTTCGTCGGTGAAAACCGCTTTGGGGCCAGATATTTCGACCAAACGTCTCAAGATTGATTCAGTGATTTTCTGGTACAAGGCTTTGCTCCTTCTCCCTCGAGATAGTTTTTGAAGTCCCATATACCACAAGTCGGCAGGCGAGTCCATGGCCTGAGACCCACGATCACGAAAAATCTCTCTCTGCTTTTCCCTGCACATGATAATCGTGATATCATGATGAGGGCTCACCCAGATAGCAAAGATCGGGCGTCTGTCGAATGGATATTGCTATGATCTTTTCACTAACAAAAAGCTCGTTTCCCTTGTGCGACTCCAGGTAAACTGGGTCATCGGGTCAATGGTTTCAAATATGAAGATACGCGAGGCCATACCAAAGGATAACCATGAACTTCAGGAGGTGCAGGCAAAATGCCTGCAAGGGAAAGAGGTTATCGTGTCTATCGTCAATAGGCCCGACTTTTTTGCCCGGGCCAGAGCCTATGAGGCGTATAAGGTCTATGTTGCCTGTGAGGATGGGCAAATTGTCGGATCTGGAGCCGTGGGACTCCGCGAATCTCTCGTGAATGGGAAGAAAAAGCGCGTCGGGTACGAGTTTCAGTACTTCACATCTCCAGATCACCGGCGAAAAGGGGTTGGAAGGACCCTTCATCGAAAAATCGAAGACTACCTGACGAGGCACGGAGTGGCCCTCTCCTACCTATTGATCATGGAAGACAACGTCGCACCGAAATACCTTTTTGAAAGTGAGGGATTCAGACTCCATCGGACCGCTCTCATGCCGATCATTATGGTGAACCGAGCGCTGAACTTGCCATCTACGGGGAATATCAGGAAGATCACAGCAGACGACCTCGACGCCGTTGTCGGACTCCTGAACGAAACCTGGGAAGGCCATGATTTGTATGAACCCAAGTCGGTTGAGACACTAGCCGGGTTCATCGATCGGACACCGGCATACGATTTTGGCAACGTGTTCATCTTGGAGGATCAAGGCAAAATCGTCGCCTGTTTAGGGTTCTGGGATTGGAGTCAGATCGCGCGGATCACCATCGAGGCAGTGAATGTTAGCGTCCTGAGTAAAGAGTTCGTCGAGGGTTTCAATCATGATGAAGGGCCGTTACCAGAACCTCCAAAGCCTGGAACAACCCTCAAGCAGTGGTGTTTGACCCCGATCGGCTTTCAGGACCCTGAGTGCCTGAAACCGCTCATTCGATATGTCAACAATCTGGCGATGAACCGGGGCATTGGACAGATCTTCTTTCTCTCTGAACGTGAGCATGCTTTACTTCAAACGACGGAGGGTCTTTTCCGAAGAGATGTTGGCATCCATCTGTATGTTAAGATCCTTCAAGAAATATCGATTGGCGAAAGGCCCATTTTTCTGGATGGGATTGATCTCTAGAGATGTGGAGAATCTCTCTGCGAGAGGTTAAAGGGAAAGCCGCCGGTTTTTCTGATCTTACTCGAACAATGAATAGACATGAGTTGTATGGTCATCGATTCTCGTTGCGAAGGGGGGGTAGACATGTTTGATCTTCTTCTTTCAGATGAGGAAAGGGCGCTCAAAGACGAGGCGAGGAAATTCGCAAAAGAAGAAGTCCCGAGTGCTCTAATCCGGAAGATGGATGGGGACGAGGTTCGGTATCCAAAGGAATTTATCGAAAAGGCTGCATCTCACAA
>WVXP01000036.1:11173-19249 GCA_011773445.1 Pseudomonadota bacterium | reverse complement strand
AAAATCAATGGAAGGGGGATTTGAGGACGTTTGCGGAGGAACGACGTGAGTATTCCCCGGGCACTTCCGAAATCCTCTTTCTCGGTTTTTGTCTGATGAAAGTGCAAAAGGAGCGCTCTTCGCTGCTCAAAAGCTTTTCTGGGTGCTGTCAGTTGTCGGTTGTCAGTGGTCAGTTATAACGATCCATTCACGTCATTCGATTGAAAATCAAATCCCCTGGGCGCATCACTCGAATAGCCGTGGATGCGCAAATCTTAGTCTTTAAGCAACGAACCACGGAGGACGGACCACGAGCACCGACTTTTGGCTCAGAGCTTCCTTCCCCACTTTCTGGTGAAATACTCTGGAAATGACTTCGACACAATTGGTTTAAAAGGATTTGGGCAACAGCCCGTCCCCATCTGGGAGCCCCGAGGGGGTTAACACCAGAGCAAGGGAGCGAAGGGATATGAGGGTCCCATCTAAAGATTCAAAATGGTCGTGAGACATCACAAGGTTAGAAATTCCTTGCTTTGAAAACTCAGGAAACTCCTCATATCATTGACAAGGGTTGAGGAACCTGAAATCATGAGAGACACTCGGCAGCCTCGCTGCTTTCATGACGATAAAAGGGGTGCTCCGTGGGTTTCCCTCGCCAGAGAGGTCCCCTTCTAGCCCTAGGGTTCAGCTACACCACGTTCCGTCTCAATTGATATTCCCAAGAGAGGAGGAGGCCTCCTTGCAATCTGCTTTGATCTATTCTCAGGAACTTAGCCGGTTTGATTTTGGACACGACCACCCGTACAAGCCAGAAAGGGCGATTAAAGCCTATGAGCTATGTAGACGGTACGGCGTTTTGAATTATCCCTGGATGGAAGTCCTGAGACCTCCGCCCCTCGATCTCGATACCTTGCTCGCATTTCATGACGAGCGTTATCTCCACCTTCTGAAGGAGGCCAGCTTGGGAAAGGTAGGTGCTGAGATGTTCTCCTATGGTCTCGGAACCGAGGATAACCCCATTGTCCCAGGGATTTACGAGTGGTCACTCATGACGGCCGGTGGTACCTTTCTCGGGGCAGACCTCATTGCGAGAGGGGAGATTGACGTGGCCTTCAATTTTCTGGGTGGATTTCACCACGCTCGGAGAGACCAGGCCCAAGGGTTCTGCTACATCAACGACGTAGCCGTCGCGGCCTTTGATCTGTTAAATCGTGGAATCAAGTTGGCCTTTGTCGATATCGATGCCCATCACTGTGATGGTGTTCAAGACGCCTTTTATGGAGATGATCGACTTCTTCTGATCTCTTTTCATGAGAGTGGCGAGACACTCTATCCTGGAACGGGAAAAGAAACGGAGATTGGCGAAGGAAAAGGGCTCGGCTTCACCATCAATGTCCCCCTAGATGCTGACACGGACGATGAGGTCTACCTTGAGGCCTTCCACGAGGTTGTACCCCCCCTGCTAGAGGCTTTCCGCCCCGACATCCTCATCGCCGAGCTCGGGGCTGACACTCAGATATCCGATCCTCTAACCCATCTCCGTCTGACGAACAATGGCTATCAGGAAGCTGTGAAGATTCTGAGAACACTGTGCCAGAGAATTCTTGCCCTGGGGGGAGGTGGATACGATATCTATCGAACCGCCAGATGTTGGACCCTTGCGTGGTCAAATCTCAATCATGTGGAGCCAGAAGACGAATTTGCTGGACTCGTCGGAGGTATGATGTTTGGGCCTGAGCAGGAGGTTGGAAGTCTCCAGGACCGACCCCATCCCACCGAGGGAAGGGCCAAAGAAAAAGCCCTAGTTCATGCCAAAGAAGTCGTCGCGTACATCAAAAAAGAGGTTTTTCCAATCCACAAAATCTCCTAGCCATTGCAACGCCATTTCCTAAAATCCCAAACCTCTCGACCCCCCGTGACACGGCCAGCTTTTTGGAGATTGCTTCGGGAGCAAGCTTAGGATCGCCCGGTCCCTTTTGTTCGCTTTGCCTTTGCTGCCCTTTTCCCTTTCATCTCTTTTTCCAAGGCCTTGACTCTCTTCTCTAAGACCTTGAAATCCTTTTTAGAAACAAAATCGAGGTTTCCCAAACCTCTCTGAATGAGGGACACCATCCGGTCTTGGATGCTCTTTAATTCCGTTTTGCTATCCCGAATCATTCGATCCGCGAGGCGTTCTGCCTCTTCTGTTGAGAGTTTTCCTTCTTGGACGAGTTTATCGAGAGTCTTACGGATCCGTTCTCGGGTCAAAACCGCTGCTCCGATGCTTGCCTGAACGGTTTTCTTAATCGTCTCGAACATAACGCCTTCTCCAAATCACATAAAAAACGCTTCCCATCCTTACAAGCCACCACCAGGTTAGCACATCAATCCCAACAATACAATCACGCGTGACCTAGCTGTTCCAAATCTTAATGCACTCGGGTTTTCAAGATCAGGAAAAGCTGTAACGTCGCATCCCCCCTCTCGTCAAATGATGAGGGACCTCGTAGCCGCGAGGACCCAAAGGTTCAACTGACAAGTCTGTGGAGTTTCCTGAGTTTTCAAAGCAAGAAGTTTGTAACCCTCTGATGGTTCACGACCATTTTGAATCTTTAGATTGGACCCTCATATCCCTTCACTCCCTTGCTCTCCCGTTGGCGCTCGCGGGGCTCACAGGTTAATCAAAAGAAGGATAAAGGTCAAAGGAGAAAGGAAAGAAGACCAAAAACTGCAAATCGATGATCCTTTAACCTTTCACCTTTATCCTTGTGTTCGTAACGTTGGTGCACTCGTGAGCTACAAAGACAGCCTGAGAACGACAGAGCTCATTAGCATAAACGCTTCCGCAAACGTCCCTCAGGGACATGGGCGTTCACAAAACTGAGGAAACTCCACACAACTATTCTCGCCCCGAATCAGGACAAACTGGCATAGACCTTGCTCTATGGGATAGAAAACCGTGCTTTCTTCTCGCCAAAACGTCCGAGACATGACGGCCCCTGAGCGAGGGAGGTTTCAAATCTGTTACTGAACACCGATTTTGTGCCAGAGATACCAGAATTCCACTGAACCGACCATCGAGGTTAAAGAAGTTGGCCAGGGCCGATTGTAACTCTCCCCCAGACAGAAAACAGCCGGCCATCGCCTCGGGCAAAGACATCGGTATCGGGCGAAGCATGACAAAGAGGCCAGAAAAAAGAAAATCTCGCCGCATCAAGGATCCAATCCTCATCTTTCTTTACAGAGATCAGTTGGGGAACAAAACGGCGAAGCCACTGGACCTCTCGATCGAGGGAATTGGCATCGAGACATCAAGTCCCCTCAAAATCAGCGAGAGTCTCCAAATGGCGATTATCATCGGCGAATGTCAGATCAATGCATCAGGGAGAGTCGTTTACACGAGGCGAGAGAATTCTGGAAGGTTTCGTTCAGGGATCAGATTCGAAGAGATCTCGGAGCGCAACCGAGGGATTATCAGCCTGTACCTTGAAAAAACCCAACAATCGAGGGAGTCGGAAGAGCATGAAGAAACCCATTGAAAGGGATCGCAGAAGACACAAGCGTCTCGAACTCACCAACCTGGTAGCCTACAAGAATTTTTGCATCGAGGAGGTCTCGGAAACCATCAATATCAGTTTGGGCGGCATGAAGATAAAAACGGAATTCCCCATCGACGAAGGCGAGAGTCTCGAGGTGTCCCTCAAAATCGGTGACAATGATTTCGAGTCCAAGGCACGGGTGATTTATTGCAATGGGAGAGGGGATGAGACCTATGAGGTCGGCGTCAGGTTTGAAGAGACACCCGGGGGGCATGTTCGGATTCTGAGTCAGTACTTGGCGAATCAGGACTAGCTTTCCCGTCATCAAAAAAATCGACGCGTCTCGCTTGCTGGGTTCTGCTCTAAAAGGTCTTAGCTCCATCAGGGGATCGGATTCGGAAGAGCAGCAAAACAGTAAGCAAAAAGGTGACGATTCCAGCCATAGCAAAACCAACTGCCCGCTTCACCTTTCTGATCCCTCGATTCATAGCGGCCTTTGAAAAGCCAATCTTTAGGCCTTCTCCGTCTGATTCCCCGACCGACAGCGGATAGGACATCATCAGGACATCCTCCTCCGGGGTAGTATGCTCAGCATGATACCCTGCCACGATCTGATTGCCCCGCATCATCTCGATGAAAACGAGGTGGGCATCCCTCCCGATCTCTTCGATGTATCGCTCAAGGAGTGGTTGATTATTGCCGATGGTGGCGTCCTTAGCAAGAAGGGAGAACATGTGAGCAATATGACGGCCCCGGATAGACGCATCTTTTTGAAGGATGCTCTTCTGCGATTCAATGACAAAATATCCAAATAGAAAAGCCGCAATCATCAGGATGAGCCCAACAGTCATTGATAATCTGAAAAAGAGTGGCCTCTGGCCTTTCTGAACAGGACGATGAAGACCCTCTCTCCTCGGTCTCGTGGGTTCCCTCTCGGATGAGGTTGAGTCCAAAAGGGCCTCTTTAAGTTCTCGGGTTGTCTGAAAACGGAGGGCAGGGTCCTTGGCCAGGCATTTCAGCACAGTGCCCTCCAATCTTACTGGGATCTCTGGGGCGATCTCTCTGGGGGGTACAGGCTCTTCATAGATGATTTTGTTGATGGTTTCAGCAATCGATTCCTCGTGAAAAGGGAGAACCCCAGTCAAGATTTGATAAAGCACCACACCGAGGGAGAAGATGTCGGTTCTTCGGTCGATATTCTTGAACTCCTTGAGTTGCTCGGGTGAACAATAGTAGATGGTCCCCATGAATGTTTGGTCTTTCGTCTTGACCATCTCCGACTTCTCAAGCCTCGCAATTCCAAAATCCGTAATCTTCACCGTTCCGTTATTCAGAAGAATCAGATTGTCTGGTTTGATATCGCGATGAATTACCCCATGTTCATGCGCAAAGTGGAGACCATCACAGACCTGATACAACCATTGCAGCATAGTTTCTAGACTATGCTTATCGCGGGATTTTATGATATGCCCAAGCGAAGAGCCTTCTAAGTATTCCATGATGATGTAGTATTGTTCACCTTGTTTTCCCACATGATGAATGGAAACAATGTTCGGGTGATTTAGCCGGGCCGCGGCCTTGGCCTCCTGTTGGAAACGAAGAATGATCTCTCTTCTTCCTGTCTCTTCGAGTCCAAGCCGTGGATCGATTCTAAGAACCTTCACTGCCACATCACGGTCCAACCGGGTGTCATGGGCGAGATACACGGTGGACATGCCTCCGGTGCCAATTCTTTTCTTGATCTTATAGCTCGATCTCTCCGCCATGATCGACTCTATCGTTTTCCTTTACATTTATCAGAATTCCCGTAGCCTGTCAAAGCATCTTCGCCTGTAATTATAAGAGCTTTCAAAGCAACTGCCTGAGTTGCCCGAATCCTTTCTCCGCCTCACCTTGGGATTTCAGAGGGTTCATGGGCCAGTACAAGACGCCATCCTAATAGACTCTGGTCGCTAGAGGCAAGAATGGAATCAGGAAGCCTTGCCTCCTGTACCCATTGTTCAAGGCTTGGGACCGCCCTGCTGACGAATCCAAGCATCGATCTGATGACGGTCAAACCGCCATTTGTTAAGAATCTTTCTGGCGGGTATCTTCCCCTCCCTCGCAAGCTTGTACAGAGACCTTTTTCCGATCTGCAAATACGCTGCAAGCTGGCCGATGGTCATAACAGAACGGGTCATTTGCTTTTCTCCTCTACGCGGCTGAATCCGGTTAACAGGTGGGCAAAAAGGATACCAATTTTCGACCCCTGAGGAGATAACGGAAATGGGACCCACGAGTTGGAGAGGGCGAATCCAATTCTCAGCGTATTCCATGGCCTCAACGCAGCCAATCACCGCGATCTAGAAATATGGATTCGACGCTTTCCCTTTTTAGCAGAGTTCCCGTCGTGTCTCGGCGGCACAAGATGACACAAAAACGTTTAGAGCTGCCAAACTATTGACACATCGCGCCAATCCCCTCCGATCTTGATCCCTGCAATGGCGCCGCAATCTGACCGAACCCGCGAAGATGGGCAAAGAAATCCTAGCCGTCGATGTGGAGTTCCCTGACTTTTCAAAGCAAGAAGTTTGCAACCTTCTGATGTTTCACGACCATTTTGAATCCTTTGATGGGACCCTCATATCCCTTCACTCCCTTGCTCTCGCGTTAACCCCCTCGGCGCTCCCAGATGGGGACGGGCTGTTGCCCAAATCCTTTTAAACCAATTGCGTCGAAGTCATTTTCAGAGTATTTCACCAGAAAGTGGGAAAGGAAGCTCTGAGCCAAAAGTCGGTGCTCGTGGTCCGTCGCCCGCGGTTCGTTGCATAAAGACCAAGATTTCCACATCCACGGCTATTCGAGTGATGGGCCCAGGGGATTTGATTTTCAATCGGATGACGTGAATGGATCGTTACGACTGACCACTGACAACCGACAGCTGACAGCACCCAGAAAAGCTTTTGAGCAGCGAAGAGCGCTCCTTTTCCACTTTCATCAGACAAAGGCCGAGAAAAGGGATTTCGGAACGGCCCGGGGAATACTGACATTCTTCCACCGCAAACGTCCTTCAGGGACATGGGCGTCCACCAAACTGAGGAAACTGCAAAGCCATCTATCCCTTGAAGGCTTGATCCTTTTTGGGTATCCTAAGCATATCGAAGTGTTTTGATCTCACGTGTTTCAAATGATCTGGCCTTTACTAAAAAGAATTCTCCCGATTGTCTTTGTCGTCATCTATCTTTTGAGTCCTATCGATCTTCTCCCCGATTTTCTGATGGGTGCCGGATGGATCGATGACCTCATCCTAGTCGGCCTTCTGATCTGGCTGTTGTCAGGCCGGCCGATCCCTCTTTTTGCCCGTTTTGGCTCTCCCTATGGCAGGAAGCAGACTTCACAAGGCTCGGCTGACTCTTCACGAGCCCGGGATCATGACTCAGCTCATGACCCCGATCCTTATGCTGTGCTCGGTCTCAAAACAGGGGCAACCGAAGAGGAGATCAAGGAGGCCTATCGACTCGCGGTGGCAAAATACCATCCAGACAAGGTGAGCCACTTGGGAAAGGAGTTTCAAGAACTTGCCCACCGGAAGTTCGTGGCCATACAAGAGGCATACGAAAGTCTAATCAAGGCGCGCTGATCTCATCGTTTGATAAACCGCCACCATTTGCGAACCTGCGACGCCGTTTCTTGGACACTTTTGATTTCTTCAACGCCGGGGAGATCTCCGATTTTATCTTTCAAGTTCCTAGACTTTGAGTGGGCCTTTTTTTCGGGTTTCGGTCCCGCGCCAGTTTCTGAGGACGCGTCTTCTTCCCCCTCTTTTTTCGCATCTCTCGAAATGTTTCGAATCTCTTTGACGGTCTTCCCGAGCCCACGTCCGATCTCTGGCAGTCTTCGAGCGCCGAAAATGAGTAAAACGATGACACCAATGATAATCAGTTCGGAAAATCCCAAGCCAAACACAACCTACCCTCCAATTCGCCAAAAGGACCATGTTGGCGTGGACAGTTCACTCATCGACCCAAAATTAGGCAATATTCATAGGCTCAGGCTCTTGCTCTGACTTGCTTCCGTCATAGCCATACCTCACATTTTCATAGTCGGAGCGGAATCGATGAACCTCTTCTCTCACGTCCTTCTGGTCAATAATCACCTCCTTGATGAGCCCAGCAATGCGCTCCATCTCCGCCCTCCCCATTCCGAATCGAGTCATTTCTTGAACTCCCAGTCGAATGCCCGCAGGATTATCATGATGACTCAACGGTTCGTGGGGGAGCATGTTCATGTTGAGAATGATGTCATTCATTTCCAAATCGATCGATACCCTCTCTCCACCTCCAAAACGCTCCATGTTCAAAGCCACCTGGTGGCTCTCGGTGTATCCAAATTCCTTACCCTCAACGTCGAATTTTTGCCGATCCAAGGCCTCCGCCAAGGTCTTTGCATTTTGGATCACATCGTCGGCATATTGCGGCCCGAATTCCATCATTTCGTAGGTGCAGATCGCCATCTGGGCGAGGGTATCGAGATGGTGGTTGCTGGAAGATCCGGGAAAGGCCCCCCGGTCGATCTTTCTCCAGTGGTCATCTTCCATATT
>WVXP01000036.1:10718-11165 GCA_011773445.1 Pseudomonadota bacterium | reverse complement strand
GCACCTTCAGCAAGGGGGTCCTGAAATCGTCCACCAGCGATTAATCCGAGAACGTGAGCCCCGTCGTATACGATCAATGCACCCACATCATGACATGGTTCAGCGAGTTCCTTGACGGGCTCCGGGAAAAGAAAAAGGCTTTTGCCCAAGATGACAAGACGGGGCTTTACCCTGTAGATCAGGTCTTTGGTCTTGCCGATCTCGATGTGGTACCCGTCCGGAGTCAGCGGAAGATCGATATGTTGCGCGTGAATCTCCCGACGGAACCCTCCCGATGATGGCTGATGTGTCCGCCAGCAGGTGTCGAGTTGACCAGAACGATATCTCCCTTTTCTAAGAATCGGCTGAAGACCGCCTCGTTCGCGTTCGTCCCGCTGATGGGTCTGACCTCTGTGTGTTTACACCCAAAAAGAATCTTCAGGTTACGCTTGAGGCTATCTTCAATCT
>WVXP01000036.1:0-10660 GCA_011773445.1 Pseudomonadota bacterium | reverse complement strand
GAATCAGGCACTCAATCTCCCGGATCTTCTTTTCATACATCCTTAAATCCCAACAACTCTCCTATTCTCTGCCTCATGACTTGGAGTCGTCAGGGCCGGACTTTTATGAGGGGCTGGGCCCAGTCGGTGACGGGCAGAAAACGTCCCGACGGCCAGTCGAAATGAAACACCCTCCCTGCTGGACGCCACAGCTGAGATTCCCTATCATAAAGAACCGGACCTGCCAGCCCATGGGTATTGAGTGTCTCGATGCGCCCTAAAGCATCGATGAAGGCCTCCCTGGTCAGTTCTCGCCCAGCATTTCGTAACGCTTCGACAACCAGTAGCCCACTGACATAACCCAGAACATGATGCCGGTTGAGAGCATTCGTATTCTTCCTGGGGTAGTATTTCTGAGTATTGCCGAGCATAAGGGTTACCCCAGGTAGCTTTTCCCATGGCTTGGCCAGGTAATCCACCACCAAGTAGTTATCTGTCGCCTCGCCCGCTTCGACCATCATGTCTGGGTCAGCGTTTGCCGAGGTACCGATAAACTGCGGAACCCAACCCATCCCATTGGCCTCGCGCATGACTTGTATCACTTCCCATGTCGTGGCTCCCAGGACAACATGATCCGACCCAGCCGACCGGAGGCGATTGACAGAAGGGATAAAGTCGAAGGTATCGGTACCATAACGCTCCTCACCCACAACGGTGAGTCCGTAATGATTGCTGACCCCATGAAATCCCTTTTCCACCTCATGGCCCAGAAAACTGTCTCGAAAGAGCAAGCCCATTCTGAAATGTGTTTCAGGGTTTCGCTTCAGAAGATATTCGATGGCAAGAACAATCTGATCTCTATATGGCATTCCGAGAGTAAATGTGTTCGTCTTGATATCCGAGAGAGAGGATTTGGAAAATGCCCCCACCACCAAAACTGGAATATCTTCAGTCCGGATTCCCCGGTCAATCAAAGCCTGAGTCGTCTCTATTCCCGAAGCGGAGATAATACCAAACACCCCTCCAGTCCCAAGCATCTCTTGGGCCGCAGTCATGCTCTGGTCAGGATCCTTACCATCATCCTGAGGTGACAAAACGATGCTTCTCTGGTGAATCCCCCCGATGTCGTTGACATGGCTGAGGAATGTCTGAATTCCATCCAGAAAATTTGCGCCTACCGAGGAATAAGGTCCGGAGAGAGGACAGAGGATACCCATCGTGACGGTAGAGTCCCTAACACCTTGCTCCGTCGTTTGGGCAGAGACGAAAGAAATCACGATCAAATAGAATAGGAGAGAGAAACCGAAGACCGACTTCCCATTTTTCATAAAACCAAATCCTCTAAAGCTCAGCGCTCTCCTTGAAATTGAGCCGATAGATCTGCCGGTGTCGCTTCATTTTAGCAGGCTTGGGACATAGGACGAGGCGAGATCCCCAGAGGTCGAAGTGTGGCTTGCCATTCCGGCTGATATGAATGGTCCGGAGCCCATGTTTTGTGCCCCATTTGATCAGTTCCTCCAGAGAATCAGCGAGGACTTTGCACATGGGTGAGCCCTTCTTGACTTTGAGTCGAGGGTAATCGGTTGGAGCCGAGTGAGAGAGAAAGTAGAGCATATCCGAGGCTCTCAAGTGAACAATGACCTAAGGACTAAACTACGAACCAAAAGGCCGTCTTTTATCATGCCAGGGTCGATCTACCTTGTCAAGATTCCGGTTTCAAATCTTCGCGAACTCGGACGTATGAAACCAACTCTAAACCAAATCCATCTCCCATGCCTGTTGCGGTCGCGAGGAGAATCGAGGCATTGAGGGGTTTGAAGGGAGGTCAGGATCGGAGGGAAGTGATCATTTGGCAAGGAGGCTGAATGGAAGCTTAAGTAGATTTGTANNTTGACATTAACGTAAATGTTGATATACTACCACATGAAGGGGGTGATTTTTCATGGCACAGCAACTCAAACGAAAACAACGTATGTTTTTCTACTCAGCATATCTCGAAGATACTAATTTTGAGGAAATGGCCCCTTCCTCTGTAAACGAAAATGATCAAGGGGAAGAAATCGTGATTGCCACGATCACTCATCGGAACTCGCACGTGGCGGAGAGCGATTCAGAGGAGGCCTTTTTCCCCTCAGAAGAATTAGAGGAACTCGAGGAGGAAGACAACGATCTCGATGCCCATGATACGAATATTGCCAGTATCTATCTCAAAGAGATGAACAAGATTCCTCTCCTTACAAGAGAGAGAGAAATTGAACTGGCCAAAAGGATTCAGGAGGGAGAGCACAAAATTCGACGCCTTATGCGGAAACGCGAGATCGCTATGGAGGGTGTTGAGCAACCACGTCAAAAGGGAGGAAGAGGGAGGCTCAACGCCCGATCCGGCGATGATTTTGTTCAAAAGATCATTCGTGGACTACTGAGAAAGGCCAAAGCTAAGAATGAGGATTCAGATCAAATCAAGTATCTCGTCAAGGAGTTGAGGAAAACAGAGGCCTATGTTAAGCGTGCAAAGGCCGAAATGATTCAGTCGAATCTCAGGCTCGTCGTGAGCATTGCCAAGGGCTATATCAACCGGGGGCTTACCTTCCTCGATCTCATCCAGGAGGGAAATATGGGGTTGATGAAGGCGGTCACAAAATACGATTATCGGAGGGGATTCAAATTTAGCACCTACGCCTCCTGGTGGATCCGGCAGGCGATTACCAGGGCCCTGGCCGATAAATCCCGAACGATCCGCATTCCCAATCATCTTTTGGAAACAAGGAGCAAGATCATCAAAGCCTTCCATCAGTTGATAAGGGATTTAGGGAGAGAACCGTCCCCTGAGGAAATCGCCAAAAAAGCGGGGATTCCTACAAGCAATGCGAGAAAGGTCATGTATTTGGTTCAGGAACCGGTTTCTCTGGAAACTCCAGTCGGAGAGGATGGGAGTAAGCTACAAGATCTGATTGGGAGTGAGGAGAGTCTGAGTTTCAATGACGATCTCATCGAGAATATGGACGTGGTAAAGAAAGCGAGGGATCTTCTGTCACTGTTGAATCCGAGAGAAGAAGAGATTCTGAGACTCAGGTTTGGCATCGGGCTTCCTTCGGGCTACACTCTCGAGGAGATTGGGAAGCGGTTCGGAATATCCCGTGAGCGAGTTCGACAGATTGAGGAAAGGGCGATCAAGAAGCTCAAGTTCCCTGTCCACAACGAATTGAGCAAAGCCGAGGCCGGTTAATCTCGCCGCGACCCTATTGAGATTACCCTGAAAGCCCTTCATCATTCTGCCGATTTTGAAACGGAGGGTCGTCCCCGAGGGGTTAACTCACCTGCCAAAGCCTACCTAGGAGTCTGTTTTCGGGTGGCGCTACTTCTGGAAGCCTGGTCATCGAAAATGGATTTGACAGGGTGAACCCATCATAGTAACTTTTCGAAGAATTTCCTATCCCCATTTCCTAGGCCAGTAGGCTTTGAACTGGCCAAAACCCGAAGACAGTGGACACGATTATAAAACTCGTTGACGTCACGAAAATCTATCATGAGGGAAACCAGAGCGTGGTCGCCCTCGACCAAGTCAATGTGGATGTTCCAAGGGGTCAATTCCTGGCCATTCGGGGACCGAGTGGCTGCGGCAAGAGCACGCTCATCAACCTGCTTGGGGGTCTGGACGTCCCCACAAGGGGAAAGATCACTGTCGACCAAATTGATCTAGGCGAAATGGATGATGTTCAGCTGACGCGGTTCAGAAGAGATCGCGTTGGGATTATTTTCCAATTCTTTAACCTGGTGCCCATCCTGGACGTCCGCGAAAACGTGGCGCTTCCCTTTCTGATTAAAGGAACGCCGATCAAGGAGGCCAATGAGAGGGCGACCGAGCTTCTTCAGATGGTCGGACTTTTGGAGCGCCAGCACCATCACGCTCAAGAGATCTCTGGAGGGGAGATGCAGCGGGTGGCCATTGCTCGGGCGCTGATCAATGACCCAGACATCATACTCGCTGATGAACCGACCGGTAACCTCGATTCCAAAACCGGGCGGAAGATTCTCGAACTCCTCTCCCGTTTGAAGTCTGAACTCAAAAAGACCATCATTATGGCCACCCACAGCACCGAGGTAAACGAATTTGCAGATCGCGAGATGACCATGCGAGATGGGCGACTATATGAGAAAGGGGAAATTGCCGATTGATCCGTCTGGTCCGTCTTTTTTCTCTGAGACATTTCTACCTAGAGAAATGGAAATCTGCTCTAACAATTGTCGGCATCGCCCTAGGCGTAGCCGTCTTCATCAGCATTCGAACCTCTATCCACAGTGCACTGGATGCTTTTCGGAGCACGATCGATCATGTCGCCGGAAAAACCCACCTCGAGATTGTTTCCCATGGCAGGGGCTTTGATGAGAGACTTTTTCTTCTGGCGAACCGAGTGGATGGGGTTCTTGCCGCTACTCCGGTGGTCCAATATGTCGCCCAGTCTGTGCAGCCGATCAACGAGCCTCTCCTCATTCTCGGAGTCGACATTTTCAGTGATCGAATTTTTCGATCCTATCAATTTCAAGGCGGAGGAGACGAGGAGAACCTCCTTCAATTCCTCCTCGAACCGACAGCCATCGCGATTACCAGGACATTTGCCACTAAATTTGGATTGGATCTCGGATCACGACTCCAACTCCTTATCGGCTCGAGAGAAGTCACCTTCACGGTAAGAGGAATTATGGAAGAAGAGGGTCCTGCCAAGGCCCTCGGTGGAAATTTCGCCATCCTCGACATCGCCCATGCCCAGGAGGCCTTTGGCAAGGTTGGTCTTTTGGACCGTATCGATTTGATTCTGACCCCTGAGATCTCTCCAGATTGGATTTCGGAGATCTTGAGGAGAATCCTTCCAGACCAACTCACCGTTCGTCGACCCCAGACACGAAACAGTCAGGTGGAGAACATGATTGGGGCGTTCAGGTTGAATCTGACGGCCTTGAGTTTTGTCTCGCTCTTCGTCGGGATGTTTCTGATCTACAACTCCATGTCGATTTCTGCGATTCGGAGGCGACGGGAGATCGGGATTCTCAGGAGTCTCGGTGTTTCGGAGAAGATGGTTCTTCTCGTATTCCTCACCGAAGGGGCCATTCTCGGCTTTCTAGGAGCAGTCCTAGGGATTGGGATTGGTCTCATCATGGCCAAGTTCACGCTTGCCTCCGTCTCAAAAACCGTCACTGCTCTGTACATCCTGGTGAAGGCGGAACGTCTCAGTATCTCGCCGTCCACACTGATTCTGGGAGTCGTAATTTCTGTTCTTGTTTCCGTTATTTCAGCAGCTGGACCCGCCAGGGAAGCATCCAAAACCAGGCCTCGGGAGGCCCTGTCGCTTACACACCTGGAGCGTAAGGTTGCGCTTCAGACGGGAAAACTACTTTACGCAGGGTTCGGCGCCCTCTCGCTGGCTCTCATCTTTGCTCTCCAGAAGCCAATTCTGGGCAAGCCCCTGTTCGGATTTGCTGCAGCGTTTCTTATTCTCGTTGGGTTCTCCCTGATCACGCCAGCTGGTACTCGCTGGCTGAATACCCTCTTCGGGCCTGCGGTGGGGAAGCTATTCGGAATTGAGGGAAGATTGGCCAGTCATTATCTTCAGGACTCTCTCACGCGGACAGCCATTACCATTGCTGCTTTGATGACGGCCCTTGCTATGTTGGTCAGTATCTCCATAATGATTCTCAGTTTCAGAAAAACGGTCGAGATTTGGATCGGTCAGGCGATCACTGCCGATATCATCCTCACACCGGCGGGCTTTGCCGTTTCTGGCTGGGACGCCTACCTACCCTCCGAGGTAATCGACTATTCGAAGGAACACAAGGATGCAGAGGCAATAGATCTGATCCGGGTATCTGAGATCGAATACAAGGGACGACCTGTCCTCCTCTGGGCGGCATTGACACCCGTTCTGCTCCATCAAAATCGTCTCACCTTTGTCCGAGGAGATGAGACGCGGATCATCGAAAGGGTGACACAAGGCGGTGAATTGATCGTTTCCGAAACATTCTCCCTGAAGTTTGGGGTGAAGGAGGGGGAGAGTCTTTTCCTTCAGACACCCCGAGGTCCAAAGACTTTCAGGATTGCAGCGGTATTCTATGACTATACCACCGAAAACGGTATGATCATCATCGATCTCGATGTATATCGCCGAATCTGGAACGACTTACGCATCAACCGAGTCGCCCTCTTCTTGAGAGATACCTCTCGCCTCGAGACGGTCCGGACGGAGCTGGTCAGGCGTTTTTCCCATAAATACCAGATACTGGCCGTCTCGAACCGAGAATTGAGAAACGAAATCCTTCAGATCTTCGACCAGACCTTCGCCATCGCTCATGCACTGAAAGTGATCGCCTTCATCGTGGCTATTCTCGGGATCGTGAATTCCATGCTGGCTCTTGTCATCGAGAGGGAAAGAGATTTTGGAATCCTCCGGGCCATCGGGACCTTCAAAAGACAGATTCAAAAGATGACTTTGCTGGAAGCCCAACTCATGGGGATGGTCAGTTTTTTCCTCGGGTCAGCGAGTGGTATCCTTCTCTCCCTGGTTCTGATCTATGTCATCAACAAGCAGTCCTTTGGGTGGACGATCCAGTTCTTCCCCATTCCCTCCGTGTTTATTCAGTCCATCGTCCTCGTCATTGTTGCCGCCTTTCTTGCCGGCCTAATCCCGGCCCATACAGCAGCCAAGAAGCAGGTGGCTGAAGCGGTGAAAATGGAGTGACGAAAATGAAATTCCGAAAGAGACTATGGTTGCTATCTCTTTGCCTCGCTCCTTTTGCGACCGCACCAACTATTGCAGCGGAATTTCAAAGAGCTCTGCCGGGCAGAACTTTTGGGTTTCCCCAGGATCATTATTCCCATCCTGAGTATCAAACCGAGTGGTGGTACTATACCGGCCATCTGAAGTCACGAGATGGAAGATCTTTTGGCTACCAACTCACCTTTTTCAGAACCGCCCTCAAACAAAAGGGAACCGAAGAATCTCGATGGGCGCTCAGTACCATCTTCTTTGCCCATTTCGCTTTGACCGACGAGGATAGGAAAACCTTTACCTTCAAAGAGAAAATCAGCCGAGGTGCCCTGGGACAGGCCGGGGCTGCAACAGACCGACTCCGTGTTTGGGTGGAAGACTGGTCCCTCAAAGGAGAGGGGAAAGACCATCTCCTCGAGGCGCGCGACCCCTCATTGGGAATTCGATTTCGACTGACGCCTTTGAAACCTCCCGTTGTCAACGGCCTAGACGGTGTGAGCCAGAAGGCCGAAGGTGAAGGATACGCCTCCCATTACTATTCCATAACTCGGATGAGCACGCGTGGTGATCTGACGCTGAATGGGAAAACCTTCGAGGTGGAGGGCCTAAGCTGGATGGACCATGAGTTTGGATCGAGCCAACTGCGAGACTATCAGGTTGGTTGGGACTGGTTCAGCCTCCAACTCGAAAACAACACGGAACTGATGCTCTACGTCATTCGCCAGGAAGATGGCAAACCTGATCCCAATTCCAGCGGAACTCTGACTTTTGCGGATGGCACATCGCAGCATTTTCGTTTGGAAGAATTCGACATCCAGGTATTGAAGGAATGGAAAAGCAGGAAAACGGGGGCCCTTTACCCTTCCAGGTGGAGAATCCGTATCCCTAGCTCCCGTATTGAGCTCACGGTGATCCCAGCCGTACCCGATCAGGAGCTCACCACCCAAGAGTCGACTCGTGTTACCTACTGGGAGGGGAGCGTCAGGGTCCGTGGTAGGTATGAAGGAGAGGCTGTTTCCGGAGTCGGATACGTGGAATTGACTGGATATGCCGAGCCCTTTGGCAAAGGACTATGAGCGCAGCGTTAGCAGAAAACACATTCTCCTTTGTGCTATTCCCGAGTCGGGGAAGCATCATATTCATCCTCGATCTCCCCCACGATCTCCTCCACAATATCCTCAAGCGTCACCAGTCCGGATACTCGCCGATACTTGTTGACAACCATGGCCATGTGCTGTCCAACCTGTTTCAGATGAACGAGAAGACCGGAAATGCTCTTACTCTCAGGGACGAAAATCACCGAACGCCTGACTCGGTAGAGGGGTAGGCTGGAATTCACGCCCACAACGTCCTGGACAGCCACATATCCAACGATATTGTCCATACGTCCCTCGTAGAGGGGAAGCCGAGAGTGACCGCTTTCCCTGATGAGCCTCGTCGCATCGGCTGCTGTTCCCTGTACATTGGCGGCCACGACCTTCTGCAGGGGCACCATGATAGACCTCGCCACGGTTTCGCTGAATTTGAACAAATGACTGATCATCTCTTGTTCGTGGACATTTAGCTCGCTGTGGGCACCCATGATCAACAATTTGAGTTCCTCCCGGGTAACGAAAGGGTTTTTCACCTTGTCACGGTCGCCGATGATCAGCACCATCGCTCTCGCCGGAAGTGAACAGATCTGTACAATAGGATAGAAGAGGATGGAAGAGACGTGCAACACTGGGACAATTCTCAAAACGATCCAATTGGCATGCTGATAGAAAAAGGCCTTGGGGAGGGTTTCTCCGAAGATGAGCATAATGGGGGTCATGACAATTGTGGCAATCGCCATGCCGAGTCCCTCCCGCTCATGAACGAGCGATATCGCATAGGTCGCAGCAAGGATTGAACCGAGGACCACAAAGATGTTCGTACCGACAAGCATTACCGATAGGATCTGCTCCGGTCTTGCCAGGAACTTTTCGATAGTCTGGGCGTTTTTGTTCCCCACGCTGGCGAGATGTCGGACTTTTATTCTGCTGGCAGAGATTATAGCTGTCTCAACGCCGGAGAAGAAGCCGGAACCGACCACACAGCATATGATGAGAATCAGATGGATCATTCCCTCGCCCCTGCCCTTGTTCTTGAAACCTTTTTGACCAGCATCCTGACGATCCGGTTAGGCTCAGCTTTGATAATCTCAAACTGGAGATCTCCAATCCTCAGCCGTTCTTTTGCCTCTGGAATTCTTCCTAGTCGACTGATCACATAGCCTCCGATACTCTGGACTTCCGGATCCGCGAGTTTGGTTCCCATCTTTCTGTTGAACATCTCAAGTTCCATGACGCCCTTGACCAAGGCAGCACTTCGGCCGATTCTTTTGAAAAGATCCTTCCTGGGTACTGCGGCAAATGATTCGCCCACGACCTCCTCAAGGAGGTCGTCCATGGTGACAATCCCACAAAAGACGCCATACTCGTCAATGACCACTGAGAAATGATGTCTCCTGGTTCTGAATTCATGGAAGAGGGGATCAATCCGCCGGGTTTCTGGAACAAACTGGGCAGGACGGACGATGTCCCTGAGGGAGCCAACCTCTGCCATTTGAATGAAATCCTTGATGTAGAGGATACCGATAATATGATCCTCTTCGCCCTCGTACACAGGAGCCCGGGAGAGTCGCCGACCCTTGAGAAGGCTGAGCGCCTCTTGTGGCGGTACATCAACAGAGAGGCTCACCACCTGGACTCTGGGTGTCATGACCTGCTGGACAATCTTGTCATGAAAGGAGAAGACCTTGTGAATGATCTCCCTTTCCAAACGGTTGAGTACGCCCTCACTGAACCCAATGTCTACCAGAGTCCTGAGCTCGCCCTCTGACGGCCCCTCGTCCCTCTCAATCGTCTTCACGCCTAAAAGCGCCAGAAAAAACTCCGTTGTCCTCCTCAACACGCGGCGTACGGGACTAATGGCGGACGAAAAAATGTCTAAAGGCTTACTGACCCACAATGCAACAGTTTCAGATCGCTGAACTGCAATCGTTTTTGGGGTAATCTCCCCAAAGGCGAGAATCAGAAAGGTCATAGCCAGAGTAGACAGGGCAATGGCCCCTCTTTCTCTCAGAAACGTCGAAACAATATTTTCCCCGAGACTGGCGGCAGCGATGTTTACAAAAATATTCCCAAGAAGTAGGGCCGCGAGGAGACGAACGGGATTTTTCATCATCTTGGCAATGAGCCGCTTTTTCGGTACTTTGCTTCTCGCAAATCCTCTCAACTTGCCATGGCCCAGACTGAACAGGGCAGTTTCGGAGCCTGAAAAAAAACCGGATAGAATGAGGAAAACGCCAAGGAGGATTACTTTGAGAATCAATAGAGGTCCCCAGATAAGGAGTCAATTTACCATGCTATATTAATAGATCTAGGTCTGTCAATTCACCCGTGACTGGAGTTTCCTCAGTTTTGTGGACCTTCATGTCCCTGAGGGACGTTTGCGGAAGCGTTGGGGGACCCATCGAGGGCGGGCAGGAAGGGGAAAANNCTGTGCGCCCCGAGGGGGTCAACGCGAGAGCAAGGGAGCGAAGGGATATGAGGGTCCAATCAGAACATTCAAAATTGTCGTGAAACATCAGAAGGTTATAAATTTCTTGTTCTGAAAACTCAGGAAACTCCAGACCCGTGAAGGATCCAAATCATGCAGACCATCCCTTTTCAAAACTGAGAAGGGCTTTGACAACTGACTGATCACTGGTTCGACCAAACTCATAAAAGTGGCCGGTTTTCTTGACAAAACGAAGCGGGGTGATTAGATTTCGGTCAGGCAGACAGTAAACCTATAAACCCCTCGCTCAATCCAATCCTTGCCGTTATGCCGATATACGAGTACAAGGTTATCGACGGCGAAAAGGGCTGTGATCAATGCCAGACAGGGGTCGAGTT
>WVXP01000280.1:14678-18927 GCA_011773445.1 Pseudomonadota bacterium | reverse complement strand
GGTAACGGATGTACTGGGAATGGCAGTAGGAGCAACCGTTCTCGATATATACCCTCCGACCCAATTGTTCGAGGGAGTTTCTCGGCCGGTGGATATTTGACGGGAGATTGCTCTGTGTATGTCCCGGCAAGAAGACGACGACGATAATGACGACTCCAAAGATGATCAGGCATCCGCAAATCAGGATCATCGGCGTCATCCTCATGATGTCTCTCCCTTCGGCCCGTAGAGGGACATAAAGATATTGTATAAGCCGATGATGGCGCCTCCCGCGATAAGGATTCCTAAAGAGGCTCGAAGGACCATGTAGAGGTGGATCTCGGGTAAGATCCGGTAGACCACCTCTCCGTTTAACCACCCATTTCCTTGTATGAGACCTGCCGTGGTCAGCACGACAAAAAAACCGGTCATGCCGATGAGGATGAGCCAGTACTGAATATCAGCCAACCGAGCGCTATAGAGAGACCGGCCTGTTACCCTGGGCAAGATGAAGTACACACCTCCCAGGGCCGTCATCCCCGCAAACCCGAGAATCCCCATATGCGCATGACCCACGACCCAATTCGTGAAATGAGTTAGCCGTTGCACGGAGGGAAGTGATTGAAGAGGTCCCTGCAAACATGTCAGTAAATACCAGACACTGCCCGCGAAGACGAACTTACCCGCCACATCCGCATGAATGTTCCCCAGCCGGCCTCGCATGGTGAGCCAGAGGTTCACGAGGACCGTCAGGACGGGAATCAACATGCCGATGCTGCCGGTGACGGCAATTACCTTCAACCAGGTCTGGACAGGAGCTTGGATGATGTGATGCGTGCCGATATGGGAATACATGATCAGGATCGTCCAGAATCCGATAAGCGACAGGGTATGGCTGTACAATGGAGTCCGGGCGACGATGGGAATGATATAATAGGCCACGGCCACGGCCAGTGTCGTGAAGAAAAAGGCGATAATATTGTGGCCATAGAACCAGGCCAAGACGGCATCGGGAATTCCGATGATCGACCCGGTCTCTGGGTTCCAGACCGCATTACCGAAGAAGTAAGTGAAAAAGGTGAAAACGAAAGAACCGACAATATACCAGATGGATACATAAAGGAGATTCTCCTTTCGACGCCTGAGGGTTTGCAGGAAATTGTAGAAGACCAAGGCAAGAACGATGAGGACCCCAATGTCGATGGGCCATATCAATTCGGCGTACTCTCGATTCTGTGTGTAACCCAGGGAGAGCGTGACCACGCCCGCTGTGATGGCCAGGTTCCATGACCACAACGATGCCTTCCCGATTCGCTCGCTGTGGAGCGGCGTCCGGAGGAGTGTGGGGACCAGATAGTGGGCGGCTCCGACCAATGCACTCCCCACAAACCCAAACATGACCAGATTCGTGTGAATCTGGCGGATCCTTCCGAATGCGATCCATGGAATATTCCCCAGGAGTTCTGGAGCCACCATCTCCACGGCTCCGATGAAGCCTGCAAGGGACCCGGCCACCATCCATGCCGCAGAGCTCAGCAAAAATCCCTTGGTTGTTCCGTAGGGTTCATCTTTCAGGATATTCAATTACGTAAATCCTTTCATAAGAGCTGGACTGAGGCATCCCTCCAGCTTCCGGGGAAATCCTCTCGTTCCTTCGCTCCCAAGATTAAGAGTCATAAACCAAATGCACGAATTACAGACTCCCCTTTCAGATCTAGTTATGACAAGCCAACCAGCAGTCTACTGGAGCCTTCTCTCTTTTGTGGCATTCGATGCAGAAACCCATCTTAAATTCGATCGGCATCAGACGATCCATCTTTTTCACATTACCGTGACAGACCGTACAGTCGACTCCGCGGGTGATGTGTCTCTGATGGTTGAATTGAACATGATCCGCCACGTAGGCGATTCTGATCCAAGGGATCGGCGTCTTGGTCTCGTAATGCCATTTCACGCGGAGGATCTGAGGATGTTGGGAAACGATATACCGGTGACAATAAAGGCATTTCTCGACCGCCGGAATCCCCGCGTTTCTGGATCTATCCACATAGGGATGACAGAACCGGCAGCTGATCTCCTTTACCCCTGCATGGACCCTGTGGCTAAAATAGATGGGCTGTTTGGGGCCGAACCCTCGACTCGGATAGACATAGTAAAAATAGAACATCATCGCAAGTAGGAGGATCGATACCCCCACCCAAATATACCCTTTTTTCGGGCGATCGGTCTGCCCACGCTTTTCGGTGATGTCTCTTATCATCTTTAAAACTAAATATTCCAGTCAGTCACCGGGTTTATCTGCTGATCTCCACTCGACTCGTCTCGACCGTTTGGCGAAACAAGGGATCCGAGACAGGAACCAGTGGAAATCTTCTCAGGAAAGCGGTGAGGCTCAAAGCCATGAGCCCGAGAAATCCTGCAGTAATGAGGATCTCCAAGATACCGATGGGGAGTTGCTCCCCTTTCCAGAGCGAAGGGGCCACCAGAAGCAGCCGTTCGAGCCACATCCCCACAAGGGTGATGCCGCATAATATCATGAGGGGCACAGGCTTCATCTTGATCTTTCGACTCAAGAGGACGACAAAAGGAATGCCAAAGGAGACGACGAGAACAGTCCAGGCCAGTGGTTCCCACGGACTGATTTTGACACGAAGAATAACGTACCGCGTCTCCTCAGCCAGATTGCCATACCAGATAACCAGAAACTGAGAATAGAAGAAATCGCCTGTTAACAAGCAAAAACCGAACAGGATTTTCCCCAAGTCGTGGAAGTGTTTCGACCCGATCAGCGATTTCAAACCCGGGGCGCTCCTAAAAAGGCCCGTTAGAATAATCAGAGCCGCCAGGCCCGTGTAAAGGCTACCCACAAAATAGTAAGCCCCAAAGAGCGTACTGAACCAGTGAGGGTCGAGTGACATGATCAGGTCGAAGGCGATCAGCGTGAGGACCAAACCATAGAGTAACCCTAGGGCGGGAGAGAGAACCATCTGAATCCGCCAGTTCCTCCGAATCCCACCATGCTTTTCCATGCCACCCATTTGATCGAATGTGGAATCCCTTCCCCGAGAGAGAACCTCCATATCTCCACGAATGGAGACGAATACAAGGATCAGGGCCACGGCTGTGAGCAGTAAAAGGCTCGCGCCATCTCTGGCGAATAAGAAACCCACATTGAGCCAGGCTTCTTTGCCTTTGACGGGTTCATGAATCCAAGGAAAGATCTCCTCTCGTCCAAAGTAAAGGACCCAAAAAAGCGCAAAGGAGACTGGCAGAAAGGCGGCTGGAGCCTCAGCTAAACGTTTGAGCGGACGGGCCCACCGCGCATTGGTCAAATTGAGGATGGCAACAAAGACCACCGCACCAAACGCAAGACCAGACCAAAAGACATAATTAACCAGATAGGCCTGCCACGCCCGCTGAGCCTGAGGTCCAGAAACCCCGATCAGAAATGCGACCCCCCCTGCAAGGATAAATAAGAGAAAGAGAATCATCCAGGGCCGCTGATGTCCCTCCAGCCCGGACTTCAGGTTTTCACCAGAGATCTCATGCCTCGACCTCATGAACCCCCTCAGCACCTGCTTCCTTCAGAAGTTGAGAGATCCTCAGCACCTCACCCATTGGACAACCGATAAGAACACCGAATCGGTCTTTCGTGAACCTCGGATCGTAATGGTCAGGTAACTTTATTCGTGGGATGCGACTTTTCATCAGCATACCGATCAAATTCCCCATAATCCCCAGCAGGATGGTGAATTCAAAGCCAATGATCATAAAAGGGATCCAGGCCACAACAGGCCTGCCGCCGACAATGAATTCCCACTGGAGGGCGGTGTAGACCGCCAGACTCATACCCAGAGCCAGCCCCAGTATCCCTCCCAGTAGCGTGAAAAAACGGACAGAGCTCGGTTTCGAGTCCAGGATTTCCGCAAGTTGATGGCAGGGAGTCGGTGAGTAGACGGTGTCTACCTTCACCTTGGCTCTCTGTGCGGCCTCGACGGCACGCAACATGTCATCCAGGGAGGAAAAAATGCCCATCAAAGTTCTTTGACCCGTCATCGCACTTCACCACTCGGACGGCACCCTTTTTCTCTCATCTCTCTCTCACGGACGGTGCCAGATGCTCTTTGACTTCAGTCATGGATATGGATGGCAGGAACTTAACGAACAAGAGAAACAAGAAGAAAAACAAACCAAAAGAACCGAGCAAGATACCGAATTCTATCCAAGAGGGGCTGTAAAGGCCCCATGAATAGGGGTCGTACTCGTGTGC
>WVXP01000280.1:14406-14624 GCA_011773445.1 Pseudomonadota bacterium | reverse complement strand
ATGGCCCGCCAGATGAATGTGTCCCTCTCAACCATGTTTCCACTGTACCAGGCCGTGAAATATTCCACGCCGTAGGCATAGCCCACAATCAACCCGGTAAAAACGATGGTTTTGGCAATGTTCTCGAGAATTGACAGAGTGATCAGGTTTTCGAAGCGGAAAATGCGTCGAAGAGGGATCAACAAGGTCAATACCATGGCCAGTCCCGAGTGAATGGC
>WVXP01000280.1:0-14398 GCA_011773445.1 Pseudomonadota bacterium | reverse complement strand
ACACTGTGTACGGATATCACCAGCGGTGTTGCGAAAGCGGCGAAGAATAGGTAGGCCGAGCCGTAGTGCCGCCACTGATTCTGGGAACCGAGCCATCCAAGGGAGAGTAGCCCATAAATTTTGCGACGGAGCCCATGGGCACGGTCACGAATGACGGCCAGATCGGGTATGAGACCGGTATACCAGAAGAGAAAACTCACGATGAGGTACGTGGATATGGCGACCATGTCAAAGATCAGTGGGGATTGGAAATTCGGCCACAGATTGCGTTGGTTTGGGTATGGAAGAAGCCAATAGAAGATCCAAACGCGTCCTAAATGGATAAAGGGAAAAAGTCCGGCCACAGCAATGGCAAAAACCGTCATGGCCTCGGCACTTCGAGCAATGGCTGTGCGCCAGCTTGCCCTGAACAGGAAAAGAATGGCAGAGATCAGGGTACCGGAGTGGGCGATTCCAACCCAAAAGACGAAATTCACGAGGTAGGTGCCCCAGTTCACCGGATGCATGACACCCGCCGCACCGAGACCTGTCAGAATCTGATAGGCCCAACAGGAAGCACCCAACAGGATCCCGGCAAAGGCGATCCCGACCAAAAAGAAATAGGATCGGCCAGGAGGGGACAGCGTCCTGAGCACCTGCTGATCAACGTTGCTGTGGGTATAGGTCTCCATCGGCTATGTCTCTCTCAAACCTTGGGTAACCCGCTTCAAATAGATGACAGCCGGTTTTGTATTCAGATGGCCCAGAACCTGGTAAGCCCTGGGGGATTGAATCAGTTTCGAGACACGGCTCTCCGGGTTCTTCAGATTGCCGAAGATCAAGGCCTCGGTTGGGCAGGTTTGCGCACAGGCCGTGGTGAAATCTCCATCTCGGACCTTTCGCCCCTCATTCTTTGCCCTGTTTTTGGCTTCCACGATTCGTTGGATACAGAAGGAACATTTCTCCATCACTCCCTTTTGCCGCACGGTCACGTCAGGGTTGAGCTGCCAGTTGAGTGGTTCGGACCGTGTGAAAGTGAACCAGTTGAATCGACGAACCTTGTAAGGGCAGTTTTGCGAACAGAAGCGTGTGCCCACGCAGCGATTGTAAACCTGATTGTTGAGACCTTCAATGCTGTGGTGAGGGGCAAAGACAGGGCAGACGGGTTCACAAGGAGCTGCGTCGCAGTGCTGACAGAGCATGGGAAGGAATCGGATACGGGGCTCTTCTCTCTCGAAATAACGTTGAATTCGGAGCCAGGACATCTCGCGCCCTTTTATGACCAGATTTCTTCCGACGATGGCCACGTTGTTCTCGGCATAGCACGCAACGACGCAGGCTCCACAGCCGATACACCGATCCAGATCGACCACCATTGTCCATCGATATTCGGGATGCCGGTGAGGAGGGTAGAAATCTTTTCGGGGATCGAACCCTCCAGGAAGTGGCACGTCCAGATGAGGCCGATGGCCCCCTGCCTTTTCTTTTCGATACGCTTCCAAAGGGATTGTCTCCGTGAGACCGCGCCCCTGTTGATGGAAACTCCCATCGGTGTTTGCGACGGGAAGGCTTTTGCCTCGTTTCTGGATGGTGACGCGAAATGGGGGCCGAAGAATTCCTCCTGAGACGTTGTCGACGTTCCGGGGAAAAATATCCATGGGGTTTGCAGGAAGCCCGTTGGCGAAGCGTCCGTATTCCGTGTGTCCCTGACCGATTGGCATGGCGACGGTATCGCTGGGTACCGTAGAAATCGGGAGGGCAGGGGCCTCTAGGCTGCCGTAAGGAGATCTGATCTGGAGCAGGTCTCCCTTACGAATACCGAGCTTTTTCGCCGTATCTGGATGAATCTCTACCCAGCCTCCCCAGGTGACCTGAGTTACCGGGTCAGGGAGTTCCTGAATCCACGGTCGGTTGGCTATTCGCCCGTCGAAAAACTGAATCGTGGGATATCCAGTAAAGTGAAAGCCTTTTTCCGATTCTCGTTTTGAATCCATAACTTGGAGGGGAAAATCGAAAGAGGACTTCAAGGAAAGCAAAGGTTGTTGGGTATCACCATATCCCCAAATTCCACCCCTCCGTAAGGCCTCGAGCCAAAAAGATTCAAAGGAAAGATGCGGGGCCCTCGCCTTCCACTCACGGCGCCACGCACCTCGAAGGAGTTGATAGAAGTCGGTCCAGGGAAACTTTTCATTTCCCGCGATTTTTTTCCCTGTCGAAATGAGAATGTCTCCGAGATGTTTTGCCTGGAATAAGTTGCCCATCAAGGGCTGCATCAGCCCGAAAACACCTTCAACCGGGGCGTAATCTCCCCATGACTCCAGGGGGGTTTGAGCAGGGAGGATGAGATGGGCGGATTTGCTTGTTTCGTCCAGACAGCTCGAGAAACTCACCACGAGGGGAACCGCTTCAAGGCTTTTCCGAAATTCCCATGAAGATGGGAGGGAAAATAGGGGATTGACATTATAGAGAAAGAGCAGCTCAATTTCCCCTTTTTGCATTCTTTCGGATAATTCCCGAATTCTCTCGGCAGAGGCCACGTCACTCACCGAGAGCCTCTGCTTGAAATCGATCGTTTCCTGTGTTCCCGGCTTAGTCAAACAGAGTAGATTCGCAGCTATGGCCGTCTCTATCGCATTGGGCCCAGAGGTCGACAGTCCTTCGGCCAAAGGGAGCGGCCTCTCAGCCTGGACGAATCGACGGGCTAGGCTTTGGATCACCTCCTCCATAACACCCGTTCTGGCCTCAATTTCTCCCAGAGAAAACGGTTTGACCGTGGATTTCAGAGCGCGTTGATAGATTGGATCGGGGTTCGAAGAGAGGTTCTCGTCGACGATAACCCGCAACATCCCAAGAGCCACCAGATACTCGTGACCCGGAGAGACAGAGATCCAATGGTCAGCGCTTGCCGCGGTCAAGGAGAGTCTGGGCCCCACATAGATGAAGGGGTTTTTCCTGTCGTTACCCACGGTGCGGAAGGAGGCAAATTGACGGGCGTATTGGACATTTGAAAGCCAGGTCTCAAGAAATCCGGCTCCAAAGGAGACGAGAAAATCCGCCTTATCGATTCGGTAACTGGGAATGCCGTCGAGTCCAAAAACGATCTCGTTCGCCCTCCGGAGCGGCTCGTACCCAAGGGGTTCATACACCACCAGTTCATTGGAGCCTAATTCCGAAAGCCATTGGACCATCAGATCCTGCAGCGTCCCCGTGTTCAGATCGGTCAAGAAGGCGATACGCTCTCCCCTGCCCTGCTCCATGAGCTGAAAGAGCCTCTGGAAAAGGATATCTTCCCCTTCATTCCAGGAAATGGCTTTGAGAGAACCTCGCGTGTCTCTCATTCGGGGGCCCCGGAATCGATCAGGGTTATAGAGTCCCTGGAGCGAGGCTTGCCCGCGGACACAGAGCTTTCCAGCGTTTACAGGATGAAGGGGGTTGCCCTCGACCTTGATGACTCGGCCATCTCGATTTTTGGCCAGCAAGCCGCATCCAGCTGGGCATTCTCGGCAGGTCGTGGCGTACCAGGTGGCCTTACCTGGGATGATGTCTTCAGGAGGAATAATATAGGGGATCAATCTTCTGGCAGATTCCTGGGAACAACCGACCGCGGCAGTTGTGCACGTCAGACCAACCATCTTGAGGAATTGCCGACGACCGAAGTCTGCCATCTTCGATCCCCTCTCTCGATTCTAGGGATTATACAGAACCTACTCGAGGGATTTCAAGAAATATCTTGTTTGGAGTTTCCTGAGTTTTCAAAGCAAGAAGACAGTAAGGGTTTTTTCGACCTACTGACTCTGGGACTGGTAAAACCAGAAATCCCCACTGGCTACTGGCGCTGTTCATCCCACAATCGACAGAACGTTGCCCTTTCGTCGGGAAGACATGCCCGCAGAACAGCCCATCTAAGCGTGAGTGGTGCCATCAGTGTCGTGATAAAGGCCATGAAAATCAGGGCGGCGAACTGACCCTCGGTGAGCAGAGGTTCCAAAATGGTACCTCCTGCCACCAGATCGTTACTCAACCTGATCACCACGGAAGCCACAACCAACTCGACAGCCCCGCGGCTGTTCATCCCGAACCCGACGATTGCTGATTCCCAGCGATTGTAGCCGAAGACGGCCAATCCCAGTCCACAGCCAAGCAGTTTACCCAGAACCGCCATCGCCGTGAGAATCAGCATAAAACTGATGGACGTCCAGTCTTCGGGAAGATGGAGATGGAAAGACAGGGAGGCGAAAAAAACAGGGAGAAGGAAGCCATAGCTGAGTCCAAAGAAACGATCACTGATGGCGTTGTAGATTCTCTCGTCCATAATCTCTTCTCTCACAAACTGTCCCGCCAGGAAGGCGCCGATCACCAAATGAAGGCCTGCAAGTTCGGAGAGATAGCCCATGATTAGGGCAGAAATGACAGCGAAAGTGAAAGCCTTCGCATCACGGTCATGAAGTCTTTTCGTGAACCTCGGGATGAGAAAGTGCCCGATGAGGATCGTCAGGCCGAAAAAAACAGCGACCTTCAAGACGATCTTAGAGAGGCTCAGAATTTCCACGGTTCCGGTCTTGGCGAGCCCAAGAAGAACCGACAAGGTGATCAAGGATAGGATATCATCAGCAATGGCCGCTCCAATGATGATATGTCCCAATTCGGTTCTGCTGATCGCCATCGAATGGAGAATCACGCTGTTAACCGCGATGGCCGTTATTGAAATTCCCATTCCGATAAAAAGGGACTGGAATACGGTTCCTCCAAAGAGCCTCGTTGTGAAATATCCCAAGATAAAGGGAAGAACGAATCCCCCCAGCGCCACCGTCATTGAAGGCCAGATGTGTTTCAGGAGATCCTTGGGGTCCATTTCCATGCCGGTATAGAACATGACAAAGAAAATTCCCAAATCGGCCATCAGTTCAATAGGGGGAGATGCACTGACAATTCCCAAGAGCGGTGGCCCCAGTATCACCCCGGCGAGCAATTCGCCGAGCATGACCGGGAGGCCAAAGCGATTGAAAATCCATCCCAAAAACCAGGCGACAACCAGAATAAGAAGAATCGTCAGAATCAGGTGGGTCGTCATCATGGGCAGTTACCTTTCATGCTGAGTTGAATAACCCTTTTCGTCTCGTATCCCAGGTTTTCGTTCCCTGAACGGTCGTTTTCCTATGAAAGCGAAAAAATTCTCCCTTCTCACGCTCCATCGCGCCTCAAGATGTATGGAAGATCTCAGAATTGGGGAGATCAGGGATTGATTCTCCCTGAACACCCCTTTCAGGTTAACAGACTCCTTAGGGCCTGCTCGAGTTCTGGATAGCGAAAAGAGAAACCGCTTTCCACCAGCCTTCTGGGGATAACGCGTTGTCCCTTAAGAATGACCGAACCGAATTCTCCTAGGGCCAGCCGAATCATAAGGGCCGGTGCTGGCATCCAAGATGGGCGGCGGAGTATCTTGCCCAGCGTTTTGGCAAAGTCGCGGTTCTGGACCGGATGAGGAGAAGTCAGGTTGAACGGACCGGTAGGGTCCGGGGAGCCGAGCAGATAGATGAGGGCTTCCACTAAGTCATCGATGTGGACCCACGACAGCCACTGATGGCCGCTCCCTAGAGGCCCCCCCACGAACCATCGAAACGGGGTGATCATTTGTTGGAGGGCACCCCCTCCCCGGCCCAAGACGATGCCGAATCGGGTGATGATCACGCGGATCCCCTTTTCTTGAGCCCTCATCGCCTCCGATTCCCAGTCTCGGCCAATCATTGCAAGGAAATCGTTTCCTGGCGGAGAGAACTCGTCCAGTTCCTCGTCCTCATGAAACCCGTAATAGCCCACCGCTGAGGTACTGAAAAACACCTTCCCCGAATTGGGGGGGATCGCCTCCACGAGATAACGGGTCGTCAAAATCCGGCTTTCTCGAATGAGTCTTTTGAGCTCGGGTGTCCAACGTCCGAATAGGGAAGCTCCGGCCAGATTGACTAAGACATCATAGTCTGCAACAGCCTTCTGCCACGGGCCAGGCAGTGTAGGGTCACCTTCGACGTATTGGACCTCTGACCGCGAATCTCGCTTGTTTGATATCCGTCTGGTCAAGATGCTGACCTGATGCCCCTTTTCGACCAAACGGGGGGAAAGTCTGCTACCCACAAACCCTGTCCCGCCGGTGATAAGAATATTCATGGCATGACTCCTTTTGTACTATATTTACCGTAATCTCTGTCCTTTCTGCAATCTCTTAAAACGTCATTGGAACCACGCTCTAAAGTTATTGACATCCCTCCCCTGCCCCCCTACAATGACACAGGCCTTTACAGAAGACAATCCAGGTGCGCATCAAGGGTACAGCACCTCATGAACAGCATCTCAGTATCGAGTGCCGCGGCACTCTCCCGGCTAAAGCTTTTCCTGGCCCTCTCTCGAACCCCTCACGGGCTGCTGGACTTAGCCACGCCGGCCCTGGGAGCCATACTCTGGCTAGGAGGTTTTCCAACGCTTCAAGTGACGGTACTGGGTCTTGGGACAGCCTTTGCGGGATATACGGCGGTCTATGCTCTAAACGATTTGGTCGACAGCCGGGTAGATAGAGAGATCATCCAAGACAGGGGCTGGGCTGACAGCGGCGGCGACTTGGACGCTGTTTTCGTACGACATCCCATCGCCCAGGGACTGATGACTTTCCAAGAGGGTCTCTGGTGGTCAGCCTTCTGGGCCTTGCTCGCACTCATGGGAGCTTATTGGTTGAATCCTGTCTGTGCCCTTATCTTCATCATTGGCTTCGTTCTGGAGGCTATCTATTGTCTCTTGTTGGACGTCAGCCACCTGCGTACACTGGTCAGCGGTGTGGTCAAGACATCGGGAGGCATCGCCGCTGCCTTTGCCGTTGACCCCGATCCCTCTCCTGCTTTTTTGATCACCTTGTTCTTTTGGCTTTTTTTCTGGGAGATCGGAGGCCAGAATGTGCCTAATGATTGGCATGATTTAGAGGAGGACGATTGTTTGGAAGTCAAAACCGTACCGGCAAGATACGGGCTCAGGGGTGCCGGTTTGATCATCCTCTGTTCCTTGGCCATCAGTATCACCTTGGGCGTTGTTCTTTTCTCGATCGCACCACTCGAACTATCCTTCCCCTTTCTGGAGGCGTCCCTGTTTGTAGGATTTTACTTCCTCCTCCTTCCTGCCTTTCGGCTTTACCGCACCAGAAACCAGACGCGGGCTTTGGTTCTCTTTAATAAAGCGAGCTACTATCCTCTCGCCCTCCTCGTCATTGTTTTGTTTCGTCTCATAACCTAAAGACCTTGATCTGAGTGTGCCAGATGAATTAGAGTGAGATGGGAGGAATGGAGTTGGCTGATAAGAAGATTACCTTAGAGAAACTTGCCGAGCATACTGGAAAGGGTGACAAAGCCGCCTATATTGCTCACAGAGGCAAAGTATACGATGTGGACCACAGTGAGTTTTGGGCAGGAGGGATTCACATGAAGCGTCACCAAGCCGGAACAGACCTCACTGCGGCTATGGAGGCAGCCCCTCATGGTCCAGAGGTCCTTGAGCGCGTGCCCCAGGTAGGCACTCTGAGTTCCGAAAAACGCTCCGAGCGGCCCATGCCGGGGGCTTTATCGAATCTTCTAGAGCGGTTCCCCATACTTAGACGTCACCCCCATCCGTCGGTCGTCCACTTTCCAATCGTTTTCATGTTTTGTGCGCCCCTCTTCACCATTCTTCACCTCATCACAGGAATTAGGTCTTTCGAGATCACAGGCCTGCATTGTCTTGGCGCTGGAATTCTTTTCACCCCTCTTGCGATTCTCACCGGGTTTTTCACCTGGTGGCTCAACTACCTGGCAAAACCGATGCGATCCGTGACCATTAAAATCCGGCTCTCTTTTGTCTTGATGGCCGTCTCCGTTGTTGCCTTTGTCTGGAGGTTGGCTGTTCCTGACCTTTTGAGCTCACTGGGAGGGACAGCCATTATCTATCTCGTGCTCCTCTTGTCCCTGATCCCCCTCGTTTTCATCGTTGGTTGGCTCGGGGGATTGATGACTTTCCCGATCGAGAGAGCTTGATCTGCTCACCTTTTCTTGATGTATACCCCCAAAATACCCAGCATCTCACGTTCTAGGCAGTCCAGGGGCTCCAGTTTGATCGCCTTCAAAGCCTCCTTGAATTCCCGGCTAACAAAGCGATCTTTTTCGGGATGTCGAAAAATGCGCCTTGTGATAAAGTTCTGATACAGAGAAGGATACAATTCTTCGAAAAAATATACCCCCCTGGTCTTGAGAACCCGTGCAATTTCAGCAAGTCCAGTTCGCCAATCCAAGGCATGATGCAAGACACCAAAGCTGAAGACGGCGTCCAGAGCGCCGTCCCCATAAGGGAGGTGCTCTACATTGCCCACACATAAGCAGATGTTGCTGCCTTGCGCTTGGCTGAGGTATTTCCTGGCCTTTTGGATCATCGTGAGGTCCAAATCCAGAGCATAGAAGGTTTTGGGCTGGAAGACCTTGAGCAGGAGGTCGGCACCTGCGCCCCTTCCGCACCCCACCTCTGAGACCACCGCCTCCGGCCCCAAAACCTCTAGCCTTTTCATCCATCGGATTATTTGGCTCTGGATCATGACCCGCAGCGGATTGTTGACTGCCCACTTTTCGGCCCAGTTCAGTTTCATCGGGCAAACCTCATGCCTTTATGCCCACATGGACAACTGCGATACCGTTGGTCAATCTTCTGTGGGTTACGCGAGAAAACCCGATCCCCTGGAGGATAGCGGTCAGTTCCTCTGCGTGAGGAAACATTCGAATCGACTCGGGAAGGTAGATGTATGCCTGCCAGGACCCAACCAAGATCTTTCCCAGAAAAGGCATGATCGAAAAAGAATAAAGATCATAGAGCCAGCGAAACCAGGAGGCCGTTGGTAGCGAGAATTCGAGACACATGAGTTTCCCCCCGGGTTTCAACACCCGGCGCATCTCCTGGAATCCGCGATCCATGTGAGTCAAATTCCGAATGCCGAACCCGACCATTGCCGCATCAAAGCTTTCATCTGCGACTGAGAGTTGTTCGGCGTCCGCCTGGACGTATATGATTTGCCTGCTGGAGGGGGACCCGATAACCTTGGACCTCCCGGCATCCATCATCAGTCGATTGATATCACATAAAACTACCCGTCCCGAGGTTCCGACGGCTCTTGCCGCCAAAATTGCCAAATCCGCCGTTCCGCCGCATACATCGATGACCCGATCTCCCGGATTCAATCCAAGCGCTCTGATGGCGCTCCGCTTCCAGAGATGATGGAGGCCAAAGCTCAAAATCGTATTCATCAGGTCATACTTGCGTGCTACCGTATTGAAATGACGTTGAACGAGTTTAATCTTCTCTGCTTCCGCAACCCGTCGATACCCAAAACAGACCATCTTGCCTTGATTCCTTGGGTTTGGTGCTTGTCGGTCCATCGATTCTCTTTCCTGGCCCTACTTCCGAGAGGGTAACGATAGAACCAGGAATCTAACAGGGAAACCAACGACCTGTCAACAATACACTCTGTCTGGAGTTTCCTCAAAAACCAGCTATGTAGCTATGCAAGTAGTCGGAACTTAATTCTGTTTTCGAATTACACAAGTGCCCGACTCCCTTTTCGCTGGTTCCCAAAGGTTTTTTGATAAATCTAAGGCGCGCTCCAGGCGCCTTCACAACTCGCCCTTCGGGCTCAGACAGTTGAAGGCGCTGATCTTGCGCTTCGCCTAAGGTTTATGAGCAAAAAACATTTGCAGGAACGCTCAAAGGGGTCTGGACCACTTGCCTCTCGAATAGATCAGAAAACTCAGGAAACTCCAGTACACTCTGGAGAGTTTCTGGAGTCTTCTGGCGAACACCCATCGTCCCCTCCCTCCAACGTTCTCGAAGTGACCCTTTTCCCGCCACTGGCGGGACAGGCGAGGAATCTTTGCCCCTTGCAGCCTCTAAAGGGCTGGTTTTCCCCTCCCTGCTCACCTCCGATGTGTACCCCACTTCTCCGGCACGTCGCTCATGCACGACGGTGTTCACCTGCTAAAACAAAATGACCCAGCTATCAACAGGTTAGGGAATTTCATCACTCGTGACCCCGGACTCTTTTACAGGCTGTTGTAGAGTCCTGGGTTGCTCTGACCTTGACACCAGGCATCTCCGACTGATATCAGGTCTTAGATCGGGCTATGATGACATAAGAGGGCCCCGAGCAGGACGGGGCATGCAATCACGTAGCGCACTGTTGAAAAAGGGAGAGGAGGCTTTTAAATGGTGACACTCGAAGAGATCACGAGGGCAAGAGAGGTCATTCGGGAAACGATTCATCCGACTCCTCTATTGTTTTCCGATTCGATCAGTGCCATGGTTGGCAAAGATGTTTACCTCAAGCTGGAGAACCTGCAAAAGGCCGGATCCTTTAAGATCCGGGGAGCCTCCTACAAGATATCAAAATTGGGGTCCTCCGTCGGGAAGAGAGGGGTCATTGCTGTTTCAGCCGGCAACCACGCCCAGGGCGTTGCTTTGGCTGCGGCCTCTCGTGGAATCTCTGCAACCATCGTCATGCCGGTACACGCCCCCTTGTCAAAACAATTGGCCACCCGGGGCTATGGTGGCAAAGTCATTCTCAAGGGAGAGTCTTTCGGCGAGGCCGAACAGCATGCGAAGGAACTTGAGAAAGATGGCTATACGATGATTCATCCCTTTGAGGATGAGGATATCATCTCCGGACAGGGGACCATCGGTCTTGAAATTATCGAGGCCCTGCCGGAGGTAGAAGCCGTCATCGTGCCGATCGGCGGTGGAGGTTGCATATCGGGCATATCCACAGCGCTGAAGGGGAAAAAACCGGAAGTCCACGTCATCGGAGTGGAGGCTGCAGCAGCTCCATCGGCCCTCCTTTCGAGGCGTGAAGGAAAGATTATCCCCGTCCAACCGATTCCGACCATTGCCGACGGGATTGCCATCAAGTGCGTTGGACAGATTACCTTTCCCATCATTCAGCGATACGTGGACGAAATCGTTACAGTAGAGGATGACGAAATCGCCGCAGCCATACTAACGCTGATTGAGCGCAAAAGAATCGTTGCCGAGGGAGCAGGGGCAGCCCCCCTAGCGGCTCTGCTGAAGGGCGATCTAAAGATCGAGGGCACGAATTGTGTGCTGGTCATCTGTGGGGGAAATATCGACGTCAACCTCATCGATCGCATCATCGGTCAAGGCCTAGCCAAAACAGGGCGAATCATACGATTTGGCGTCAACCTGCGAGATATCCCCGGCTCTCTTGCTCGGCTATGTGAATCCATTGCGACCCAGAGGGCCAATATACTGAACACCTACCACGACCGAACGTCCACAGAGGTTCCTGTTGGGGCTACCAAGGTCGTCATGGAACTGGAGACCTCAGGATTCGATCACATCCAGGCGATTCTCGGCGCACTAAGCAAAGAGGGTTACGAGATCGAGACCGATCCGACGTGCCCGGTCGTGTAAGACGGTTGACATGATGAGAGCGACAAGTCTACACTACAGATCGGATAAATGAACAAACTTGGAGGCACGAGATGACCGAGATCACTGAAGCCATTCAAAGTCGACGGACGATCAGAAAATTCAAAAAGGAGCCAGTCCCGAGAGAGACGGTTGAAGAGATTCTCGAAGCGGGTCGGTGGGCGCAGTCTTTCAATAATGCACAGCCCTGGAAATTTGTCGTAGTTCAAGAAGAGGGGACTAAAAGAAGATTGAGCGAAGAAGCTGGAAGGAGCGTTTACTACAGGGGAATCGCTGAGGCCCCTCTGACCATTGTTGTGTGTGTTGATCCTAGCCAAGAGCCTTCTCACTGGATCGAGGCCGGATCCATTGCTCATCAGAACATGTCATTGGCAACCCACAGTCTCNNCTCAATTCTAAGGCCGAGGAACCGATCAAAAAGGTTCTCGGAATTCCCAAAAATATGAGAGTAATCAGTTTGATGCCTGTAGGATTTGCCGACGAAAAACCCGAGAGAGGTCGGAAACCGCTCCAAGAGATAGTGTATTATGAGCGGTATGGCGTTGGAATGAGTGAGGACCAAGAGTAAACAATCTCCGGTGATTTCCAGAAGGCCCGCCGGTCCAATTCCAGAATAAGATCCCGTGCCACAGGCTCGCCTATCGTCACCGATCTGTGTTATCATTGTCTATCATAGAAGTGATTCGTCCGATAGTAGGTGAAATCGCGTTATGAGAGATAGGAATCAACAAATTCTTCTCTCCCTGCTTGGGTTTTTCTCTTTTTGCTCCTTCATCTTTTTTCTTTGGTTCTCTAACCATGTTTTATACGCCCAACCAGCAGGGGAAGTCACGCCTGAAACGACGACCGAAGTTACACAGCCACCTGACGAGGTTGGGGATAAAGATCAGGCCCAGGGAGGCCAGAGGTTTTACAAATGGGCCGACGAAAAAGGCGACCTCTATTTCACCAATGATCTCGCCAGGGTTCCGGCGCGTTTCAGAGAAGGCGTCGAGATCATAGAGCTTCCCCCATTACGAGTTGAAAGTGTCGCAGAGGAAGCGGATCTCGAACCGGAAAGGGCGGAGTCCACCTCAGAGGCTGCCCCGGTCGCCAAAGGCCGAGAAATAGAGTCTGAAAGGCGAGGTGCGAATTCCGAAGAGCAGGGCCTTTACCGAGAAATTCCTTTTGATCAATTCATCCGTATCCAGGTGGGAATGGATGAAGCTGAAGTGATCGCACGACTGGGCTTTCCGAGTCTCGTCACACCGAACGACTACTTTGATGGGTATCATCGTCGATACAGATCCCGGATCATTCGGCTGATTTATCTGGGAAACAGGGATTTGAATCAAAAAACAACGGTCATTGAAATTATAGACGGCAGGGTGGTAAACGTCGAGCGTATATTTCCTTTCTAATCTCCAAACTTGATGCCCTGTGCAAGAGGCATGTCGCTCGACCAGTTGATCGTGTTTGTTTGGCGACGCATATAACCTTTCCAAGCGTCGGAACCAGATTCTCTTCCACCACCGGTTTCCTTTTCCCCGCCAAAAGCGCCACCGATCTCAGCTCCTGATGTACCAATATTGACGTTCGCGATACCGCAATCGGAGCCGCTCACGGAGAGGAAGGTTTCGACCTTGCGCATGCTCTCCGTAAAGATTGCACTGCTGAGACCCTGTGGCACGTCGTTATGAATCTCGATGGCTTCCTCGAGACCATCGTATTCCATGAGGTAAAGAATCGGCGCAAAAGTTTCTCGCTTAACGATCTCAGCTTGGGTCGGCATCTTGACAAGGGTCGGTTCCACGAAGTTTGGTCCCAGGTCTGATCGACGTTTACCTCCCGCAAGGATTTTGCCGCCTTCCGCACTGGCCTGGTCCAGCGCCTGAAACATTTCATCAACAGCAGAGACCGTCACCAGAGGGCCCATAAGAGTCTCCTCCTCCAGAGGATCACCAATTCGGATCTGCCGGTATGCTTTCACCAAACGCTTTGTCAACTCCTCAGCAACGGCTTTGTGCATGATAATTCTCCGGGTAGTGGTACACCGCTGACCGGTGGTTCCGGCGGCACCAAAGACGATCGCCCGAGTGGCGAGGTTGAGGTCTGCATCTTCGGCCACAATGATGGCATTGTTGCCTCCAAGCTCCAGAATGGTCCGACCGAGTCGCCGAGCGACCACTTCTGAGACGTGACGGCCCACCTTCGTCGACCCCGTAAACGCGATCAACGGGACCCTGGGATCGGTGATCAGTCGCTCCCCCAAATTTTTCCCAGAACCAATCACGAGGTTGAAGATGGCCGAGAAACCGTGATCCCCTAACACTTGATTCGTGATGTGCTGGACAGCAATCGCGGTAAGAGGAGTGAGTGAGGAGGGTTTCCAAACCACCACGTCTCCGCACACGGTGCCAATGGCTGCATTCCAAGACCAGACAGCAACAGGAAAATTGAAGGCTGTGACGACACCCATCACTCCAAGCGGATGCCACTGTTCATACATACGATGTTTGGGTCGCTCTGAGTGCATCGTCAGGCCATAGAGCTGACGGGAGAGACCGACGGCGAAATCGCAGATGTCGATCATTTCCTGAACCTCACCATGCCCTTCGGCCCTGATTTTCCCCATTTCCAGACTCACGAGGTCACCCAATGGTTCCTTCATCTCCCGGAGGGCATTGCCCAAATCTCGCACGACTTGGCCACGCTTCGTCGCTGGTGTTTCACGCCATACTCTGAATGCGGATTCTGCGGTTCTGACCACCCGATCATAGGTTTCGGGGCTAGCTTGAATGACTCGAGCGATGGGCTCTCCAGTAGTTGGGTTATAAGAGATGAGTTCTTCCCCTTTCGAATCCGTAATCCACGCATCTTGGCCAGTGCAGGCACCCGGATTTATCTCTTCGACATTTAATTTCTCCAGTACGGCCTTCATGACAGG
>WVXP01000008.1:7287-7422 GCA_011773445.1 Pseudomonadota bacterium | reverse complement strand
ATACCGGATTACCGAATGGGAGTCGAGTTTACCTACCAGGGCAATCGGGATCGAAGAGACGCTGAGATAAAGCACTTTCACCTGGATTTTTCGGGCACTGAAGCTTACCGATTGACGGTTGGCTTCTGGCTTCCC
>WVXP01000008.1:6259-7144 GCA_011773445.1 Pseudomonadota bacterium | reverse complement strand
CTATTCCCCATCCATTCTCAGGAGTGCAATGAGGGGCCCCTCCGGATCCATCGGAAGAGGGGACTTCTTGCACCTCTCTCTTAGATCTTGCGCTAGGCATCGATAAACTTGGAAGGGAGGAACCGTCCAATAGCCATTTCAGGGTTTTTCAGGATCATCATGATGGACGTTCCGTGGGCAAGTACTTTACCCTCTTGACTACTGATTTCAGCCTCGCCCAGGGCGAGTGTCTTACCAACTTTTATTCGGCGGCCCTTGGCGATCAGTGTCCCGTTCTGTGCAGGGGCAAGATAATTGACCTTGAGATCCACAGTGGTCATCGCCACATTTTCATCGACCTCCGGAAACACGGCCCAGAAGGCAGCCGCATCAATGATTGAAGCAAAAACACCTCCATGAACAGCGCCAAACGGCTGGAGGTGCTTGTTCTGCACATCGATCTCGAGGATGGATTCTCCCATGCCTATACTGCGGATCGACATGGAAAGGAGTGTAAAATATGGACATTCGTTGACGAGAGCGCTAATCGCCTTAACGTACTTCGGATTGAGTTTTCGCATCATGACTCCTTTTCTCTGATCTTTTACCATCCATCGGGTCGAACCAAAACCATGCGTCTTGATCGTTCGGATCGACCTGGACGGACACATGGTGAGTCCCGAGGGCGTTACCGGTCATCTCACTGAATTTCGAGGAGGTGAATGTTAGCCCGGAATTCAGTATATCTATTATCCTACTTTCGGGTTCAAGGGAAAGTGTCAACAGACTCGTTACCCCGTTTTTCATTGCAGCGTTCCCTTATGATTTGGATTTTGTTGAAAAACTCCGATTTGCAAAGTGGATTCTCTCATCCCTTCGCTCCCACGCTCTCGCGGTGACCCTCTC
>WVXP01000008.1:0-6183 GCA_011773445.1 Pseudomonadota bacterium | reverse complement strand
ACCGCTTCCGCTCACGTCGCTCAGGAATAAGACAATCCTCCACGACTGAGGAAGGTACTCCCATACTTACGGGTTGACCTCCGAATTTTTGGGGGAACTCCTTAAGGTGTCAAAATCGTTGGTGAATGGATTCGGAGGATTTTGACTCACGTTTCCATTTGAAACGCAATTCGTGACCCTTTCATCCATTAAATGGCCACGGAATTCTTTTCGGTCAGTCATCGCAATGCGCATCAAAAATGGTGTACCTTTTCCCACCTCCCTGTTTTAGCTGAGCGATAGCATGCCTCGGCTATGGCCAACGCTATCGCCCCATCTTCAGCGGTCACGGGGAAGGGGACCTTCCGGCAGAGACTGTCATAGAAAGCCCTCAAGGCCTCGTAGACGGTGGGGATGGGCTCTCCCAGAGCGACGGGCTTCCTCTCCATCCCTTTTATTACAAGGAGATAGTTGTGGACATGATCTGCCACAACCTGCCCATTTTCCCCAGCCAGCTCAATCAAACCATTACGCCCCTCAGTCCCTCTCGATCCCATAACCGAAGCGATGATAGGACTCTTTACAAAGGTCATGGTGGCCGAGAAGTTATCCTCCGTCTCCCTTGTGCTAACCTGATTGAGCGTACAGGATACCCTATCGACCTCCTCCTGTGTCAGAAAACGGAGGAGATCGAAGCTATGGACTCCCGTGTGCAGGACGATGCCTCCCCCGGAAAGTTCCTTCTGGTCCATCCAGGGCAGAGGCGACGGCTCAAACCGCTGGCTGAGGTAAATGGAATGAAGGGAACCCAACTGGGGGNNATCACGGCATTGAACCGGAGGGTTTGAGAGACCATGAGGCGAATACCGTGACGGGAAACCGCACGACGAATCCGAATCGCCTCCCTCACATTGATGGCCATCGGTTTTTCCACCAGGATGTGTTTACCGCGACGTGCTGCTTCTTCGCATATTGACAGATTGAGGGCAGGGGGCAAGGTTACCACCACGGCATCGATGGAGTTATCGGATAAGAGGTCATGATAGCTGTGAAAGTATCGGCATCCGTATTGCCTGGCCTGTCTTTTTCCCTCTTCAGGGTTCCGACGCCAGAGGCCGATCAGTTTTATTTCGGGGAGGTCCTCATGAATGTGCTTCGCATAGCGGCTTCCGTGATTGCCAACGCCGATGAGGCCAATGCGAAGGGCGGACGTTTGGACTATTCCGCTACCCGGTTCCACTCTTTTCTTCCATCTTATCACTGGATTTTCACTCCTGGTCATTATCCATCATCTCGATTCGAATTTGAAGGTTCGCCTCTTGGTGAGCTTTTTCATTTCTCCCGGGATATGTCTCACAGGTCACAGATTTCTTTGGGTATTTCCAATTTCTCCAACGGGAGCCTCATGTCCCTTCGCTCCTGAACTCACGCGGTGACCTTCTTCAGTTCGCAGGTTAAGCAAAAAAAGGATAAAGGTCAAAGGATAAAGGAAAGAAGACCAAGAAGTGGGAATCGATTATCCTTTCACCTTGTGTTCGTGCCGTTGGTGCACTCGTGAGCTACAAAGACAGCCTGAGAATGCCAGAGCCTATTAGCACAACCGTTCCGCAACGTCGCTCAGAGAACAGCAGTTCCCGTCAAGAATAGGGGAACGACTCCAACTTCTCATGTCGAGATCTGAAGCAAAGGATAGGTGAGCGATTCATCCCTCACAGGGCTTTCATGCCTGAACCCTGGACTGAGGATCATCGCGGAAAAAGAGAAAAGCACTCAACCTTTTTATTTGAGTGCCTTTCTCATAGAGCGGGCAACGGGACTCGAACCCGCGACCCTCAGCTTGGGAAGCCGTTCTCCCCATTGGTGATTTCTATAACTTCAGGGACTTCGCTTATCAGATCGTGTTGTTTTCGAAATCACTCTCTTTGATTTATTGACTTTTGCTAAATTTCCCCTTTTAATGGTAACGCAGGGGATTGGGTGACCATTCTAAATCCATTGAGGAATTCATCACATACTGAGTGCACTCTTTAATAGGTGAGCGAGTTTCGCGACGGATCTTCCCCCCGGCCTCGGACCGGCAGGGAGTGGATCCACGCAATAATGGATCTTTCGGATAATATGACTTTGTCGTTTTTCATTGCAAATGTAATGGGGTGTATCCGTGATTACACTGTAATACGGAGACACATTTCATAAATTGATCCTATTACACACTGGAAGCTAGGCTCTTTTGAGTGCCGTGATATCTGATGCGTTTTCGGGCGTCAAATATTATGTCAGGCGACAGCTAATCAGCGTGTGTGATCGGAGTCTAGAATCATCCGCAAATTGATTCTGAGAAGATAAATCAAATTGAATAGGGAGGACGCATGCAATCTATGAGAGCGGTACAAGTGAGCCGATCTGGTGGCGAATTCGAATTGGTTGAAAGGGAGATTCCCGAACCGGAGCATGGCCAAGTCCGGGTTAAAGTGGAAGCTTGTGGCATATGCCATAGCGATGCCTTTGTGAAGGAGGGCCTATGGCCGGGGATAGAATATCCCCGCGTTCCTGGCCATGAGGTCGCTGGAGCCATCGATAAAGTCGGTGAAGGAGTGGTGGCTTGGAAACAAGGTCAACGAGTGGGTGTGGGTTGGCATGGTGGACACTGCTTTCAGTGTGAACCTTGCCGAGACGGCGATTTCGTAAACTGTGTCAAGCATAGAGTGACCGGCGTCACCCATGATGGCGGTTACGCAGAATATACAATTGTACCTGAGGAAGCTCTCGCGCACATCCCCAATGAGCTGAATGCAGCGAGCGCGGCACCGTTGCTTTGTGCGGGCATCACCACCTATAACGCATTGCGCAATAGCGGTGCCAGAGCTGGTGACATCGTTGCCGTTCAGGGTATTGGTGGCCTTGGCCATCTCGGTATTCAATTTGCCAACAAACTCGGCTTCAAAACGATCGCTGTGTCACACGGTAAAGCCAAAGAAAAATTGGCTCTTGACCTCGGAGCGGATATCTACATTGATACCGAATCGGTCAATGCTGCCGAGGTTCTTGCCAATTTAGGGGGCGCACGCGTTGTGCTAGCTACAGCGCCGAGCAGCAAAGCAATTTCTGACCTAGTGAACGGTCTGGGTAGAAACGGTAAGATAGTTGTGGTGGCAGCAACGGGCGAGCCCATGGAGGTATCGCCGCTCCAGCTTATACCGGGGAGAAAGTCTATTCAGGGCTGGCCCAGCGGACATGCAAAGGATTCAGAGGATGCTTTAGATTTCAGTGCCCTGCGTGGAATCCAACCCATGATCGAGACTTTTCCTTTGGAGAAAGTTGCCGAGGCGTATCAACGCATGATGACTAATATGGCCCGCTTCAGGGTGGTTCTGCAGATAACATAACTACGGCCCGCAATTTTTTCGAACTACCCAAGAAAATGAAACTGTAAGTCAATGATATTTATGAAGAAGTACCTTTTCAGCGCAGAGTGATTATCGCTCGTTCTTAAAAGGGTCTTCTCAAGAGATCTGGCGATTCTCAAGCCTTACTGAAATTGTCCTGAGATTGAATCAAGGTAATTTTCTTTCCTGTCTTTGCCGACTCTAATCCTGCCTCCAGCACCTCCATGTTTTTCATACCATCGTAAAAGTTTGGCTCAATTTTTTCACCTTTGTCTACAGCTTTGAGAAAATCAACGACCGAATGGATAAACTCATGCTCATACCCGATGATGTGTCCGGGTGGCCACCAGTTTTCGATATACGGATGGACCGGTTCAGTCGCAAGAATGGTTCTGAATCCCTGTGAGTCATCGGGGTCTTTCGTTGAGAAGAACTGTAGTTCGTTCATGCGTTCGAGATCAAAAATCAAGCTCCCTTTACTACCGTATATTTCAAAATAGTTGTAATTCTTCCTTCCTGGGGCGAATCTCGTGGCCTCGAAAGAACCGAGTGCACCATTCTGAAACTCGACAAGCATGAACGCCGAGTCTTCCACAGTCACCTCACCCTTCTCTTTTCCTGTCTCTCCAGCCTTGAAGGTTCCAGCGGCGACTTCATCCGGCAATGGACGCTCTTTCACAAAGTTCGCAATCATAGCGGTAACACTCTCGATCTCACCCACCAGGAACCGAGCTAGATCAACGCTGTGAGAGTTGAGATCGTAGTGTGGACCGGAACCTGCCGTTTCTTTCCTCAGGTGCCAGGTGAGCGGGAAATTCGGGTCGACAATCCAGGACTGGAGGTATGCACCTCTCCAATGGAATATCCTTCCTATCTCTCCCCCATCGATGAGCTTCTTCGCGAGGAGAACCGCAGGACACCTCCTGTAGTTATGGTTGAGGAAGTCTGTAACGCCGCTCTTCTCGGCGGCGTCATACATCTCTTTTGCCTGCTGGTAAGTCAGTGCAATAGGCTTCTCGCAAAAGATATGTTTCCCCCGTCGCGCAGCCTCAACAGCAATGTCATGGTGCAGAAATGTTGGTGTTGAGATATCGATGATATCGATATCATCTCTTTCCGCCACCCTTCTCCAATCGGTTTCGATTTCCTCCCAGCCCCACCTCTTCGCAAACGCTTTCAGTGGTTCTTCGTGTCTCCCACACGCCACTTTCATCACGGGCTCGATGTTCAGATCAAAGAAGAATCTGGCCTTCTTCCACGCATTGCTGTGGGCTTTCCCCATAAACTTATAACCGACTATGGCAACGTTTAACTTCCTCATCTTCCCACCCCCTTTTCTTTACACCATACGTAACTCCTATGTGGGCTCCCAGGGTTCTCGAGTGTTTTCTTTTCGAAACTCGAAATCTACACTCAGAGCCNNTTGAGATAGGCCACACTATCTTCCACAAGCTTGTCTTCGTCTTGATTGTCCTTGTGATGATCACTTTCAACCGCCAGGACACCTGCATAGCCCCCTTCTTTCAGCGCCCTGGCCACCGCTGGAATATCGATGAGTCCGGTTCCCACAGGTACGGAGGAAAAGAAATACCACTCCTCGGGTGAAACATGACGACAAGCATCCAGATCCTTGGTGTGAGTGGCCACCGTGTATGGTCCCAACCGTTTCGCTGCCTTTACCGGATCCTCCATCATCCGGAGTGTGTTGCCTGTGTCGAAATTCACCTTAAGATAATCAGAACCTATCCGTTCTAAAATCTCGTATATTTCCTCAGACGTGTAGTCAATGTGGTTTTCAAGGGCCAGCACAACGCCATTGTCCGCTGAGATTTTGACGCTCTCCTTGAGCATTTTAACAACGGCCTCGATTTGGGGCCCGTGAGGTTCATTGCGAAACATGAGAGAGGATGCCACGATACGCATGATGTCTCCACCCAAGAATTGGGCCTTCGGAATGAGGGAATTCATCTCTTTCCAGGCGGCCTCATTCCGGCCCCCCTCGAGGCCATCCGGGTGCCCCCAGGCTAGGACCCGTTCTAGCCCTTTTTCATCCAAGACAGCCTTCATCTCCGAAAGGTATGCCGGCTCAAAACTCTCAAAAAAACAAGACTCCAGGGAGACGCCGTCAACCCCCAATTCGCTGGCCCGGTTGACAAAATCCGTAAAAGTCCAACGTGTCCCGGGATCCTCCTGGTCAGGATATATCTCCCCGAAATAACGATGATAGCAGTAACTATCAATACCGACTTTCATGATTCTCCTCCTTTCTATTCCGTTTTTGGTCCCTGAAGGAATCCACAAACACTCACAAAAATGCTCACTGCTTTGATTTCGATCTCACAAATGCCCGAGCGATCTGGGCCTGGGCCGAGCGAATGAACCGATGGATTGACTCGAGACCCGGGACGGTCCTTTCCCAAAAGAAATCTGAGGGTTTTGTCGATCCCAGCCTTCCTGATTCCCGAAACCCCACATCGATCCGCCTGCTGGCCAGACTCTAAACTTAATGGCCCTTCAGTCGACCAAAGATAAAATCACGGATATACCTGTGAGATTCGATGGCGTCGCCTCCTGCTTGGGTTTTCTCCAATTTGCCAGGATCAATCTCCCGGGCAACTTCGTGAAGATCCTTTATATTTTCGATGCTGAGTTCACAGGCCGCAATGATGTCCTCCCGGTAAGGAAAGATGTCCAGACCGTACCAGCCGTCGTATCCGACTTTGTCCATGTAGTAGAGCATCTCGAGGGTCTGCCAGATGTGAATCGAAGAGGCAATCATGTCATCGTCAAAGCAACCGTAGGCATCATTGAAATGGAT